>JASKKK010000027.1 GCA_030154185.1 Desulfuromonadales bacterium
CGCGGAGGCGTAGCTGTCTACGCCGCACAAGCAAGTGAGCAGATTGACGCATAGATTGGGGAAAAGGGCCGTTTCCGGATGAAAACTAGGTTATACTCTGAAAAGTCGATTCCACTTTTCCAGAGGACCGGGCATGCGCTGTATCCTTCTTCTTCTCGATGGCCTTGGCGACCGAAGCCACTCCACCCTGAACGGCAGGACCCCCCTTCAGGCCGCCCATACCCCAAATCTCGATAAAATAGCATCACTCGGCATGAACGGCCTTTTTCACGCCTATTTGCAGGGGACGGCTCTGCCCAGCGAACTTGCCCACTTTTTAATGTTCGGTTACCGAATGGAGGACTTCCCGGGGCGGGGTTTTGTGGAAGCTTTGGGTGACGGTCTCGACATCCGGCAGGACGATGTGGCCTTGCTGGCGCGCATCTTTTCTGTGACAAGACAGGGGCAGACCCTCGTGCTTCGCCATGAGAAACCCAGTCTGGAACCGCAGAACTGCCAGGCCCTTTTCGGAAGGATACGACATTTCAGCCGTTATGGTATTGACGGGGAGTTTTTCCCGACCGGTGGGATGGGCGGTATTCTCCGTCTCAGGGGGAAGGTGTCGAAGGACGTTACCGATTCAAATCCGATAATTGAAGGCCGCCCCCTGATGGAGGTTTTTCCTCTGCTCTCGCTGGCGGACGCCCCGGAGGCTCGAAACACGGCCAATTTTCTCAATGCCTATCTGCGATGGAGCCATCGGGCACTTTCCGAACATCCGCTTAACCGCCAGCGTGTCCGAGCGGGCCTCCCCGCCGTCAATGCCGTCGGCACGCAACGGCCCGGAATGATGAAGCGGTTGCCTTCGTTTGTCGATAAATGGGGCCTGAAGGGGCTGATGATCGCTTCCGGTGCCGTATATCAAGGACTCGGTCAGGCAATCGGCATGGAAACCCGCAAGGTCAGGGATACCGGCGACCCCGGCAAGGATCTGCAGGAACGGCTTGCCATGGCCTGCGAGGCCAAAGCGTTCGATTTCGTACACGTCCATACCAAGGTTGCCGACGAGGCCGCTCACACCAAGAATCCTCTTCTTAAAAAGCAAGTGATAGAATCCGTCGATGCCGCGATCGCCTATGCCATCGAAAAGATTGTTCCCGACGATGATATTCTCTTTGTCGTCACCGCCGATCATTCCACGGCCTCCACCGGCAGAATGATTCATACCGGCGAGACGGTGCCGATGGTCATGCTCGGGAAGCATGTGCGGCGTGATGCCGTCGAGAGCTTCGACGAGGTGAGCTGTGCTTCCGGAGGGCTGAGTCTCGTCAGAGGCAAAGAATTGATGTATCTGGTGCTGAACTTTCTAGACCGGGGCAAGTTGTGGGGACTCATGGACTCTCCCGATGACCAGCCGTTTACCCCGGGCCGCGCAATCCCCCTCGAGATCGATTGAGTCCGGCATTCCGCTGTTATGCATCCGCCTGCCTGTCGCAATGGGCGCGGGGCAAGGGACGGGCCATAGACGATAAGGAGGTGCGCTTCATGATGCAGGAACCGATTCCGAAGACCGAAACCGGTGTCATTCATGGCCGTTTCCAGGTCCTCCACAACGATCACCTTGACTATCTTCTGGCCGGGATGGCGCTCTGCCGTCACCTGGTTGTCGGGATCACCAACCCGGACCCGTTCCTGACCAGGGATGAATCCGCCGATCCTAAACGCAGCCGCCCGATGTGCAACCCCCTCACTTATTTTGAGCGTTACGTCATGGTACGCGCAGTCCTGGAGGAGGCGGGCATCGACCTGTCGCGTTTTTCGGTGGTTCCGTTTCCTGTCAACATTCCCGAGTTGTATCGATACTATGTTCCTCTCGATGCGTTGTTTTTACTTTCCATTTATGACGATTGGGGGAGGCGAAAACTGGCCTATTTCAAATCGCTGGGACTGGCAACCCATGTCCTCCGGGATGTGCCGGACTCCGAGAAGGGACTGAGCGCTACCGATATCCGTCGCCAAATGGTGGCGAACGAGTCATGGGAAGAAAGGGTGCCCCGTGCCGTTTCCAGGCTCATGAAAAAATGGGATATCCCCGGGCGTCTCCAGAATTTGGGGAAAACAACCTGAACATCCGGCAATGAAGATGTCAGTTTCTGCATAGATATCGATAAAATCAATAGCTATGCATTTTTTCATTTAAAAATACAATTCGACAACAGGCGGGGCATTTGCTAGCTTCCAATCGCATTATTTTCTATTTTCATTATTGGAGGAGCGTATGAGAAGGATCACTTTTATTCAACCGGTATTGATTGTATCCATTTTGCTTGCAGCCTGTTTGCCGGCTTTTTCCGGAAGTCTCGATTCCTTTCAGGGCGAAAAAGGGGAGTTGAAAATTTCCGGGGGAACCGCTCATATCCCTGTCATGAAGGAAGCCGCCCGGCGAATCATGATGGCGAACCCCGAGATTCAGATCAGCATAGCCGGGGGAGGCTCCGGGGTCGGTATCAAGCAGGTTGGTGAAGGCCTGGTCGATATCGGTAACAGCGGCCGCAAAGCGACCGACGAAGAAATCGGTCGCTACCAGCTCAAATTGTTTCAGTGGGCCATCGATGGTGTCGGACCGGTGGTGAATCCCGAAAACCCGGTGAAGGCACTGACCAAAGACCAGATGAAGGACATTTTTGCCGGTAAGGTGAACAACTGGAAGATGCTGGGTGGTGAGGACAGAGAGATCAACATCTATACCCGCGATGAAGCCAGCGGCACCCGCGCTGTCTTCTGGAAAAAGGGCCTGGACAAAGGAGCCATAACATCCTTTGCCCATGTCGTGGTATCGAACGGCGCGATGAAATCGGCCATTGCCCAGGATCCCTACGGTATCGGCTATGTATCCGTCGGTCACATCGACACGACCGTGGCTCCCGTCGCTCTGGACGGTGTCGTGCCGACCATCGAGACCGTCCAGGATGGGGCCTACAAGATCGCCCGCGGCCTGTACAGCAATACCAGGGGCGAGCCGGTCGGGCTGACGAAAAAATTCATCGATTTTCTCTATTCCCCGGACGGTAAAAAGATTATCGAATCAAAAGGGTTCATTCCCGTCCGATGAAAAAAATCGGGGAACTGGTTGCGGAGAGGACCTTTCTCCTCTCCGCACTGGCAAGCTCTTCGATCACCGTAGCGATTCTGGCGTTCATGGTGTTCATGGGGCTGCCGCTGATGAAACAGGCTGGGTTTTACCAACTCCTGGTGAAACCGTGGGCACCGTATCAGGGTTCCTTCGGCATCTATCCGATGATCGTGGGCACGGGTTGCATCTCCTTTTTGAGCCTGGTGGTCGCATTTCCCCTAAGTCTCGGTTGCTCATTTCTGATAGCCACCATTGCCCCGAAACCCGTCAGCAAAGGATTGCGTCGGCTTATCGAGCTGATGACGGGTATTCCGACGGTTATCTACGGGTTTGTGGGTATTTTTCTCCTTGTTCCCTATATTCGCGAACTGTTTCGGAGCGGATCGGGGTTATGCGTGCTTACCGCGGCCCTGGTGCTGGGCATCATGATCACGCCCACCATGACGCTGTTTTTCTGCGACAGTTTTGACCGGATTCCCCGTTCTTACCTGACTGCTGCCGAGGCGCTGGGGGCCAGCCGCACGCAAAAACTGCTCTATGTCATCCTCCCCTGCGCAAAAAAAGGCATGCTCAACGGGGTGATTCTCGCGTTGGGGCGGGCCGTGGGCGACACCCTTGTGGCGTTGATGCTGGCGGGCAATTCGGTGCGGGTTCCCGGATCGGTTCTGGAGCCGGCCCGAACCCTTACCGCGCATATTGCCCTGGTAATCGCGGCGGATTACGAAAGCCCCGAGTTCAGGTCGATTTTCGCTTGCGGGGTTGTTCTTTACCTGTTCACCATGATGGTAACTTTTCTGGTTCGCTACCTCAGCTTTGCAGAGGGCAGAAGAGATTGAAAACCCGGATTCTCGAAAATTTCACCGTTGTTTTCGCCTGGCTGGCCGGTCTGGTTCTTCTGTCAGGCGTTTCTTTGTTGCTCGGTTACCTGTTTTTCAAAGGGCACGCATCCCTCAATCTCTCTCTTATTTTCGGCGATACCCCCCCATTGCAGGCTCTGCTTCTCAAACAGCGCGTTTTTGAAGGGCTTTTCCCCGCCGTTGCCGGGACTTTTGTTCTCGTCGTTCTGTCCATCGCATGGGCCATCCCTTTCGGTATCGCAACGGGAATCTACCTTGCCGAGTATGCCGGACCCCGCGTGAAACGAGTGCTCGATGCCTTGTTCGATGTCCTGTCCGGTATGCCGTCCATCGTTATCGGACTTTTCGGCTTTTCATTTGCCGTTTTTCTGCATAAGCACTATTCAGACAGAATCGGCCCCTGTCTGCTCATTTCGAGTATTGCGTTGTCTTTCCTCGTGCTGCCGTATATCATCAGGACCACGCAGGCTGCTCTCGAAGGTATCCCCCTGAATATTCGCCTTACGGCACTCGCTTTGGGAGCTACCAGGTTGCAGAATATTTTTCTGGTACTGATACCAAGGTCCGTTTCGGGTATCATGAGCGGGATCATTCTCGCCATCGGGCGCTGTGCCGAAGATACGGCTGTCATCATGCTGACCGGTGCCGTCGCTTCCGCCGGGCTGCCGCGGTCGCTTTTTTCCCAATACGAAGCGCTGCCTTTCTTTATCTATTACATCTCATCCCAGTATGCTGATTCCGAAGAATTGATGCAGGGGTATGGGGCATCTATCGTTCTGCTGTTTCTTTGCGCTCTCCTTTTCGTTACGGCCTATGGTATCAGGAAGGGATTGTCCCATTTCGTTTTTTACAGACCATGAGCCACACCATGACTGAAGCCATCAAGATAAAGGTCACCGATCTGTCTTTTTCCTATCGGGACCGTCCGATACTGAAAAACGTCAATGTCGATTTCGCCGAAAATTCGATTACGGCGCTCACCGGACCGTCGGGAGTCGGCAAGTCCACGTTTCTCATGACTCTCAACCGCCTCTGGGAAAACCTGCCGGATGCCGATATGACCGGAACGGTGGAGATCAAGCTGCAGGGAAGATTTCGCAACGTGTATGCCCCGACCATGTCGGTGACGGAGTTGCGTAAAATGGTGGCCATGGTATTTCAGGCGCCCAATCCCCTGCCCATGAGCATTCGAAAAAATATCGCCTTTCCCCTCAAGCTGGCCGGAGAGGGAAACCGGGAATTCATGGCACACAAGGTGGAGCATGCGTTGCGCATGGCGAATCTGTGGGACGAGGTCAAGGGTCGCTTGAACGATGATGCCCGCACCCTTTCGGGAGGGCAGCAGCAACGACTCTGCATAGCGCGCGCCCTGGTCCTCGAACCGGAAGTGCTGCTGCTTGATGAACCTACTTCGTCTCTCGACCAGACTTCGATTGCAGTCATCGAGGAACTTCTTCTGGGCTTGAAGGATCGTCTGACCATTCTTCTGGTTTCCCACTATCTGGAACAGGTGAGCCGTATCTCGGATACGATCGTTACATTCGATGACAACACCATCATTTCGTGAAGGAAGGTGCAGCTGTTTCCGGTATAGTGCCGGAAGCAACGCAGCCAGGTTTTCGCAGGGGCGGGGTCTGGCCACTTTTTAGAAAAGGTTTGCTCATGTTGGCTCTGGATATTCCCGGTAAAGGCAAAATCGTGATCAAGCACGTTATTCTGGATTTCAACGGGACGCTTGCCGCCGACGGCAAACTGATTCCCGGTGTCGTCTCCAGGCTCGAAGCATTGAGTTCGTTAGTCGGTGTGCATGTCATAACGGCAGATACCAATGCGAGTGCCCGCTCGGAGTTGGCGACCATCCCCTGTACCCTGAAAATAATCGGTCATGACCAACAGGACCGGGCGAAGCTTGAATATGCAGACGCTCTGGGTCCGGGGAATGTGCTGGCGGTTGGCAATGGAAGAAATGATGTTCTGTTGCTGGAAAAAGCGGCCTTAGGCATCTGTGTTATTCAGTTTGAAGGGGCAGCTGTGGCCTCAATGCAGGCTGCCGATATAGTCTGTGTCGATATCAACGATGCTCTCGATCTTTTGCTGCGGTCTCATCGCATGACAGCCACGCTGAGAAACTGAAACGACGTAATGCCTGACGGTTGCCTTTTCGATTCGGGACAAACATGCTATATGTACCAGTTTGCAGCCAGGTATGCCGTTGACGGAAAGGGGCGGTACGCCTCGTTCCCAGATCCTCTCTTGTCGGAGCGGGGCCCGTACCCAATGCTCCTCATGAATTTTGTCGGATGGTTTTCATGAACCTTAAACAGCTAGAGGTGTTTATTGCCGTCGCCGAAAGCGGCAGCTTTTCCCGGGCCGCGGAAATCACCTTTCTTACCCAGTCTACCGTCAGCCAGCATGTGTCGTCGCTTGAGAAAGAGTTCGAACTGACTCTGTTGGACCGGACCGGGAAGGGGGCGCTTCTCACCGAGGCGGGTAAGCTGCTTCTGGGACATGCCCGGCGCGTGGTCGGGGAGGCCCGGGAGGTGCCGAAGGTCCTGAATCGCTTTCGGGGGCTCGAGCAAGTCGTTTTGAAAATCGGCGGCAGCAATATTCCCGCGTGTTACATGGTACCGGACTGCATGGTTCGCTTTCGCAAACAGCACCCCGGTGTGATTATCACCCTCTGCCAGGGGGACAGCCGGGAAACCATAGACCGGCTCAAACGCGAAGAGATTGAATTTGCCGTGGTCGGCACCCGCTTCGATGACAAAGGGCTTGAGCATACCCCGCTTGTCGCGGACAGGATTTCCCTGGTGGTGCCTGCGAGTCATCCTTGGCGAAAAAAAAAGCATATCTCCCTGGCGGACGTCACAGAGGAACCCCTTATTTTTCGAGAGTCGGGATCGGGGACGGACCGGACTTTGCGCGATGAACTTGCCAGAGCGGGGCTGGCTTCCGAGCACCTTAAAACAGCCATGTGCCTGGGCAGCAACGAGGCCATAAAGCAAGCGATCCTCAACGGCGCGGGCATATCCTTTGTTTCCGAATTGTCGGTGAAAAGAGAGTGCGAACGGGGTGATATGGCCATCGTCCCGGTCCGGGGGCTGGATGTTTCCCGCCATTTCTACCTGGTTACCCGTCAGGGCCGGGCGCTTGCGCCGGCGGCCAGTGCTTTCATGGATTGCATCCTGGAGCGGTTTCGGTCATAGTGGGGCCAGGGCAGGGATGCATAACCTTTATGCCGTTTAGGGAAAGCGAGAGCTGTTCTGGCATTAGGAATTGTACAGGATCTGCATAATCGGTTGCATAATTTTAAGCTATCGGATAATATTCAGGCCCTTCAGATATCCGGCAAGGGATTCCATCGCGGATATTGCCGCCGGCGGACCGCAGGCCTTGTCGGTATATTCAATCATTGGAAGCGCGTCGGTCGCTGGTGGGCCGCCCGGTCTTCAAAACCGGTGTGGGGGGTGAGAAACTTCCCAGGTGGGTTCGATTCCCATGCGCTTCCGCCAATTTGATCCCGCCGACGGCGGTTGTTTGAATATACGGATACGTCGGGCTTTTTGCTTTGATTGGAGACGCATGTTTTCGTCCTCCGAAATTGCTATTGCGGTGCTCGTTGTTGCATCTTGACCTTCCGGTTTTTATTTTCTTCCCAAAATACCTCTGTGAAAAGCTGCGTATCTGTTTTTGCTGCCATGCCACCAGTGCATCCAAAGTGGTGAAAAGGGTTTTTCATGAAACACCTCATTCTCGGTACCGCCGGTCATATCGATCATGGCAAGACATCTCTTGTCAGGGCCCTGACCGGTATGGACACCGACCGATTGAAAGAAGAGAAGCAGCGAGGCATTACCATCGAACTCGGCTTCGCTAAGCTGGAACTGGCGGGCGATATCCAGTTCGGAATCGTGGACGTGCCGGGACATGAACGTTTTGTCCGAACCATGGTGGCCGGAGTAGGCGGCATGGATCTGGTCATGCTGGTGATCGCAGCTGACGAAGGGGTTATGCCTCAGACTCGCGAGCATCTGGAAATCTGTCAGTTGCTCGGCGTCAATAAAGGTCTGGTTGCCATTACCAAGTGCGATATGGTGGAGGATGAATGGCTGCAGCTTGTGGTCGAGGATGTTCGGGACTATCTGGTCGGCAGCTTTCTGGAAGAGGCTGCGATCATGCCGGTTTCCGCCAAAACGCATGCCGGTTTGGAGGAACTCAAGTCAGCTCTGTTTGATCTCGCTCTGGAAGTGCACGAAAAGTCGGATCACGGTTTCTTTCGTCTGCCCGTCGACCGGGTGTTCACCGTTCCCGGCTTCGGAACGGTTGTAACCGGGACCTTGCTATCCGGTAGGATCGCTACCGGCGACGAAGTGGAAATACTGCCTTCCGGACTTGTCTCGCGGGTACGTAGCGTGCAGAGTCACGGAGCCAAGGCTGAGAACGGGGCTGCCGGACAACGGCTGGCGGTGAATCTGCAGGGCGTCGAACATGGGGACGTGGCGCGTGGGGATGTCGTTGTTCCTCGCGGGATTTTTCGCACCACCCGCACCGTGGATGCCCGCATCGATTATCTGCCGTCGGCGCAACGGGAACTGAAGCATCGTGCCACATTGCGTCTCCATTCGGCAACTTACGAGGTTCCCGCACAAGTCATCCTTCTCGACCGGGACAGTCTGGTTCCCGGCGATTCCGCATTCGTCCAGCTGCGCCTCAAGAGTCCGGTTCTGCTTCTGCCCGGTGATTACTTCATCGTGCGCAGCTATTCTCCCCAGATTACCGTAGGGGGCGGGGTGGTGATCGACCCTGCGCCTCCACGCCGCCGGCGCCGTTCCGATCGGGCCTTGGAGTTGCTGCATGCTCTCGATGCGGGAGGGGGCGACGAAAAACTCCAGTTGCTGATCCGCGAGAGCCTGCTTTCCGGTCTGTCTCTGGAGGATCTCATTATTCGCAGCGGTCTGTCGGAAAAAGAGGTCGAATCCGCACTGGCAGGGCTTCTTTCACGGGGTGTGATTGTTCAGGTCGTTCGAAAGCCGCGGGTATTCCTGTCCAAGGACGCCTTCGAAGAGTTGAAATCCCTGCTGCTTGAAGGGGTGGAGGCCTATGTGCGGGCAAACCCGCTCAGGGACGGGATCGGCAAGGAAGAGCTGAAGGCCCATATCCCGAAACGCAGTGATCTTCGTTTTTTCGGTGCTGTGCTTAATGCCCTGGAGAAGGAGGAAAAGGTGGTTGCCGACCGGGAACTGGTTAAGATCCCGGGACACCGTGCTTCCGCGGTGGTCGGCCAGTCGGGGCTTTTGACGCAGCTGGAACATGCCTTGGAAGTTGGCGGTAACGAGCCGCCCAGCATCAAGGAACTGTGCGCCATGGTGCACAGTGGCGAGAAGGATGTTCTGGATCATCTCAATTTGCTGGCCCGCGAAGAGAAGGTGGTCAAAGTAAAGGCTGACCTTTTCTATGCTCCCCGGCATTTGTCTGGCTTGCAGGAAAAACTGGTTGCCTATCTGCAGAAAAAGGGGGAGATCACCCCTCCGCAATTCCGGGAATTGACCGGGTTGTCTCGCAAGTACATGATTCCACTCCTTGAATATTTCGATCAGGAAAAGCTGACCATAAGGGTGGGCGATAAACGGGTGTTGCGAAAGCGGTAAAGGTTTTTCGCGGCCATCCCCTGTTTTTATCTCCCCGACTACCTGCGACCCCAGCAAGTAAATCCCCAACTATTCCCACGCCTTGGCGGCCCGCAATTGCCCCACCACATACCGTAAACCATATATTTAAAAGAGAAAAATCCATCGTTTGATTGTAAATTTCTTGACGTCTTTCAGGGGCTCATGTTACAAGCTCTAGGGCTGCTTTTGGCAGAGTTTCCAAGGCAGTTTGTAATTGAATTTTTTCTATACCTTCCACAGATACTTACAACTTACAGACACACGGTGCTTCGACGGGGCAAGTCCGTCTGCGCCCAGCGTCGAAAAAAGCCGGGCGTCGCGGGGGCTGTCTTGCCCGATCCGGCATCCGCAGGTCTTATGTGGCTATGCTATCTATAAGACCTATGGGGCCATGATGAGCTCCGTTTACGGACGGTTGGTTTCAAGATGCCTTCCGGGGTCTTTGTTTTCTGTGTCGAAGTGCACGTTTTTGCAGGACTTATTGTTATTTATTTTTGAGGTCGAGAACCTGATCCATCCTTTGTCTTCCAGACTGATTAGACTGTTCGCTCCTTAAGGCAAACGTTGTTTGCCGACGAGTCGTGCCTGCGTGTCGTTATTCCTCCGGGATCTTCTTCGAAATGCGCATTTCGGCTTGTGTGATGACGACGAATTTTCCAACAGCGGAAGCAGGATACCTTTCCAGCAGAATGTGACATCTGATAGTTGACCGCTTGCGCGGTTTCATTTTGCACTCGGACCTGGATGCCGAAGATTAAGGTCGGGGTACGCGCAACAGACGGGGTCGAAAATTCCGGGGCCTTTGCGATGAGCCGATACGGATCCCGGTGCCTCGCGAATTATCGATGTCGTCTGCCCTTTCAACGGCTTGTACGATTTCGCCCAGGGTGCTTGGGAGAGGACGGCATGGGATGCCGTAAGCCTGGGAACATACAATAAATCGGAGAGGAGAGGAACATGGCAATTTGCAAGTGCACCGGCGAAGAGGTCGAATCGCCGCAGGATGTACAGCTTATGGAATTGCTCGAACATTACCGAGATTATGACGGTGCGTTGATCCCGGTACTGCAGGGAGCGCAGGATATCTACGGTTATCTGCCCGGGGAGGTGTTGAACAAGATATCTCAGGAACTGAACATTCCGTTCAGCGAGGTGTTCGGAGTGGTGACTTTTTACTCCCAGTTTCACCTGAAGCCCCGTGGACGCAATATCATCCGTGTCTGTCTCGGTACGGCGTGTCACGTGCGTGGCGGATCGAAGATATTCGAAGGGCTGAAGGATATCCTGGGTGTCGAGAATGGCGGGACCACTGAAGATCTGCGCTTTACGCTGGAATCCGTGGCCTGTATCGGCGCCTGTGGCCTGGCGCCGGTTATCATGATCAATGATGACACCCATGGTCGCCTGAGCACGGACGGTCTTGAAGCTATCCTGGAACAGTACGAGTAAGGGGGGAAACGATGGGCAACTTGAAGGAAATTCGTTCCAGCATTGAGGAACAATACAAAAAGAGAATGGACCGCCCCCGGATCGTTGTCGGACTGGGAACCTGCGGCATTGCCGCCGGCGGCAACAAGGTCATGGATGCCATCAATGCCGAGGTGGAGAAACTCGGCCTTGATGTGGATGTCGACTTCACCAGCTGCATCGGCATGTGTTATGCCGAGCCGGTGGTGGAAATGGGACTGCCCGGTCAGGCCAGCGTCATCTACGGCGGCGTTTATCCGGACAATGTCTCGAAACTTATCGAGAGCCACCTGGTCAACAAGACTCCGGTGACCGATATGGCCGAGATCCAGGTCACAGGCGGCGCTGCAGCCTATGAGGGGATTCCGGTGATGGAGAAATCCCCGTACTATGAAAAGCAGGTACGTTCGGTCACCTCCCGTCTCGGTCGTACCAACCCGGAAAGCATCGAAGACTACATCGCCACCGGCGGTTATGCAGGCCTGGAAAAGGCCCTGAGCATGGAACGTCAGGAAATCGTCGACGAGGTGAAAAAATCCGGACTTCGCGGACGCGGGGGCGGCGGTTTCCCCACCGGCACCAAATGGCAGTTCGTATATGACGCCGTCGGCGACAAGAAATACATCGTCTGCAATGCCGACGAAGGGGATCCGGGCGCTTTCATGGACCGCAGCGTTCTGGAAGGCGACCCTCATGCGGTGATGGAAGGTATGATGATCGCCGGCTACGCTATCGGTGCCGACGAGGGCGTCATCTACTGCCGTGCCGAATATCCCCTGGCTATCCGCCGTCTGAATCTCGCCATCGAGGTTGCCGAAGAGATGGGCATCCTGGGCGAGAACATCATGGGTAGCGGCTTCAACTTTAGAATTCGTATCAAGGCCGGCGCCGGGGCTTTCGTGTGCGGCGAGGAAACCGCCCTGTTGAATTCCATCGAAGGCAAGCGCGGCATGCCGCGGGTGCGGCCTCCTTTCCCCGCTCACAAGGGCCTGTGGCAGAAGCCGACCTGTCTGAACAACGTCGAAACCTTCGCCAATATCCCCTTCATCGTTCGCAACGGCGGTGACTGGTACGCCAGCATGGGTACGGAAAAGAGCAAGGGAAGCAAGGTGTTCTGTCTGACCGGCAAGATCAACAATACCGGTCTGGCGGAGGTCCCCATGGGGATCACCCTGCGCGAGGTTGTTTTCAATATCGCCGGCGGTATTTCCGACGGCAAGCAGTTCAAGGCGGTGCAGAGCGGCGGGCCTTCCGGCGGCTGCCTCCCCGCGGAACAGCTCGATTTGCCCATCGACTACGATTCGCTGATCAGCGGCGGCGCAATGATGGGCTCCGGCGGTCTGGTCGTTATGGACGAGACCACCTGCATGGTCGACGTGGCGAAATTCTTCCTGAATTTCACCCAGCTCGAATCGTGCGGCAAATGTACGCCCTGCCGTGAGGGGACCAAGCGCCTGCTGGAGATTCTCGAGCGCATCTGCGAAGGGAAGGGGGTTCCGGAAGATATCGACACTCTGGAACGACTGGCCAAAACCATCAAGACCTCGGCCCTGTGCGCTCTCGGACAGACGGCCCCGAACCCGGTTTTGACCACCCTGCGCTACTTCCGCGACGAGTACGAAGCGCACATCAACGATAAGCGCTGCCCGGCCGGTCTGTGTTCCGCACTGCTGACGTACTCTATCGTCGAAGACAAGTGCGTCGGTTGTGGAGTATGCATCAAGGCTTGCCCGGTGGGTGCCATCGCGGGCGAGAAGAAATCGGCTCACACCATCGACGCATCCAAGTGCGTCAAGTGCGGAGCCTGCGTGCCCAAGTGCAAATTCGACGCGATTGTGCAGGCGTAACGTTCGGTAGCCGGCACGCATCGCTGTGTCGTGCCGATTTCCTCAAACGTAAAGAGATTGTCAAATCTTGCGTGGATAGAAGGAGGTAACATTGTCTACTGTTGCTCTTACCATAAATGGCCAGGAGGTCACGGTCCCGAAGGGAACCCGGTTGCTGGATGCAGCCACGGGGGCCGGTTTCTTTATACCGACATTTTGTCACGATGAAAACAGCCCGAATTACGGCGGCTGCCGCATCTGCGTGGTGGAAGTCAAGGGCGCTCGCAACCTGGTCGCTTCCTGCTGTGCCG
The DNA here is from genome assembly GCA_030154185.1 of Desulfuromonadales bacterium. Taxonomy (GTDB): domain Bacteria; phylum Desulfobacterota; class Desulfuromonadia; order Desulfuromonadales; family Syntrophotaleaceae; genus Syntrophotalea. Next base: position 13,243 of record JASKKK010000027.1, read on the forward strand.
AGGCGATGAACGGGATGGTCGTCGAGACCGAGTCGCCTGCCGTTGTCGAGGCCAGAAAGACCATTCTCGAACTGATGCTGGCCAATCATCCCGTGGATTGCCTGACCTGCGACAAGGCCGGCGATTGCCGCCTGCAGGACTATGCTTTCCGCTACGATGTCAAAGCCCCCGCTTTGGGCGGCGAAAGAAAGGATTACGAATTCGACGATTCGAATCCGTATATCAATCGGGATATGAACAAATGTATCCTGTGCGCTAAATGCGTCAGAACCTGCCAGGAAGCCGAGGACCGTGGCGTCATCAGTCTGGCCTATCGCGGATTCAGGACCAAGGTCGCCCCTGCGTTGGACGCCAGTCTCGCAGAGTCGGCCTGTGTGTCCTGCTCCCGTTGCGTATCGGTCTGTCCCGTAGGCGCTCTTACCTATAAATCCCTGTCCGGGAAAACCCGCACCTGGGAAGTGGAAAAGGAAGAGGTCACCTGCACCTGGTGTGAGGCGGGTTGTCAATTTGACCTGCTGCGCAAGAACGGCAAGGCCGTCGGTGTTGTGGCCAAGTCTCCCGGCAACGGGCGTCCGCTGTGTCTGAAAGGACGGCTCGGTCTGGAACTGAAATACAACGATGAGCCGATGACGCCGATGCTCAAGAAGGGTGATGAGTATGTCGAGGTGTCCTGGGCCGAGGCTCTGGGCCTGGATGAACTCGTGGAAAAGTTGAAATAGTCTAAAACGGAGCGTTTTCCCCGTCAGCCTGGTTCGGGCGGGGAAAACGCCCCTTCCTTATCCATTCCTCTGTTCCCTACCTGCAATCCCTGTTTTGTTCTCAGAATTGGAATATCATTCCGGCGGCTCCGGGCAAAACGGCTTTTCCAAAAGTTTGCCGCAGCATGGCAACGGCATTGTCGCCGGTGCAGTGGCACGGAATCACCGTTTCCGGTTCAAGTTCCGTCAATGCGCTGATGGTTCGTTCCAGACGTTCGCTGCCGGCGTCGAGCAGGTGAAAACCTCCGATGACAGTACGGATTCTCTGGCCATGGTTCAGATCCCGAATGTAATTCAGAGTATTGACCAGCCCCGCATGCGAACAGCCGACGCAAACCACAAGTTCATCGTCTTGACGAATCCACAGCGCGAGATCGTCGTTTATCGGATCGGCGTATCTCCCTTCCGGGTCGAGATAGAATGGGCCTCCGGTATCTTCGTAGTTTGATCCGCGAGGGATGAAGCCGGTAATGCCGATATCTTCCGTCAGCCATGTCGGCTGTCGAATCCAGTGGAGACGCTGTGAAGGCAACCTGTCCAGGGCCGCCATGGCCTTGGTCGGCATCTGAATCGGCTTCGGCCGGCCCTCCCGTATGGCGTAGCGAGGTTGTACGACTCCGGAGTGGCAGTAAACGTCGACTTTTCCGGATTGCCGCAGAAGCTCGGGAATCCCACCGGTATGATCGTAGTGTCCATGGCTCAACACCAGCATGTCGGTATCTTTCAGGTCAACGCCAAGCGCTTGGGCATTGCTTGCCAGGGCGGCGCCCTGGCCGGTATCGAAAAGAATCCGTCTGCCGTCGGCCTCGATCCACATTGCCAGACCGTGTTCGGCATGCAACCCCTCGTGCGTCTGATTGTCGACCAGTATCGTAATTGTTATTTTCCTGGATTTCATCACACTCTCCTGCATTGCATGCATTCGGCTCCCGTCCCGGCTTTGAACAGTGCATCGATCGCGATTTCGGTTTGAAGTCGATTCGAAACGCACATAAAAACAGGACAGGCTCGAATGCCGGGCGGGGGGTAAACTAATTGAACTCTGCTCTGTCGTTTAACATGTATCGGTTCGCAAAGTCGCGATGCTATATGCCCTTGGTTCCCAGCAGGATGTACAGTGCAGCATCTGCCCGGTCTGTGCACGGTGAAATTTTATCATTTTCGATGCAAAGGAAAAATTCCCCGCGCACTGAAAGCAAGCTGCGTTTGGCCAGTTCAGCCTCCAGAAAGGCAGGGCCGCAGCCGACACTCAGTATGTCCCGGCATCCTTCAAGATGTTTGGTGAGATAATCGAGCTCCAGTGCGAAGACCTCCTGCCAGAATTCGTTTTTGCAGGTATCGAAATACCGTTTTTCTTCATTTTGGGTGTCGTTCATGTGTGCATCCCCCTCAGATAGAAGGTATGGCCGTCGTATTCCGATATCACCAGTTGCCCCCCGGCCAGCAACCGTTCGACAACCGCCATGAGGCACCGGCCCGGGAGAGAAAGGATTGGACCGCGGTGTGTCGTATCGGATGTACCGCGGTTATGCTCAAAAGGGCAACAGCATCGTCTTCGTAACCGATCAGATACTTCACCCATTTTATTATTTCATTTCAGGCGGTTCAATGGGTTGGTCATATCCGGAGATGTTAAAAGGGCAAAAGCGGGCATAAAAAAAGACACTCAACCAGGAATGTCTTATTCGGTTCAGAATTCGAGTTGGCATTGATACGGCTGGGGCCTTCTGAAATAACAGGAATTACATTCCGCCGGTCTTCGGCGACAGGGCAATCTGGTCGCCTTCTTTCAGCACGCTTTCCAGGGTTTCTTCCTTGTGGTTTACGAAGATGATTTTGATTTCATCTTCATCCAGATCGAGTTTTTTCACCAGATCTCTCACCGTTGCCTTATCGGCGATATCATAAGCCGTGGCGCCATGATAATCGCACTTTCCTTCTTTCGAGAGGTTGGCAAAACATTTTACGTTGACTTTCATCACGGGGCACCTCCTTTCTGCACCTCTACATATAAATTCTATCAACACAGAGTTATCCCACAAGACGTTTCGGACAAAATTATATACGGCCTTCCTGTCGTCGTTAGAGGGAACATTCGATCGTTTCAGATCGTCCCCGATCGGGTCGGCATTGTCATTGTTTTCCGAGCAGGACACTGATATGGCTGACAGTTGCCCGGGGGATAAGAGAAGAGGTGGTTCACATTTTTCATTAAATTGGTAAAATTGAAGATATTTCGCCTGGAAAGAGTAAACTTTAAAGAAAGAGTTTTTGGTTGATGCGATGTCGGCCTCATTCATGGCCAGAAACCTGAGAGAGGGGCGGGGATGTTTTTTCGAACGGATATCAAGGTGGGATGCTGCGGGTTTGCATGTACACCGGAAGCGTATTTCAAAGCGCTGCGGGCAGTGGAGATTCAGCAGACTTTTTATCGGTTGCCCCGTCCCGAGACCGTCGCCAGGTGGCGCGAAAAGGCTCCGGAAGGTTCCGTTTTCAGCCTCAAGGCATGGCAGATCATCACCCACGATCCTTCCTGCCCCAGCTTTCGATTTCTCGATAAGGACTATTTATCCCGGGCGCTCGCCCGCTGCGGCGGCTTTCGGGCGACCGATGAGGTCCTTGAGGCGTGGCAGGCATTGCGCGGGCTTGCCGATGTGTTGAACGCAAGGTCTGTTTTGTTTCAAAGTCCGCCGAGTTTCGACCCGAGTGCCCAACATGTTTTGAGAATGGAAGAGTTTTTTCGAGTTATCGACCGGGGGCGTTTGCAACTGGCCTGGGCCCCGCCCGAAAACTGGCCGCATAAACTGGTCGCCGAAGTCTGTCGAACCAACCGGTTGATCCATTGTGGAGATCCTCTAACCGGGCCGATACTCAGCCGCGGTCCCGTCTATTACCGTTTGCAAGGAGGGGAAAAGGGGTATCGTCATCGCTACGATGACAAAGAATTGAAGCGGCTGCGACGGATATGCCGCCGTAAGAAGGGAGTGGTATTTTTCAACACCATTCACATGCAGGAAGATGCCCGGCGTTTTGCCGCTCTACTGCAAGACGGGCAAATTTTCGAGTGAAACGCCGCCCGGACCCGTTTGCGGCGGTGGAAAAGGGGCGGTCTCGTTCCATGAAGAAGGCGGCAGGAATTCCTGCCGCCTTTTGTTCTGCATGATATCCAGTCAGAGTCAACCGAGGATTTGCTTCAGGTCGGTTTCCGGAGTATCGACGGGAGCAATGTTGAAGTTCTCCACCAGGTAGTTGAGCACATTCGGCGAAACAAATGCCGGCAGACTGGGGCCGAGTTTGATGTTCTTGATACCCAAATGCAGCAGCGTCAGCAGAATGACCACGGCCTTCTGCTCGTACCAGGACAGGATCAGCGACAGTGGCAGATCGTTGACGCCGCATTCGAAGGCGTCGGCCAGGGCCATGGCGATCTGGATGGCGCTGTAGGCGTCGTTGCACTGTCCGACATCGAGCAGTCGTGGAATGCCGCCGATGTCGCCGAAGTCCAGCTTGTTGAAGCGGTATTTACCGCAGGCCAGGGTTAAAATGACGCAATCCTCAGGGACTTTTTCGGCGAATTCGGTGTAGTAGTTGCGCCCCGGTTTGGCGCCGTCGCAACCGCCGATCAAAAAGAAATGTTTGACCGCTCCAGCCTTGACCGCTTCGATGACTTTATCGGCTACACCCAGTACGGCATCGTGACCGAAGCCGACCAGGATCTCTTTGCCGGGAGCTTCGGGCAGGTCGGGGCAAGCCAGGGCTTTGTCGATCACTTCCGAGAAATCCCAGCCTTCGATATGCTTGACGTCCGGCCAGGATACGCAGTCCCAGGTGAAAAGACGGTCCTTATAGGAGGCGGCCGGTTTCTGAATGCAGTTGGTGTTGAAGATGATGGCGCCGGAAAATTCCGGCAGTTCCTTGGCCTGGTCCTGCCAGGCGCCGCCGAAATTGCCGGCCAGATGCGCGTATTTTTTCAAACCCGGATAACCGTGGGCCGGCAGCATTTCGCCATGGGTATAGATGTTGATGTCTTTGCCTTCGGTCTGCTTCAGAAGTTCCTCGAGCATTTTCAGGTCGTGGCCGGATACCAGAATGCCCTTGCCGGCGCGGGTGCCGGTGTTGACCTTGGTCGGTTCTGGTTTTCCGTAATGTTCGATGTGCCCCTGATTCAGCATGCCCATGACGGTCAGGTTGTGTTTGCCGCATTCCATGGCCAGGCCGACGAAGTCCATCAGGCCGAGGTTGGGGTCGCAGGTAGCCGCCAGAGCGCGATGGAAGAAAGCGAAGATTTCATCGTCGGTTTTGCCTAGTATCATGGCATGGTGGGCGTAGGCGGCCATGCCCTTGAGGCCGTAAATCAGAATCTCGATGGCCGAGCGGATGTCGGGGTCGGCATGGAGTTGCTCGATGCTGTAGGTTTCTCCTTGCTTGACCAGATCGTCGGTCGGTTTCCAGTCTTTGGCAGCGGTCGGAGGTCCGGATTTGAACACGTCCTTGATGCCGCTGACCAGTTTGCCGATGCCGCCGCAAGCCGATCCGGCCAACTGCCTGGCTTCTTTTTCCATGTCGTAACAGCGGCCGATGACTTTTTCCAGATGCTTCGGGTCGAAATCGACGTTGGTGACCGTGGCGAACAGGCCCTCCAGCATGAACTTGTCGATTTCTGAATCGCTTTTGCCCTGCTTACGGGCTTCGTTGGCATAGTAAGCCACGCCGCGCAGCCCCTGTAGAAGGTTGTCCTGCAAGGCCGCAACTTCCGGATTTTTACCGCATACGCCGCTGATTTTGCATGCTTCGCCTTTTGCCGTCTGCTCACACTGGTGACAATACATGGTTTTCCTCCCTGTTTTCGGTGGCCGTTATTGATCTTTACAATCGTTTTGGATATCCACGCAATGAAGGTTGTCCTGAGTTTTGCCCGGGGCTTCGCCTTCGAGCCGTCCGGCTTGGTGAATACCGATGCTGCGTGATAGCGAGGGTGTGACCTGGTGACAGACTAATCTATTGCGCGGTTGTAAAAGTTGACGGGAGTCAACTTTCGGACGATTTATGGAATTATGTTTCGAGTGTAACAAAGATTGGTCGAAAATCATTTTATCGCTGCGGAAAGTCGGTTGAAGATACGCAAGGAGGCAATCAACCGTTGTTGGAGATTCTGCCAGTGTGCCCGGTCCTCAAGAGGGATGCGCTGATTGATTTCCACCTCGATGCCTAGATATCTGTCTTCGTCGAATCGCTTGCGCAGGGAGGTTACCAGCGCGTCGGCATTGCCGCGATAGGGGTAATTGCAGCGGATGCGCAGGGCCGGTTGGCCGGCGAGCAGCTCGCTTTGCCAGTTCAGGCACCAGCGTTTTTCGGCCGCACGCGCCGGATCGTACAGCAGTCCGATGTCGGCATTGCGAACCTTGCCGTTCAGAACCGGGGTGAAGCTGTGCACGGAAAGGTGCAGTACCTGGCTGTTTTGCAAGGTGATTCCGGCAACGATGTCCTCGGCGGCCTGCCAATACGGCAGATGATACCGTTGGATGATGACCTGGCGCTCCTTGCCCGGCAGGGGACGCGTAAATTCGGAGAACAGGGTTCTGCTGGCCAGTGACCGGTTAAGGTCGATGATCAGGCGGCTGACATCGGCGGCAAGGAGCGGGGCGTTGAAGGCGGCCGCCAGCGCCTCGGCAAAGGCAAGAATGCCGATATCGTACCCGCGGTGGGTTTTCAGCACCGTTTCCCGACCGGCAAACAGATGGCGATAGGGCTCGGGAATACGATTGCTGGCGTGTTCGCAACTTACGAAGATCTGCAACGGCAGGGACATGGGGCGATCCTTTGGTTGAAAATTCGCTTCTACTGACAGGCTGGCGTTTCACCATGTCAGCAGTGGCAGGGAGGCAGATACATTTTTCCCTCGGCAAGGCACTGGCATAAATTGGCGTAGGTTGCCGCCAGCTTGTCGAGGGAAGGTTCATCACCCAAACTGCGAAGTATGCGTCGGGCCAGGGGGCCCTGGTTTAGAATATTCTCAAGAACGGGCATGGCCGGCTGTAAATCGTCGGGCCGTTCCGGTGCCAGTGTCGTTATGATATGTCTCCACAATTCTCCAGCTGTAGCACGACGTCGACCGATTCCGAACATGTCCAGATAGGCGCTGTTGTCGATGATGGCTCTGTCAGCGTCTCGGATGGTCTCAAAGAGGATGGAAGACAGGGGTTCCTGCGGCCAGTCCTGCTGTTTGGAAAGGGGCTGCCAACGTTGACTTACCAGTGCTTTCAGCGTGCCTGTTACGGCGGCGGCAATGGCCAGATCGACAATCGGGGCTTCCTGTACATCAAGAATGCGGATTTCGATGGTCTGGCGCTCGAAACGGGCGATGGCTCCCCGCGAATTGAGCCATTCCTCCTGCAGGATGCCTTCCGGGTCGACATCGGCGATGGCTCGGTACAGCGGCTGGAGAATGCCTTCCTGATAGGTGCGGCGGGTGAAGACGGGTTCCGGAATGACCCGTCCTGTAACGAGGGGAATGCGTTTCTGATTGTCCCGGTAGACCTGCAGGCGGGTATCGAGGAATCCGCTTGGGCGGCTGTCCATGAAAGGCGAACTGGCTGCCAGCGCCGGCAGAATCGGCAACAGCAGGCGTATGGCGGCATGCAGGCGTCCGAATTCTTCATCGCCGCAGAAGGGCAGGTTGAGGTGGCAGCTCTGCAGATTGACCCAACCGTGACCGCGACAGTCGAAAATGCGATGGTAAGTCTGGTAGATGATGCTGTTGTCGTGCGGCCACAGACGACCGTCTCTGGAAGGATCCATCCAGGGATGCATGGCGGTCGGCATCAGCCGGCCATCCAGAGGTGCCAGGCGGCGATTGATCGCCATGACGCCCTGCTGAAAGGCGTCGGCCAATCCTTGCAGGCTGGCGGCGGGGCCGTTGGTTTTCAGTTCGACGACATGCAGTACCAGTTCGTTGGACCAACGCAGCGGGCCCGCTTCAACCTCGTCGGTCAGGTGTCCCGCCTGGGCGGCCAAGAGTTGATCGGCGACGGGCAGGACCGCGAGGGACCGGCGGTTGACGATCATATATTCGAGTTCGATGCCGATGCCTTCGAAGAGGTGCAATGGTCTCGATCCATTCATTCCCTGTTTATCCCCTTGCGTATTTCCACGCGTCGCATGATGCCCTGCATGATACGGCGATAAAGATCTTCCTTGAGAACCGCATCTTCCACACCGGCATCGATATTGGGGTTGTCGTTGACCTCGATGACGTAAACCTTGCTGCCGATCTGTTTGAGATCGACGCCGTACAGGCCGTCTCCGATAAGATTCGCCGCTTTGAGTGCCGTACTGACCACGGCGCGAGGCACCTCCGTCAGCGGCAGGGTGTCCCAGGCGCCTTCGTCGAGAAGACTGCCGTCCGGAGCGTGGCGAAGAATCTGCCAGTGCTGATCGGCCATGTAATAGCGGCAGGCATACAGGGGCTGACGGTCGAAGATGCCGATCCGCCAGTCGAAGGGGGTCGGCAGAAAACGTTGCGCGATGACCAGGTCGGAGTGGGCCAGCAATGCGGCGATCTGCCTTCGCAACAATTCCGGTCGATCGACCCTTACTACCCCTTGGGAAAAGGAGCCGTCGGGCTTTTTCAGGATGCAGGGCAGGCCGAGGGTCTCAAGCACCGGTTCGGGGGTTGCCCGATGGAGGATCATGGTGTCCGGGATGGCGATGCGATGACGGCGCAGCAGTTCCGCCAGAAAAACCTTATTGGTGCATTTCAGAATCGATTCCGGTGTATCAATGACCGCCAACCCCTCGGCAGCGGCGCGTCGCGCGAAACGATAGGTATGATGATTGACGTTGGTTGTTTCGCGCAGAAACAGGGCGTCAAATTCGGCCAGGCGCCCGAAGTCGTTGCGGCCAATGAGTTCGGGCGCGAAGCCGATTTCTCTGGCGGCGCGCAGGAAGCGCCGCAGGGCGCGCGGATTTGACGGCGGTTCCGTCTCATTGGTATTGACCAGAATTGCCAGGTCGAAACGGGCCCGGCTGCGTCGGGCCGCTCGCGGTCGAATGCCACGAAAATATTCGCGCGCCATCTGCAGGGCGAAGGCCTGATGATCTTCGGGGATTTCGCTGGTGGCCAGAGGCATGATGTTTTGCATCTGCCACTTTTGACGTTTGGCGCTGTACACAAAAAAAGCTCTCAAAAAAGGCGCCGGAAACAGGCTGAACAGTTGCTGGCTGAGGCGGTCGTAGCGTTTGGCCAGGTTGCGCCCCAGGTAGATGCTCAGGACAAATTCGTCCGAGCGTAGCGGACGGAGACTTTTTTGAATCAGTTCGTCAAGATCGTCCGATACGGTGCGGATCATGCTGGTCGACTTCAGATCCTGAATGGCCGAGACCCCGGGCAGAGGTCGATGGCCGCGGGCCTCGGCCAGGAGAGACACGTAATATCCCAGGCTCTGGTAACGGTACGAACGGCAGAGGTTGAATACTCTAACGCGTCGACGGTTTTGATATGCGGGATCCGTCAGGTAATGACGGGCTTTTACCAATTCCGTACCCGGTAATTCGATGGGCCAGACAGAAGGGTCGTCAACCACGATCAAGGTGTCGAGAGGCATGATTTTTTCGCTCGTATGGTGGCTGAATGATCAGCAGATTGGCGTCGTAGGTCAGTACGCCGAGCAGTATGGCGCACAGCACCCGTTCGATGGGAACCTGGTAAATTTGTCGTTTGGCGACAGGGTTGGGCAGCAGCGGGTCGGCGACGGCAATCGTGCGATCGTGCTTGTTGTATCCGCACAGGACGACGAAATGCCCCGATGGCTCGCCTCGAATATCGTCATATTCGCACCGCGGACCATATTCGCGAGGGGTGCGATAAAGATAGGTGGCGCTGAGCCCGGTAATGATCGGCAGCTCTTTCTTGACGAAGCGTCGGATCAGATCGAGAGTCAGGTCTTCCAGGCGCAATTGCCCGCCGAGTTCGAGGAATCGCAGATACCCGCGGGATGCGGCCTGCAGTTTGGGATCATCTTTGAACAGCATCTGCTTGCGCAGGCGCTCGCGCAGATCCGGCCCCCCCGGTATAAGCCAGGTAGGGTCGAACAACTGCATTTTATAGCTGTAAATGACGGCCCGAAAGCCTCTCTCCAGCGCATGGCAGGCCAGCAGGACAGCCAGGGTGCCTCCACCTTCCAGCTTCGGAACCTCCCGAATGACTTGCGACAGTGGCATTTCGTGATTGAAATAGCGATAGACTGCATGCAGGCATGTCGGGCCGCAGGTGGTTTCATCCGGCTGCGGTAAAATATCAAAAGGCAGATGAACTGGTTTCATGCCGGATTGTCCTTTGTAGCAGGATGCGTGAGCAGCTTAATCGGAGAGACTCTCTGTGTTCTATTTTAGCAGAATTGAGGTATTTTGGCGGTCCGAGAATGCATACCCGAAAATATGGGGGGAACGACTTTTTAAGGCTTTTCTTTTACCGGAAGTTGTGGTAGGTGTAAAAAATACCTATGGTAAAGATGGAAACCTTTTTGATAACTGATTTAAGTAAAGAAAGTTCAGGAGGTTGATATGGCTTTCGGTTTTGGCAGAGGCAACAGAAGAGGTGGCCAGACCTGGGACCGTCGTAAAGGTCGCAGCGGTCCGCCAAGCCACTGCTTTTGTCCGGCCTGTGGTGTAAAAATTCCTCACGAACCGGGCATGCCCTGTTTCAAGCAACGTTGTCCAAAATGCGGTTCGCCCATGACTCGGCAGCTTGTTTCAGAGGAGCGGTAGGCAGATGGCCGGCACCTGCGAAAATGGACATGCATCCCGCCTTAAAATCGGTCAGAGGGTTGCCCTGGCGGCAACGCTGGCGACCCTTGCTCTGGCGCTGGGAAAGGCTTTTGTCGGGTGGCGCTACGACGCGCCGGTTCTGGTAGCGGATGCCTTTCACAGCGGAGCCGACCTGTTGGCGATATTCGCCAGTTTTTTTGGACTCTGGCTGGCCGGCAAGGAAAAGACCGAAAAATTTCCCTATGGGCTATATCGGGCCGAGACCTTCGTCACCCTGGTGGCGGGAACGCTCATCTGCTGGGCAGGTCTGGAGCTGATCGCGGAGGGGTGGAGCAAATTGGGACATGCCGGGGGCAGAGGAGATTTGCCGGTATTGCCCATGATGGTCAGTGGCATATCGATGCTGGCTTCCTTGTTTATCGCCCTGGCGGAAAGCCGTATCGGGCGCGCCATCAATTCGCAGTCCCTGCAGGTCAATGCCGGCGAGTCTTTTCTCGATATTGCCACTTCTGCAGTCGTGTTCGCAGGTTTGCTGCTCGATTATCTCGGGATCCGGTATGTCGAAGGCGTGGTCATACTGCTGATCGCAGGTTTGATCCTCAAGCTCGGTTTAGGCAGCATCCGGCAGTCTCTGTGGGCTTTGCTCGACGCCAATCTCGATCCGCAGATGACTCTCGCCATCGAAAACCAGGTCAATCAGATTTACGGAGTGAAAGGGGTGAGCGAAGTCCGCATCCGGCAGGCCGGTCCGTTTCGCTTGGTCGATTGTATTATTTTTACCAGTCCGACCTTGCCCCTCTATAGGGCACATCATCTCGCCGATCTGGCCGAAAAGGCGATTCGGGATCAGAGCGAACATATCGAGTCGGTGTTCGTGCACGTCGAACCGGCCGTCGACCATGAGTTGACAGCCATCATCCCGGTCAGGGATATCAACGGGTTCGAATCCCGCGTGCATGGACATTTCGGGCGTGCTCCCTATTTCATCGCCGTTCGAATGCAGGAGCAGACCGAGGAAATCGAAGATTTTTATTCCAACCAATATCTCTCTGAAAAGAAATTCATCGGATTGAAAGTGATCAAGACGATGCTGGCTCAAAAGATCGACCTTCTGTTCACACCCCGCATCGGAGAAATTTCCTTTTACATGCTCAAGGACAACCTGGTCGACATTTTTCGGGTGGCCGAAGATCAGAGCGTTGCCGAAGTCCTGAAGCAGTTCAGAAACAAGGAATTGCCTCCCATTATCTGCCCGACCCATTCGGTCGATGAGGCTCTGGTGGAGTAGAGGTTTTTTTTACCTCTTGACAGGCCAGGATCTAGTTATTATCTTATAGGTGTAAATAACATTTACTGATTAAATCGATCTTCTTGAAGTCGATTTTTTCCGGCAAACGACAAACAGACCGCTCAAGCGGTGGAAAGGAGAAGGACATGCCACGAGGAGACAGAACCGGACCGCAAGGATATGGCTCGATGACGGGACGAGGTATGGGGGTTTGTGCCGGCTACGATATGCCCGGTTTCGCCAACCCGGCGAGTGTAGGTTTGGGTCGGGGGCGCGGCGGGGGGCGCGGCCTGGGGTGGCGGCGCGGATGCGGAGGTTGGGGAGGCAGCGTAGCCTATCCTGTCGCTCCTCCGGTTGCGCAAGCGCCCGACAGCAGTCAGCTTAAAGGACAGATCGACGCTCTTGAAAGATCCCTGGCGGCGTTGAAACAGCAGCTTGACACCATGGAGAAGGAAAGCGGCGAATAATCGGCCATGGTGAGTGCAGAGCAAGGGTGGTGCAGAACTCTTCTGCGCCACCTTCGTTGCCGGGCATATGCGAAAAGCAGGGATCACATCCGAACCAAGTGACATTAAAATCGAACTTCCAGGTTTCGCCCGGGAGCATGATTTGTTAAAGTATGTACCATGTCTCCATCCGGAAACTCCGGATGGGAACCAGCATGTTTGAACAATGGTATGTATGGAGGCATGCATGCGCCATATTTTGACAGGTTTGATGTTTCTGGGCCTGATGACGGGATGTGCGGGATCGAACGAGCGTCTGCTGCAACTGCAGAAGGAAAATCAACAGTTGCAGCAGCAGTTGATTCAGGCACGGCAGGATATAGAAACACTGACCGCAGAAAAAACGACTCTGCATGAAAAGGTCGCCGATTTGACGAGAGTCTCCGGCACGCTGCAACGGGAAAAACGTGCACGCGTTGAAGAAGCCGAGCAGTTGCGCAAGTCCATGCGCGGTTTTGTCCAGCATCAGATGGATGCTTTGCGCGAGTTTTCGCTTCGGCAGGATTTTTTCGACTACATCGGCGCCGAACTGGTGAACCGTCAGTATAGCGGGGACGAGAATCTGACCCTGGTCGACAGCGGCAACCGTCTGCCCGGTGACGGCACCCTTCTGGCGGTGCGCGGGTATTTCATCGTTCCTTGTCGACTCCGCATGTTGATTCTTCGACCGGGAGAGGAGTTATGGCAGGTTGTTCAGGTCTCGGAAGTACTGGAAGTTGAGGAAACGGGTCTGAAACAGATCGATCTCGATGTGCCCGTCGAGGTGCGGGAGGGGGATATCCTCGGTTTCTCATTTTCCGGCCCCGTAGGTATTCCTTACGATGAAAAAACCGGCAGGACCCTGTTGTTCTCCGATCCTCTCAAGACCGGCAGCCGGTTGCATATCCCGGAAATCAAAGGAACCCCCAGGCGTCGTGCCTATTCCATTGGCGGAGTGGGGTTGTTTCAGTAGCATAGATTGGGACCTTCATTATCATTACCTAAAAAGGCCGGGATTTTCCCGGCCTTTTTAGGTATGGGATTTTCTCGGGCCGACCTTTATCAGAACTCGAAAGCCAGCTGGACGGTGACGGTATGGTCGGGGTCGGCATCCGGCCCTTTGGCATCGCCGTGCAAGTATTCTACGGCCAGCACCGCGTGTTCGAACAGGCCATATGAGATGGTGGTTCCGTAACGGGTTGCATCATCCTGAAAGTCATCGGCCTGTTCATAACGACCTGCAATCTGCCAGCGGTCGTTGGGCATCCAGGCAAGTTCCAGGTTCCAGGCCGATGGACGCTTCCCGGTAAGATCCGAGAGGCCGACCAGTGCTGCATCGAATTTGTCGAGGGCGGTGACATATTCCGCTTCCATCCCAAATTGCCCGATCTGATATGAGATCCATGCCGAAGCCCCCATAACGCTTTCATGATACAAATCATCGTTCTCGACCAGTTGGATATCGCTTTCCGCAAGATCGCTGATCAGCGAGGTCCCGAACCCGAACTGTTGCGAGGGTTGAACCTCCAGGGTCGCCACCCAGCCATCGATGGTGTCGTTATCACCGAAGGTGTCGGTTTCGCCGCTGAAAGCACCTGCCTGCAGGGTCCATTTGTCGCCTTCCAGTGTCAGCAACCCGGCGCTCTGGTTGGTCTCACCCAGATCCAGGGTCAACGGGTCCGTAATCATGTAGCTGTTGAACTTACCGAAGGGCAGATACATCTTGCCTCCGGTGAATCCGGCCGTCATTCCCCACAAGGGTCGGGGATAGGTCAGGCGGATCACGGCTTCATCCAGATCGACAGGCTCTGTCTCTCCCTCTTCCCACAGCAGAAGGATGTGCCCCCCGAGATAGTCGGTCGCCTGAATATCGAGGCCCAGTTCCACCGTCGCCAGGGTCAGGTCGCTGCTTTCATCGCCGCCTTCGGGTTTATTGTAAAAACTTTCAACTTCAATCAATCCGTGCAGTTCGATTTTGTCGGCTAAGCTGCCTAGAGACCACGGGGTTGGTTCTTCTGCCTCGGTTGCCGACTTTTCGGCTTCCAGAGCTTCGATGCGACGTTTGAGATTTTCAATCTCACTTTTGCCTTCCCCGGGATGTGCTGCCAGCGTTGTGAGCGGATAGACAAGGAAGGTTGCGAGCAAGGTCGCCAGGGATAAGTGTTTGATACCACGGTACATGTGAGCGGATACCTCCTGAAATAATGAATTGACAAGAATCGTTGGGGCTTAGTTATCGATGTCGCCCGCAGTTGCCGCATCCCGAGCAACCGGTAACCTCCCGCCGGCAGCGAGGGCAATGGCGCCAACTGATATCCTGCAAAGGACATCCGCAATCGGGGCAAACGGATGGAGTGTGAACGGACGGTTTGTCTTTGCCGAACCATTTCATGAGTTGGCTCCTAAAGGACGATTTGAGCGAGAGTGCCTCCGACACTGAAAGCCAGAACCCAGGCACCGAACCACACCGCCATGCCTTCCTTGAGGCCACGCTCTTTGAAAAGTATCATCAGGCTGGCGATGCAGGGGACAAACAGGGTTATGACGACCAGAGAAACGACCACTTGCCAGGGCGAGAGAGCCAGTTCCGTCAGGCCTGCGGCGCCGAAATCGCGTCGCACCATGCCCATGACAAATGCCGTGGCAGCCTCCTTAGGCAAGTGCAGCCAGCCTTCGGTCAGGGGGGCGAGCAGTTTCTGCCAAGCTTTGAGTCCGCCGGTTACCTGCAGCAAAGAGACGCCCAGCGACCCGGCGATGAACCAGATATAGGCTTCCTTCATAAAGAAGAAGGAGCGGATCAAGGTTTTGCGCAATATGTTGGTGATGCGCGGCAGACGCATGGGGGGAAGGTCGATAAGCAGAGCGCTGCTTTTTCCCGGAATAACTTTGTTCAGAACGGTGCCGAGAATGGCCAGACAGGCAAATATGACCGCCGCGTAGGTCAGGCTCAATTTAAAGCCGACCACGGCGAGCATGCCGGCGATGACGCCGAGCTGGGCGCTGCAGGGTATCACGAAATTGAGGATCGCCGTGGCAATGGATCTTTCCCTGTTACTGCCGAGGATGCGGGTGGTAATGGTGCCGAGCTGAACGCAGCCGAAACCGAGAATCACCGGAATGACGGCACGGCCATTGAGACCGATAGCGGTCATCATGCGATCGACAAAGGTTGCCAGACGCGGCAGGTAACCGGAGTCCTCCAGGAAGGACAGCGCCACGTAAAACCCGACAACCAGAGGCAACAGCAGACCGAGGAGGTAGGTGACGGTCATGGTCAAGATCCCGAACTCACCGATGAGAATCTGCCCCAGTACCGTGCTTTGCGGAATGAGGGGATTAACCAGACTGCGGATCCACGGTTCCCAGTGCCCCAGCATGATGGTTTCTTCCGTAAGACCGACGATATCGCCGGCGACCCAGACCCCGATGAGTTCGTAGCAGCCCCATAACACACCGAGCAGGATCAGAAGACCGCTGGCCGGGTGCAGGCACAAGCGTCCCAGAAGGTCGCGAAAACGCGCCGATTTTTCCGGGCGGGCGACGATCTCCGCGACGAGATCATTGGCCCGCTGGCGACGCAGAAGGTAGATACGTTCGCGCTCATTTTCCGGGGCAACGCCGTGGCGTGCGGCCACAACTTCATCCCCTTCAAGTACCATCAGGGCTTCAGGGCGGGTATCGATACGATCGAGCAGATGTGTGATCGACTGGTCGACTTCAGGATCGGCAAGTCCCGGCCGAGCCAGAGGCAGGGCGCCGAAGACCTCCTTGAGGCCGCGATTTTTGATCGCCGCAGTTCGGATAACCGGGACACCGAGCTCATCTTCCAGTTTTCTTGCATCGATGTGGATGCCCATGCTTTCCGCTTCGTCGCAGAAGTTCAGGGCTACCACCATGGGAATGCCCATGTCGACCAGCTGCAGAGTCAGAAACAGATCACGCTCCAAATGGGTTGCATCGACGATATTCACTGCCAGGTCGGCTCCGAGAATAACATCCCGGGCGACCCGTTCTTCGTCGTTAAAAGACGATACGCCGTATACCCCTGGTGTGTCGAGCAAAACGTCATCGCCGATCTTTCCGGAGCTTATTTCGACGGTTGTGCCGGGAAAATTGGAGACATCGGCATAAATACCGCTCCAGGAACTGAAAAAAATGGACTTGCCGACGTTGGGATTACCGACTAAAACGATTTTACGTTTGCCCGTAGTGGCGCAGGCAACAGCGCCGCAGCAGGAGTGGGACATGGTTCTAACCTCCGATTTATCCATGGTGCGAAATAAAAATCAGACAGTGGCCGGCTGTATGGCTACCTGACGAGCGATTTCACGACCGAGGGCGATTTCCTGTCCGCCGTATTTCAGTACTATGGGGCCAAAGGGGAGTTTGCAGTGACAAAGGACTTTGCTGCCTACAGTGATGCCGAATCGCAGTAACTGAACCCGCAGGTTTTCGTCGGGGATGGCATCGACGGTGGCATGTTCTCCATGGCGCAGTTCGCAAATACTCATAATCATCTCCTGTTGTGAAATTGAAATCTATTTTCAGTGAAGATAAGCGCCGCGAAGGTTTCTGTCAAGGAAAAAATGATAATAGTTTTCAAAGTCAAATATGCCCATGTGCGGGCTTGAATCTGACAACGGCAGGCTGTTGAAAACAGCCTGCCGAACTCGGAGATGGACGGACAAAATCAAGGGTTCTTTTGTAAGCCCTTGGTTTTGTGAGTAAGGCGGGAGCTTTGTTTCGACATTCTGAATAGATCTCTTGGCCAAAAGGGGGGGCGAATCGGCCGTCAGACTGGGGAACCATCCGTTCAATACGTCTTTTTTTTCTATCTGTGAAAGAGTAATATACCCGGGAACTCTGGGCTTTTTATTGGATGTTTTTTCCCAACACCGGGAGGGGCGGAATGAAGAAGAAAGATTTGTGGTTCGTTGTTTGTCTGGGACTGACGTTCAGTCCGTTTTTCTTGTCGAGTCGGATTCTGGGTCTGTATCTGGCTCTGGTCGGATCTCATGCGTTGCTGATGAGTTTCGTCAAGTTTGCCGTTCTGGCAACTTTGGGCGAAGTCATCGGTCTGCGGATTTCGACAGGGAATTATTATACGGAAGGTTTCGGGATATGGCCTCGCTCATTGGTATGGGGATGTCTCGGGGTCGGCATTCAATTGGCTTTTGTGCTGTTCGCCGTCGGCGCTCCGGCCGTTGTCAGCAAGTTTCTTATTCCGCTGCCTGCGGGGGTGCTGGGACAGGCATTCAGCGGTGAAAAGCTGCTCGCAGCCTTTGCGATCAGTCTTTGCATGAACCTGATTTTCGCTCCCTTGTTCATGACCCTCCACCGGATAACCGACATGCATATTCAGGAAACCGGCGGTACTTTGCGGGGCTTTTTCCGTCCCATCGATTTTGGCCGCATGCTTAAAAAAATCGATTGGCAGGTGATGTGGGGGTTCGTGTTCAAAAAGACCTTGCCGCTGTTCTGGATACCGGCCCATACCGTCACGTTTCTGTTGCCTGAGATGCATCGTGTGCTCTTCGCGGCTTTGCTCGGTATCGTACTTGGGACCATTCTCGCCATTGCCGGCCTTGCCAGGTCCTGTCGCACGGCGACGGCACAGGTACAGGGCTGAGCGGATGTTGTTACCATTTGGCTCAGATATGCGCAGGCTTAAAGTTTGCTGAGAGGTGAATAAAAAAGACGCGTTGCTCAGGAGGTGAGGCAACGCGCCAAAAATGGAGGTGTTGGTTTTTGATGTGCCAACCGTTCGTAGTTCGTATCAACGTTGCGTTGATGGTGTAACTCTACAACAACGATAAAGACGGAACCACGTGTATTGCCGTAATAATCGTGAGAAAAAGCCCGGTTAAGCAAGTGTGCATACGCACACAAAGCTCTCTCGGATTAAGTTGGCATCTATGCGGAAACACTGGATGGATACAGCGTGGTTTTCATTGGAAAATGGGATGTTGGAAAAAAGGACGCGCTGTACAGGAGGTAGAGACAGCGCGCCATAAGATGGAGGTGTCGGACATGATGTCCTTTGTTGATGCCGTGCAAACAGAACATCATTGCCACAGCAGCCTTTGCAGGTGTCACGGGGACAGTCATTCCCTGAAGGCCATGGCAGAATGCCGGTGAATGATGTGGATTATGTGAGAGGAATATTGGAAGTTTGTTGAAGCGGCCGGGACGCAAAAAAAACCGTCCCGACCGGTTTGATTCAGGCCGATTTTTCCATGTGGGCTTCCAGCACGCAGGCCAGGTCTTCGATACTGACCACACTGAGGTAATGGCGTTCGGCAAAAGCGACGATTTCCGGCAGGCGGGCCATGGTGCCGTCTTCGTTGGTGAGTTCGCAGAGCACTCCGGCCGGCTTGAAACCGGCCAGGCGCATAAGGTCGACCGTTCCTTCCGTATGGCCGCGCCGGGTAAGTACCCCGCCGGACCGGGCGCGCAGGGGAAAGACATGCCCCGGCCGGGCAAGGTCTTCGGGGCGACAGTCGTCGGCAATGGCGGTGCGGATCGTAGTGACGCGGTCAGCTGCGGATACGCCGGTCGTCACTCCGCGCCGTGCTTCGATGGAGAGGGTGAACGCGGTCTGGTTGGCACTGGTGTTGTCGCTCACCATCTGCGGCAGGTCGAGTTGTCCAAGTCTGTCTTCGGTCAGGCACAAGCAGACGATGCCGCTGCATTCCCGGATCAACATGGCCATCTGGGCGGAAGTCACTGTCTCGGCGGGAAAAATGAGATCGCCTTCGTTCTCTCGATCTTCGTCGTCGACCAGCAATACGCCCCGGCCTTGACGCAGGCGGGCAACGGCCAGGTTAACGCGTTCGATGGGGGGGCCGAAACGGTCAAGCAGAGATTGGGACATCATGGCACTCCTTGAAATGGTGGTTGAATGCATCTCAAGGCGTGGTGGCGTGAATCTGAAGAAGGGCAGCGCAGGTGAACGGCGCCTGCAAACTGCTGCATTCTCTTTCGTCCGGACTATAACCGTCGGCCCCGGATTCCAACCGGGTCTGCTGGCCCTGTCATGCGACAGGCGCTCGCGGGCTTGTTTGCTCTTGGCAACATCACCGCCGGTGGGGACTTGCACCCCGCCCTGAGAATTATGTTTCATCCAACATAGACGGGACGGAAAGAAGTGTCAATGCTTTTCAGAGGAAACGAGCGGCTTGGCCGTCTTCCCTTGATTGAGATCCGCTTAAATGGTATGTGTAACGTTTAATTCTGTCGCACGGATATTCGCAAGAGCATGGAGGCAAACGGACATGAGAATATCCTTGCATGTTATAGATTTCCATCCAAATCCACAACGCCTCATGCCGCTGTGGCATGGTCTGCCGAGGAAAGTAAGGGCTTGATGAATCCGTCCATTGTCGTGATC
>JASKKK010000028.1 GCA_030154185.1 Desulfuromonadales bacterium
CGTCAGCTGCTCTTCGAGAACCGCAGACTCCCTATCCAAAACGGCGGACCGTTCCTGTAACTCTTCCGCCATTTCCTCACCGGCCGCCGACAATGCGGCTTCCTCAGCCCGAACCTCTTCGAGTCGCCGTCGAAGATTCCGCTGTTCCTGATCGTGCTGCTCCTGCTGGCGCTCAAGATTCCGCTGAGCCTGTGCGCTGAACTCTATACGCCCTTCGACCCTCTGAAATTCGCTACTGAGGTGGAAGACGCCCTCCTGGCACTGACCGAGCTCCTTTTCTGCTGCTACGTGTGTCAGCCGCAGTTCCTCAAGCTCGAGCTCATGCTGCTGAAAGCGGCTTTCCAGCTCGACAACCTGGTGCCTGGCCAGGGTTTCTTCACGACGGAGCCGGTTGCCCGTATCCACCAGCTCAGCATAACGGAGTCGTGCGAAATCGAGCTCGATCTGCTTTTGTTCCTCGCGAAAACTGCGATATTGTTCGGCCTTGCGGGCCTGCCGCTTTAGAGATCCGAGCTGGCGACGCACCTCGCCGATAATATCTCGCAGCCGCAACAGGTTCTGACCTGTCGCCTCGATTTTGCGCAAAGCTGTCTTTTTGCGGGCTTTGAATTTACTGACCCCGGCTGCTTCTTCGATGAGAAAGCGGCGTTCCTCCGGTTTGGCATTGAGTATCTGGCCGACCTTGCCCTGCTCAATAATGGAATAAGCCCGCGCCCCGATGCCGGTATCCATGAAAAGTTCTGAAATATCGAGCAGGCGACAGGGGGTTTTATTCAGGAGGTATTCGCTATCGCCATTGCGATAGAGCCGACGTGTCACCATGAACTCGGCATAGTCCCGCACTGCAGCAGGTCCCTGCCCTTTCTCGTTGGAAAAGACCAGGGATACCTCTGCCATGCTCACCGGCTTGCGACTCTCGCTGCCGCCGAAAATGACATCTTCCATGGCCCGGCCGCGAAGGTTCCTGGGACTTTGCTCGCCCATGGCCCAACGAATAGCATCAACCACATTGCTTTTTCCACAGCCGTTGGGGCCGACTACGGCAGCAATCCCCGAACCGAAATCGAGGGTCACCCGATCGACAAACGATTTGAATCCGACGATTTCTATACGCTTGATCTGCATAGGTGCGCGGGCCCGTCCTCTCTGGCCGTAAGATAAAGATAACGGGGCATGTTAACAATCCGCAAATGCCATGTAAAGAAGTTTGCAGGCGCAGGATTTGCATCATGCCGCCCCCTTCGGAAAAACCTAATCGACTGGGGCAAAAGCCCGCTTTTTCGGCTGGAGAAACACCGCTGCCGGTTCACCTTGTCTACAGAACCAACAAAGGCTATGATAAGTCCTTATGGCTTGTTTTAAACTCCGCAAACAGGATGCCGGACGTACCGTTCTGGATATCCTCAGCGAACAGATACCGGCAGCACCGCGCTCCTATTTGCGCCAGTTGTTGCGCAAGGGCAAGGTGCACTGCGGAGGAAAGTCTTTGACCGAGGACACCTTCCTGCAGGGACATGAGACCCTGCAATTGCCCGACAGCGACCGCCTGCAGAAACTTTGCGCCGTAACGGTGCCGGAACTGACCATTTTGCTGGAAACAGAAACGTTTCTGGCTGTTTTCAAGCCGGCAGGCCTCGCCGTCCACAGCAGTGCAGGGCATACTGACGACAACCTCACCGACAGGCTGCGCGCCTGGATGCACCACCGCAAGGCTCCATACCGGATCGCACCGGCCCACCGCCTGGATATCGGGACCTCCGGCCCGGTATTGTTCGGTAAAGGCCGCAAAGCCACCGCCGCCCTGGGTAAGACATTACAGTCCGGGGAAATGCGCAAAATCTACCTGGCCCTGGTCCATGGCTGTCCGCCGCAAGAGGGTATCATGGCAACTGCGGTTCGGGTGCAGGGAAAGATCAAACAAGCAGCTACACGGTTTCGCGTACAGGGGCGCCATGGCAACTCGGCCCTGCTCGAACTGGAATTGCTGAGCGGCCGCAAGCACCAGATCCGGCAGCAGTGCTCCGAGGCCGGCTGGCCCATTTATGGCGACAGTCGCTATGGCGGACCGGGCTTGCCCGGCCTGATACGCCTGTTCCTGCATTGCCGCGAACTATGCTGGTCGACGGAAACCGGGAAATCGTGCTATAGCGTTTCAAGCCCGCTGCCGGAAGAACTGTGCAGCATCCTGCGCAGCATACAGATCGATCCGCCATCGCCGAACTGAAAATAGCCTGCGGAGCCAAAGGGGGGCACGGCCGAAATCTCGGGCTGGTTCGCAAACTCATGATTTTACCAGCAAGGCGGAATTTTCTACAACTTGCGTCGTTGAAAAAAGCGATGGAGAAACCTTTTCAACATCTCGCATAAGGCGCAACTGTTCAACCCATTCATGTCGGACACCTGAATCATGATTCGAAATCCTACATCCGGCTTATCCATCTGCCGACGGCATCCGGTACTGACATTTCTCGGACTGTTAGCCGTCCTCGGTCTCACGACCGCCGGCATATTCCTCGCGACTTTCGACCTGAACGCCTATCGTGAATCCCTGGCACATCGGCTGAGCAAGGCCTTAAACCAGCCTGTCAGCATAGGTTCGGCAAATATGTCCTGGCATCGGGGCCCCGTCTTCAATATCTCGAATATTCGTATCGGAGATCCACGGCTAGAGGCACAGGGAGAGATTGCTCATCTTTTTCTGCATCCGCGCCTGCTGCCACTGCTGATGGGCAAGGTGGTATTCAACGATATGGTACTCGAACAGCCGCGTTACCGCCTGCAGGTGTCTCCGCCTGCACCCGACGGCAAAACGGCCATCCCGCCAGCTCCGCTGGCAGCCCTGCTGCAAACGGTTCAGGTACGCAAACTGAACATCGTTGACGGCCAGTTACTCCTTGAAGACACCCGTCACCCATCCGAGCCATTGCAAATCATCGCCATCGACCTTCACATTCGCAACCTGCTGACCGGCCGCCCGGCCAAACTCAAACTTCACGCGAAGCTGCAGCAAAAAAACGGGGTGGCCATCCTGAGCGCCCAAGGCCGCACAGCGATCGATCCCAAACTGGGAAACTGGCATCAAGCCGAGCATAATCTGCAACTGCATCTGGAAGACATCGCGACTGAACAACTTTTGTCGTGGTTTTCCCTGCCTGAGGGTTTTCCGTCTTTGTCCGGCCTTGCAAACCTGGACCTGACTACCCGGGGCAGCTTCGCGAAAGGTCTGTATTTCGACGCCGACCTGAGCGGAGCAAAACTAACCCTCGCCTGGCCGGGCCACTTCGAAAGTCCTCCGGCCTTGAACAACGTGGCATTGAAAGGCACCTGGACCGCATCGGCCCATCTGAACAAACTCGAAAACCTCGATTTGCGCCTTGATGATCTGATTTTAAACGGACACCTTTCCCTACAACGCAGCCACCAACAACCCTGGCTGGAAGGGACTCTCAGCAGCAGGCCTCTGGCTTTGTCCGACATCCGGCGTTTTTTACCCGATCATATCCGGTTATCGGAGCAGTCCCTGCTGCAACGCAGCCTTGAACACGGTATCGTCCAGATTCACCACCTGCGCTTCGCCGGCCCCTTACGAAGTTTCGGCCAAGCCGGCGCACGGCTGCCGATAACCGACGCCAGCATCACTCTCAACGATGCCCAATTGCAATGGCCGCCCCTGCCTCCGTTGAAAGAACTGGATTGCTCCCTGACTCTGGCAGAAGGCAAGCTCCACCTGAGCCAAGGAACTGCCGTGCTGCTGGAGACCCCCCTCCGATTCAACGGCACCGCCGAACATTTGCTGGATGATGACATGAGCCTCTCTTTCAGTGCCAATTGGGAGGCGCCGGCAGGAAAATTATGGGCGACCATGTCTGCATCTGATGCTGGCGCCGGAAAGATCGGCGGAATCATCCCGATTTCGGTATCGCTTAACGGCCGGCCTGGAAAGCTGCGCGGGAATTTGCGGGCCGATCTGGCCGGTTGCGCTATCGATGTCCCGCACGCGCTCTCCAAACCGACCGGTAGTCCTGCGGAACTTCGTTTTTCGGGATACCAGCAACAGCAAAAATTGATGATAGATGAAGGGGCGCTCAACCTCGAGCCCTTCAAACTGGCCTTTTCCGGACAGCTCGATTTGACAGGCAAGCATCCTCTCGACATGCATATGACCCTTGAGGAAACAGACCTGGCGGAGGCCGGATACCTCGTGCCTCTACTTGCCTCGCAGCGAACCTCCGGAACTTTTTCCCTGACCGGCCAGCTTTCCGGCTCGCTGGTACGGCCGGACTTTTCGGGCCAGGCGCACCTGGCCGGGACAGGGCTCAGCCTGGAAGGCATTGAAGCTCCTATACGGAACGCCACCGGCAGCATTGCCATTCATAATACAGACTGTACCTTTTCCGGCCTGCAAGCCCGGCTCGGCGACTCACCCGTCACTCTGGCCGGCAAACTGACCGCCGAACCTGAGCCAACCTTCAGTTTACACGTAAAAGCCCCGAGCATCCGCGCAGCAGAACTGATATTTCCCGGCAGTGCCGTCGTCTTTCACAACCTGGACGGGAAAGCCGTTTTCGACCGAAAACGGATTCGTTACGAACAGATCCGTTTCGATCTGGAGTCGAGCTACAACCTGTCCCTTGAGGGTATTCAGACCCATTCCGATCCAGGCATTGTCGAGCTCGATATCCATGGGGAGAAGGTTTCCATCGACGAGATTCTCGCGCTTTGGGACACCGGCCCTAAACCGGACACCGAAGAACATAAGCAGGATATACGCTCGATCATACACGCTGAAGTCGACAAAGGACACTATGGTCCCTTGTCCTTCAGTGATGCCCGGGGGACCATAACGACGCAAAACGACACGGTAAGCATCACCCCCCTCACCTTTCATGCCGGCGCCGGCTTCTGCGAGGCAAAGATGGCGATCGACAACAGCCCCGAGGATAAATCCCTGCTAACGATTTCCGCCGACATGAACGCCCTTGAGGTGGAAAATCTACAGGAAGAGTTGCTTCAGGATAAAAGCCTGATTACCGGCAAACTCAGTGGTCATTTCAAACTTAAGGGGCCGGCCGGCAGGGAACTTCTGCCCCGTGGTCAGGGACAAGCGACGATCCGGATAGAGGATGGGGTACTGCGTAAGTTCTCATTTTTATCCAAGGTCTTTTCGCTGCTGAATGTTTCCCAGACCTTTACCTTCAACCTGCCCGACATGGCCAGCCACGGCATGCCCTTCTCCAGCCTCGATGCCACCCTCCAACTGGCGGACGGACAGCTTTCCACCGAGGATTTGACCGTGACCAGCAACGCCATGAATCTGTCACTTGTGGGGAATGCCGATCTGCAGCAGAATCAACTCGATCTTCTCATGGGGGTGAAACCGTTCGGTACAGTCGACAAAATCGTTTCAAAAATTCCACTGGCCGGATGGATTCTGACAGGCAAAAACAAGGCGTTGATAACTGCCCATTTCCGCATCAGCGGATCGATGGAGGAACCTGAAGTGGAAGCCATCCCCGTCACTTCCGTTTCTAAAAAAGTGCTTGGGATCTTCCAACGGGTGCTCGGGCTGCCGGGAAAAGTCGTAACCGACGTCGGAAAGCTTTTTCAAACCGAGAACGGAGAACAGGGAGAGACGGGGCAGCCGAAAAGGGAGGCCGGCGATCAGAGCATCCCGGAAGGACGGCAGCCCCAGTAGAGGGTGACGATGCCGCCAGTGAGGTCTTGATGTCCAGGGCATCTGAAACCGGCCTTTTCCATCATGGCCAAAAAGTCTCTTCGGGCCGGGAATACCTCGACGGAATCGGGAAGATAGCGATAAGCTGCACTATCGGAGAGCAGGCCGCCGACATGGGGCAGTATCTTACGGCTATACCAGCGGTAGAGCCCGGCCAGCAACGGCCGCGTCGGCTGGGAAAACTCGAGCACAACCAAACGTGCGCCGGGTTTGAGTACCCTGAAAAACTCCCGCAGGGCAACCTCACGCCGCAAGACATTACGAATCCCGAAAGCGATCACCGCTCCGTCGAAAATTGCGTCTGTCAACGGGAGGTTTTCACAGGAGCCCTGGACAAGTGATATCCGCTCCCGAGCCGAGGTAAGCTTGGGAACGGCGCCGCGCAGCATGTTCGCCGATAGATCCAGACCTGCAATCTCGACCTGCGAATAAGTCGCGGCAATCGCCAGAGCAACGTCACCGGTGCCGGTGGCCGCGTCCAGAACACGCCCTGTCCCTGAAAGCTCAAGCGCCCGGACCGCCGCCCGGCGCCATCGTCGATCTATACCGAAGGAGAGCAGTCGGTTCAACAGATCGTAGCGGGGAGCGATGCGATCGAAAAGATCTCGGGTATCTTGACCTGGACGGTAATCTGTGGGCATGGATAGTTTCCGTGGAAGCATTGGCTGTCTGCGACAGGCACCTGTTTAGCACAGGCAAGAGAAGCTGGCCAGAAAAATACAGGCCTCGTACAAAAAAAAAGGGATTATTGCATGCAACCACTTATCGTTACCGCCGCCATTTTACGAAGTGACGATCGCATACTCATTACCCGCCGCCCCGCAGACAAACCTCACGGCGGCATGTGGGAACTGCCGGGCGGGAAGCTCAACGACCACGAATCCCCGCAGCAGGCCTTGCAAAGAGAGCTGCTTGAAGAATTGGGCATCGACATTGCGGTCGGCAGCGTGTATGACGTGGTCTATCATCGTTACGACGCTGGGGCGGTGCTGATCCTGTTTTATGAATGTCGCTGGCTGGCTGGAGAACTTCAACACCTGGAAGTGGATGGCCATTGCTGGATAGCCCCGCAGGACCATAACCGATATGAGATTCTACCCGCAGACCGTCCCCTTTTCGAACGTTTGGGCAGTTCAAATCAGCAGGATTCACACCAGACCGCACCACCGACTATTGCGCCGGCCCCGATCCCGCTTCATCTCCGTGCGAAAAGCTGAAAATCAACAACGCCTTGCATCCCCCCTTCAATGCATAACCGCTCCGCCGGTATTCGCGGTTGATGAACGGCATATAACGCAGCCTCACACTCTGCACGATGGGCGAGAGTGGAAAGCCGCCTAACGGCAATGCCACATGAAGGCGGCGAGAATTCGTCCGGCAGGCATGCACTCGAGATTCGAAGAACTCAACGCTTTGGTCTTGAAAATCAAAGACGATTCCGGAATGACATTTGCGTATACGGTGGTACCCTTAATCAATATTGAGGCCAGGGGCAAAATAACGATTTGCACTGGCTTCGCTACGATTGGGGTGAGGCAAAAACACTGGTTTGACAGTATATTTGCCTGACCCGCGGTAAATGGTAGCCACGGGGAAAAAGGAAGTCCATTATCCGGAAAGAGACCGAAAGGAGGAACAAATGAAAGCTCCAAAAGCTCTGATCATGGTGATGGCAGCTATCTTCATGGGCGGTCTAATTGCGGGATGTCAGCCCGCCTCGGTAAAAAGCGAAGTCATGGCGCCGGCCGGCAAAACCATGACGGTCGGCGACAAGGTACGACTGTTCCACAGCGGCAATGAAGACATTCAACAGTTTTTCTGCGTTGGTGACATCGTCCCGGTTTCCAGGGAAGTGATTGTCTATGGAGAGGCAAACAGAACCGAAGTCGGCAAGATCAAGGTCCTTTCTTATGAAGGACCGCAGGCAATCCTCGCCGAAGTGGTTGAAGGGACTGTAATGGCAGGCAACATCGCCGAGAAGGGTGAGTCTGCCTGCATGGTCTACCTGCCGGAAACCAACTAAGTATCTAAGAGCCGGGTGTTCCTATATGCTTTTGCCTGGGATACCCGGTTCTTTTTTGAGAGATTTTATTGCTCACCTCCTTATCAATGCCGATTGTGCCGACAGTCATTTTGCCCCTGGCCGGCGCCCCTCTAGTCGCTTAGGGGCAGATCGAAAACTATCTCGGTCCCCGCCCCGGGTGCGCTGACAACTTCGATGCTGCCTCCGTGGCGTTCAATAATATATTTGACGATGTGCATACCGAGTCCGAGTCCGCGCACACCGCTGTTGAGATCGACCGCTCGATAGAATCGGTCGAACATGCGCTCGATCTGCTCCGACGTCATGCCAATGCCCTTATCTTTGACCGAAATGCGATAACAGTCCGGCTCGCGCCCGCCGGTCACCCTCACCGCACTGCCTTCCCGGGAGTACTTTACGGCATTACTGACGAGATTTTCCATAACCTGCACCAGCTTTTCCCGGTCGGCTCGGACCTTGTGCGACACGTCTGACGCAAAATCCATTTCGAACCGGTAACGCGGAAACTGCAGTTGAAAATGCTGCAGAACCCTGCGATTGATTTCAAATACGTTAACAGACTCCATAACCAGGGGAATTTCGCGACCGGCCTCGATGCGACTGATATCGAGCAGATCGGATACGATCCGTTCCAACACCTCGGCCTTGTCATAAATTTCGGTCATGAACTCCTTGAGCTGAGCTTCAGGAAAGCCTCCGAATTCCTCAGGATGCATACAGAATTCAAGGTATCCCATGATGGAGGTAAGGGGAGTGCGCAATTCGTGGGCCGCAGTTGAGATAAACTCGGTCTTGACGCGCTCCATTTCACGTTCACGTGTCATATCCGTAAAAATAAAAATGGCTCCGGTCCGCCCGCCCTGGATGTTCGCCATACATGAAGCGCGAGCTTTGAAAAAAGCCTGTTTTTCTTTATGGTCCGAAGGCCAGGGCAGGCAGGCCTCGCACTCGCCCGCCTCAACGTTGTCCAATAATTCGAGCAGGGTGTCGCGCACCTCGCCGGCCGGACAAAGATCGTGGAAAGAGGACCCTACAGCATGCTCCGCGGGTTTTCCGAACAGTTTTTCCGCTTGCGGATTGAGCAGCACTACCTGTCCGGCTTCATCGAGGACAACCAATGCATCGGTAATCGACCGGATAATGTTATCGATCTTTTCTCGACCGTCCTCAGCCTCCCACAAGGCCCTTTTGAGGCTGTCCTCCTGCTGTTTGCGCTCGGTAATATCTTCGGCAACACCACGAAACCCGGCCGCAAGGCCATCTTCATTGATGATCGGAGTTCCGCTCAACAACAGACATCGCTGGCGTCCGTCTTTATGCTGCAGCCATTTTTCCACATTGCGGAAAACCTTGGGCGCTTTGTCCCACTCTTCGAATAAAACATGCCAGGTTTCCTCGGCAGCAGCATCATCCAGTTCGGCCGGAGATCTGCCGATGAGTCTATCGGCATCGCAACCAAGGACACTGCTGGCCCGTTCAGACAGGTAACGAAATCGCCAGTCCGGACCGACCTCCCAGATCAGATCGCCGATACTCAGGGCAATATCGCGGAAACGCTTCTCCCCCTCCTTGAGCAGGCGTTCGGCTTTTTTACGATCCGTAATATCTATCGCCAGGCCCAGCAGCCCCTGCACCTGTCCATCATTTCCTACGACCTTGGTACGGACAACACGATAGTCGTGCAGATTGCCATCGACATGGGAAAACGTCTGCTCCCTTTCCAACGGACCGGCCGACTCGTAAGCCGGGGGATCGTCCAGAGCGAAAACAGCAGATCCTCCTTTGCCCAGGCGCTGCTTCAGGATCTGTTGCCCCTTGCCGAGTATCTGCTCTTCCGGCATGCCGAGAATTTCGCACAAATGTCGATTGACAAAGACAACATCCTTGTTTTGGTCCAGCATCCAGATGGCAAAAGGCGCTGCTTCGAATATCGCATCCAGAACCTGTCCCCTACGGAAGGTATGCCGCCAGCCCGGCACCGCTTTTTGGGTCCGTCTGCCCGGCACCGCCCCGGAGCCGCCATGAAAGCCACCCGGCAACAGATGGCCGGCATGGCAAATATAACGATGCATGCCGAATATCCGGCGCAGCTCCGCAGAGGGAGTTTCCCGTCGAGGGAAGCCGTTCAGGACCTGTAACGCACAGTTTTGCCGTTCCTTGTTCATCCAGAGCAGAAAATCGGATTTTACGGTTTCCCGAACACCGCATTTGCCCAGCCAGGCCATATCGCATACAACGCGCACCTCCGGGAAGTTTGAGGCCGCGCCACGCACAGCAGGTAATTTCAAGAAGCCCTTTTCCGTGAGAAGCCGCTCCAACGCTCCGGCATCGTCCCAATGAATCAAACGACCGTCTTTCAGGGCCCGTTGGAACAAAAGGACGTCATTGCGGGATAAATAAGTGGATGAAGAAAATACCCCGGCAGGCGACAAACAGATGCATTGTTCGCCGTTGCGCAGACCGACTTTTAAAAACCGGCTGAGAGCCTGAATCCATTCCGATATGTCATCGTAGACAAGACAAACGTGATCCTGCCAACTCAGGTCTTCAAATGTATGCTCCCCTCCACAATCGGAAACGGGAAACTCTGTCATGGCATACTCCACAGGGCTCGACAGAAAAGAGACGATGATTTCTTATATATCATGCATTTCATTTTACCCATAAAAAATTATTGAGATGATCGGGCAAAATCCCCTGTTCCGCCTTCATGAATCGTGGTATTTACACACCTATGAACATACCCATGCAACCGATCGGATTCATACGCTCCGGATTCCCGGAAAAATTCGGCATTCCGCGCCAGGCCGGGCTGGTTTCCGAAGCAAGTGCCAGCCTGGAACTGCTGCCTCCTTTCGATACCCCGGAAGCCGTAAGAGGATTGGAGGGGTTTTCCCACATCTGGTTGATTTTCGTATTCCATGCCCATCTTGAAAGCGGCTGGAAGCCGACGGTGCGTCCGCCCCGCCTGGGAGGCAACAAACGATTAGGTGTCTTCGCCACCAGATCGCCGTTCCGTCCGAACCCTGTCGGCCTGTCGGCCGTCGCCCTGGAGCGCACCGTTACGCAAAACGGTCATACGGTATTACACCTGCGGGGGACCGATCTGCTGGACGGCACACCGGTACTCGACATCAAACCCTACGTGCCCTACGCCGACGCTCTGCCCGAAGCGCAGGGGGGTTTTGCAGCCGAACGTCCGCAACCGATGGTGCAGGTCGATTTCACGCCGGAGGCATCGGCCTGTTGCCGGAAATTGGAGAGACAGGGGTATCCCCGCCTCGAAAAGCTGATTCGTCAAGTTCTGGAAAATGATCCCCGCCCTGCCTACCAAGCCACCCGGCCCGGCAAACAAAACTTCGGAATGCGTCTGTTCGATCTCGAGTTGCGCTGGCGGGCCGAAAATAAACGCCTCACGGTTGTCTCTATAAGGAAGGTCGCAAATTAAGGAGCAGGTCAGAAAAAGAGGGGCTGCACCATTTGCTGCAGCCCCTTTCTCGATTCACCCCATGCGTCTTTCAAATCCTCTGCCCGACCGCTCAATCCCTTTGCCGCGGCAGCGGTCTTACCCACCAGATTGATGCCCCTGACCGCCCCGGGAATAATCGCATCCCTGTCGTGCTCACCCATAAATTGGAAAACAGGTGACAGCGGCAGTAAGGTGTTGTCCCTCTCGGGAAGGCAATCTAACCTACCAGGCACTCCACATCGAGCAGGATTTTGACTTCATCGTCAATTTTTCCGATGCCTTTGACATATTTGCCGTCAGCTCCGCCATTTGCGACCGGAGACGACTCCACCTGAGCTGCCGGGATATCCATGACCTCGTTGACATGATCGACCACCAATCCCATGGCCTGATCGGCGACATTGACAACAACAACACAGGTGCGTTCGTCATAATCCCTGGCCGACAGTCCAAAACGGGCCCGCACATCCATCACCGGGATCACCTTGCCGCGAAGGTTGATAACTCCCTTGATGAAGGGAGGCATGTCGGGAACCTTGGTAATATTCAAAATCCCTATGATTTCGATGACATAACAAATATCGATCGCATATACTTCGTCAGCCAGAGAAAAAGTCAGGTATTTATCTTTCTGGGTATCCTCGTCCACCCCTGCGACAACCTCATCGGCACATACCGCTTTTTGCATATTCTGCCACCATTCCTTTCATCCGCTTTTCAGTTGATCCTTCGAAAACTTTCCTGAAACATGGCTTTACTAACCGCACAGACGGGCGTCCAATCCGATTCGCTTATCGTTAACCAGACAGCCATCGAATACCCTCTCTTTCGTGATGCGGACGATCTAGGCTAGCAGCAAACCCCGTGCCGTTAACGAAAAGCGCTGGCAGAAAGATCCGCAACCTGATAGCGCCTTGAAATTATGGAGAAAAAACCAAAACACGGCGTTACTGCCTTCCCATTCGCATAACATCACAGATAACCTGCCCCAGCAGTTACGCCCCACATATGTGGCGTCCGCAGGCAACATCACTCCACTATCTGCATCAAAAGGGATGGCTAAGCAAAAATCGCCGAATGCAAGGCACGTGATTGCCAAGGATGAGGCCTGCTTACGTATGTTGAAGCATCGAGGCGACGCAGCAGTTGGCGAGGTTTTGCGACGGCACCAATTTTCGACCGGACGATTTACCCGGCCAGTTGATATTTTTCGATCTTCCGGTAAAGGGTCTTGCGATCTATGCCCAGCAGACGCGCCGCCTTGGCCTTGTTCCAATCGGTCTTTTCAAGAGCGGCAAGGATCTCCTCCTGTTCCCGATCTTTCATGCCGCTGTTTTGAACGCCGGCAGACGGAGCTGACTGAAGAACCTCGGCCGGCAGATGGGCAAGCCGCACAATCGGTTCGCCACAATGAATCAGGGCATGCTCGACGGCATGTTCCAACTGACGGATGTTGCCCGGCCAGTCATAAGCCCGCAGCGCGTCGGCCACATCATTACCCAGGCCCTGCACCTGACGGCCGAGCACCTCGTTGTAGTGCCGAATGAAATGATCCACCAGCAGGGGAATATCTTCCTTGCGTTCCCTCAGAGCCGGCAAATCCAGGGTAATGACCTTGAGGCGATAATAAAGATCCTGCCGGAATTCACCGTTACGCACTTTTTCTTCAAGATCCTGGTTGGTGGCGGCAACAATGCGAACATCGACCCTGATGGGTGTCGAGTCGCCGATGCGTTCGACTTCCTTTTCCTGCAGCACCCTCAACAATCGCAGTTGCATGCGGGGGGATATGTCGCCGATCTCGTCAAGGAAGATGGTCCCGCCGTCAGCCTTCTGAAACCGTCCGACATGATCCTTGACGGCGCCGGTGAAAGCCCCCTTGACGTGGCCGAAAAGTTCGCTTTCGAGCAGGGTATCCGACAATGCGGCACAGTTCACCTTCACCAGGGGACGCTTCTTGCGCTGCCCCGACAGATGCAGGGCCTCGGCGACCAGTTCTTTTCCGGTACCGCTCTCCCCAAGGATCAGTACGGTGGAGGGAACCTGGGCAAGATTTTCTATCAGCCCGAAAATTTCCTGCATTTTCTGACTTCTGGCTATCATGCGATGGAAACACTGGCGCTTGTTCAGGCTGCGCTCCAGGTCATTGAGGCGGGTTTCATCCCTCACCGCCATCACCGTCCCGAAAATCTCACCTTCATTGTTTTGCAGTGGCGCGGTCGACAGCGAAACCACCTGCCCGGAGCGACCAAGGCGCTCGCAATGCATACGTGCAAGCTCCAGGGGTTTTTGCTCCTCGAGTGTGCGCCGCAACAATTCGCGGCACTTGCCCGAGCAAGGAATATCCAGAGAATCCATCGTTTCGCCACGGTCTCCCTCCTCCAGGCCACAGAGGCTGGCGGCCGCCTTATTGAAGTCGGTAAAGATTCCCGCAGCATTCACCGAAACCAGACCATCCTTGACACTGTCGAAGATGGCCGCAAGATTGGTTCGGATCTCCGCCTCGCGGTCGAGAGCCTGTTTATACTTGAGAGCGGAACGCGCCACCTGCAGCAGATCCTTTTTGACCACCGGTTTGGAGATATAGTCATAAGCTCCCAGGCGTACCGCCTCGGCGGCCGTGTCGACGTTGGGAAATCCGGTAATCATGACAACCGGCGTGCTCTGATCATATTCCCGCAAGGCACGCAACACCTCGATCCCAGTACGCCCGCCAAGCACGATATCCGAAAAAACGAGATCGTATTCACCGTTCTGCAGAAGGTTCAGCGCTTCATCAAAATCGGCTGCCGTCGACACCTCATGGCCTTCCGCCGCAAGAAATCGTTCAAAACTGAAACGCAGGCATTTTTCATCATCGATGATCAGAATTCTGGCTGGGCTGTCGAATTTACGGTTCATGGTCATTCCTCGGGTGCTGCGGGAAGAATCAGGGTAACCGTGGTGTAAAGGCCCTCCCTGCTGTCTATGAGAATCTCCCCATGGTGATCCTTGATAATACCGTGGCTGATACTCAATCCCAATCCGGTCCCCTCACCGGTCGGTTTGGTGGTATAAAACGGTTCGAGAATCTTGTGCAGGGAACTCTGAGGGATGCCGCTCCCTTGGTCACGAACCGAGAGTTGTACCGCCGGCCGACTTTGATAGGTACATTCGGCGGCTTTGATAAGTAGAACCTTATCTGCATGAACGGTGGGATACTTCTGGTTCAACGCGTAACGAGCATTGCTCAACAGATTAAGTATGACCTGCTGAATTTCCTGGGCATGCGCCACCACCTCCGGCAAATCGGCCGGCACCTCCAGCTTCAGATCGATGCCGTCCTTGCGCAACTGGGATTCGGTCAATGCCAGGGAACAGGCAAGGGTATCCCAGAGCGCCACCCGGTCCTTGTGTTCATCGCGCGCGCGGGCAAAGGCCAGAAGATTCCGAACGATATTGGCGATGCGTTCCCCTTCGTCGATAATACCGCACAGAATATCCTTTTCGTCCTCGGCTATTTCGAGACTATCGGCGAGCAGTTGCGCATAATTGATGATGCCGTTGATGGGATTGTTGATTTCGTGGGCCACCCCAGCAGCAAGTTCGCCCAGAGATGCGAGTTGCCCGGTTCGCAGGGATTCCTCGCGCAATTGCATCTGGTGAGTGATGTCGCTGGCATAGCGTATGACCTGCACCGTATTGCCGGCCTTGTCTTTTACCGGGAAGGTGCGAACCTCCCAGCTGCGCTCACTCCCCCCTTTAAGGATTACCTTCTGACTGTCGCCGGTGCGAAAACTCGCCATCACCGGACATTCTTCCTGGCGACAGGAACAGTCTTCCCACAAGGAGCAACAGGTCTTGCCCGGGATCTTTCGTACCGGCAGATTGGTCATCTCGGCCGTGCTTAAATTGGTCCGCAGCACGGTACAATCCGGCGCAATCAGAGCAATGGAATCGGGTATGCCGTCGAGCAGGGTCTGATATTCACGAAACAGGCGTTTGAAACGTTTTTCACTCTGACGAAGCGCCTGTTCGGCAGCCATGCGATCGGAAATATCCACAGCCACCCCGCGCACCCCGACAATACGTCCCTTGCGAACCATTGGCGACACTGAAATCATGACCCTGAAGCGAAAGCCGTTACGCGCCTCGATCAAGCATTCATGGGCATTGATGGTTTCACCGTCGAGAACCCGCTGAAACACGTCTGTCATCAGTGTGCGATCGGCACCGGCGAGCAGATCGAAAACGCTTACCCCCTCCTTGAGATCGGCGGAACCGCAGCCGATCATCTCCATCGTCACGCGATTGGCGAAAGTCAGCCGGCCAAGAGTATCGGTCTCGAATACCGACTGGGGCAGCAGATCGGCCGTATCGCGAAAACGCGACTCGCTTTCCCGCAACTCCTCCTCAACCTTCTTGCGCTCGGTAATGTCCACGCCGACGGATTGCACTTCGGTCACTTCCCCCAACTCCCCCACGATGGCGGTATTGCTCCACCGGTACCACAAGCAACTGCCATCGCTTTGCGGTACGGGGGTCTCGTGGTAAAGGGTTCCGGGATGGGTCAGCAGCAAGCGGATATGCTCCTCCATGGCAACACGAAGTTCGTCCGGCATCTTGTTGACAAATTTGCGTCCCAGAAACTTGTCCGGCGCTCTTTTGAACAGGCGGCAATAGGCCTGGTTGACATAGGTCAACGTCGTGTCGGGAAGCCAGCGACAGACGGCTTCGACCTGGGTCTGCATAAGGGCACGATAACGTTCTTCGCTGCGCCGCAATTCTACTTCTGCCTGGTGGCGTTCCGTCACATCCCGGATGGCGGCGATAACCCTCGATTTCTGGCCCTTCTGCCACAACGACAGGGACAATTCGATGAAGAACTCCTCTCCATCACTGTTCAAGGCAGGCAATTCGATATTCTGGCCGAGCAGTTCGGAATCAAAATTGCGAGAGAAAAACTCCGCCAGGCTCTGTCGATGGCTGTCGCGAAACCGCTGGGGCATCAGAACGTCAAGTGGTTTCCCGAGCATCTGCTCTTCGGTATATCCGAACATTTTCTGCGCTGCAGGATTGAAAATAATGACCAGTCCTTTGTCGTTAACGCCGATGAGGGCATCGCTGATAACACGAAGTACGGCGTTAAAACGTTTTTCACTCCACATCAAGGACTGGCGTATCACCCTGTGGGAGCGCAATCGGGGCAACACCAGGATGATCAGAACGATCTGCAGAATCAGAAACAGAACGCAGGCCACGACCAGCCTGACATCCATGCCAACGGTCTGAACCGGGCCGTCCAGGAGCGTGCTGCCTCTGGGAAGCACGCTCAGGGGAATGTCCCATTGCTTCAGAGCAGGATACAAAAAAACATATCGCGCGGCATTGGCATCAAATGCATCGTTTTCGAAAACATCTCCCTGGCCAAGGACCCTGTCGACAAGGACTTGCGCGGCAGCTTGCCCCTGCGCCAAACCGTCTACCACGCTGCCGCCAACCACACCGTCGACAAGATAGTTGGTTCCCATCGCCAAAATTTTGAATGATCCCGCCTCGGCTAGTGTTTTAATCGCCACGGGGATGGGAACCGGGGTACCGTCAGCCCCAACCAGACCTCCGAGAGTGGTAAGGACGACGGTACCCCTCCCCCGGGACGCCAGTTGGGTTCGCAACCCGGGCAGGGTTTTATCCGCCAGGAACTCATAATCCAGGTCAGGAAAATGAAGTGCCATTTCTTCGGCAACATGCCGTGCGATAAGGTCATGGGACCGGCAATCGTCACCGAGAAAATAAATCTTTTCAAGTTCGGGATCCATTTTCAGGGCCACACCGACATTGCCGGCGACATCCTTGCGCTCGAACACCCCATTGAAAGTTGTCGCATCGAGAGTTCGCTGCAGCCCGAGATTATTTATGCCGCTGAAAATTACCGGCACTCCGGGAAACAGGCTGTCCCGGCGATGTACAAGAAAAGACAGGGCATTATCATCGGTAGCGTATATGGCGTCAGGATGGAAACCGCGAAATTTCTTTTGCAGATAGTCGGTGAAAAATTCTTGGTAATCGGTATCGAAGATGTTGCGCTTGGTATCCAGGTATTCGGCAAAAAAGGAAAAGGTATGCTGTGAAGCGTGCGTCTTGAGCGTGGAAATGAAACCGGTATGCTGGCTGCGGGTCCAGGGATATTCCACATGATAGGAGTGCAGCACCAGAATGTTCAGGTCGCGAGCGTGGGAGGTGCCGGGCAGCAGACCACCTCCCAGCAGAACGACACAGAAACATAAGGATATAAAAAAGGTTGCGGCAAAGTCGAAGGTATTGCGCACTGCGAATTCCCACCTGTTTCAAAAAGAATCGGCAGGGCACCGCGACAGGCGGTAGCCCTGCAGATCATATCGACAGGAGCCCGGCGATTCTTTACCTGAAAGTGGGTTTTCTGCAACCGCATTGCGGCAAGGACAAGTTCGGAAGGACTGTTACAGATTCCGGCGGGCATGGCGAATCAATCCCGCAGTGGATGCATCGTGTTCCGACAGTGCGCCATCTTCCTGCAATTCCGTCAAAATGGTTCCCGCCAGTTGCTTGCCAAGTTCCACCCCCCACTGGTCAAAGGAATTGATTCCCCACAAGGTGCCCTGCACATAAATTTTATGTTCATACAACGCAATCAGAATCCCGAGGATCCGCGGCGTAAGCTTGTCGAACATCAACAGGTTGCTGGGGCGGTTTCCGGG
Source organism: Desulfuromonadales bacterium (assembly GCA_030154185.1). Taxonomy (GTDB): domain Bacteria; phylum Desulfobacterota; class Desulfuromonadia; order Desulfuromonadales; family Syntrophotaleaceae; genus Syntrophotalea. Next base: position 17,964 of record JASKKK010000028.1, read on the forward strand.
GAAAACCCGATGTGGTGCCAGACGGGAGATATCGGCCTGATCCAGCCCCTGCGCCTCCATCTGGATCCGGGCTTCAGCGTCGGTACGACCTCGCATCAGCGCTTCGCACTGGGCCAGACAGTTGGCCAACAGGATATTGTGATGTTCGCCGGGAGCATAATGGCTGTGCATCGGCACCAGGAAATCGACGGGGATCAAACGGGTCCCCTGATGCAGCAACTGGAAAAAAGCATGCTGCCCGTTGGTGCCCGGTTCTCCCCATACCACCGGTCCGGTATCGCAACACACGGCACGGCCATCGCAGGTTGTCGCCTTGCCGTTGCTTTCCATGTCGGCTTGCTGCAGATATGCCGGCAACCTCTGCAGATGCTGGGCATAGGGAACGATGGCCTGGGTGGCCGCGCCAAAAAAATTGACATACCAGATCCCCAGCAGTCCCATGACAACCGGCAGGTTTCTGTCCAGCGGCGCACTGCGAAAATGTTCGTCCATGGCGTGACCGCCGGCCAGCAATTCTTCGAAACGGTCCATGCCTGCGGCCAGGGCGATGGACAACCCGATGGCGGACCACAGTGAATAGCGGCCGCCGACCCAATCCCAGAAAGGAAACATATTGGCCGGATCGATGCCGAAATCCCGCACCCTCTCACGGTTGGTCGACAAGGCCACAAAATGACGCGCCACATGCTTCGTTTCTCCGGCAGCCTGCAAAAACCAGTCGCGGGCGCCATGGGCATTGGCGAGGGTTTCCTGTGTACCGAACGTCTTCGAGGCGATCAAAAAGATGGTCGTCTCAGGCCGCAGCACGGCCAGGGTATCGGCGAGGTCGGCCGGATCGATATTCGAAACGAAGTGAACTTTTATCCCGGGTTTGTGGTAGGGAGTCAAGGCCTGCACCGCCATGCGCGGTCCGAGATCCGATCCTCCGATGCCGATGTTGACCACATCGCAGATCGGTTCGCCGGTAAAACCGCGCCAGGCCCCGGAATGGACCTTGTCGACGAATGCCCGCATCTGGTCCAGAACGGCATGGACCCGGGGCATGATATCCTCTCCGTCAACATGGATGGGACGAGAAGAGCGATTGCGCAATGCCACGTGAAGAGCCGGCCGCTGCTCCGTACAATTGATCCGCTCTCCGGCAAACATGCGACCGATCTTGTCCTCGAGACCGCACTGCCCGGCCAGAGCGCACAAAAGCCTGAGGGTATGGTCGGTAATGCGGTTTTTGGAATAATCGAAAAGCAGGTCTTCGAACGAAAGAGAAAGACGCTCAAACCTCTGGGGATCCTGCGAAAATAAATCGCGCATGTGTTTGGTGGATATCTGCCGGTGGTGTTCCTTTAATTCCTGCCAGGCTTGCGTGTGAGTCAAAACCTTGCCTCCTTTGTCGGCCCCCGATCTCGAATCCGGACATACGACAGGAGGCATTCCGGGCCATTGCGTGCCGGCACCAGCCTGTCTCCGCATTCGGGAAAACCAGGTTGAAAAGTCAACATCTCCACCAGGCGCCGCAGTCTAGCAGATCAAATACCGCATAAAAAGATGTTTAATTCGGCGGCGGCCTCGTAGTCACCCGCACAAGTAAGCCATAAAAAAGGCCGATTTCCAGTCTCCAGGGAAATCGGCCTCCATTTATTATTGCCGAAAGGTGATCTGACAGGCCGGTGGGAACCGCCTGCGAAGCACAAAAATGGGCTCGCAGAGAGGAACCCCGATTTCGATTTGCAACTCCGGCAAAGGCCACGAAGGGGATTTTTCACCCCCCTGCTAATCGTCGCCACCCTCCTCGTCGACCAGCTTCCATGCCTCCGTCACCAGGGCATCGGCAAGTTCGGCCTGCGGCACTTTGCGGACGATCTCGCCGCGACGGAAAAGAAGCCCCTGCCCTTTGCCCCCCGCAATGCCGAGATCGGCCTCTCGGGCCTCGCCGGGCCCGTTGACGACACACCCCATGACCGCCACGGTAATCGACAGGGGCAGGTCATGCAGCCGTTGCTCGACTTCTTCCGCCACGGAAATCAGATCGATCTGACATCGCCCGCAAGTGGGACAGCTGACGAATATCGGGCCCCGCCGACGCAATTCCAGCGCTTTGAGAATCTCCCAGCCGACCCGCACTTCTTCGACCGGGTCGCCGGTCAGCGAAACCCTCAGGGTGTCCCCGATCCCATCGTAAAGCAGCGTTCCGATTCCAACGGCGCTCTTGACGGTACCGGACCAGGTGGTGCCCGCCTCGGTAATACCGATATGCAGAGGGTAATCGACCTGTGCGGCGAGCAGACGATAGGCCTCGACCGTGCGCCGAATATCCGAAGCCTTAAGGCTCACCTTGATATCCCGGAAATCGAGATCCTCAAGGATACGGATATGCCCCAGGGCACTTTGTACCATGGCTTCGGCGGTGGGGTGACCGTAGCGCTCGAGCAATTCCTTTTCCAGCGACCCGGAGTTGACACCGATACGGATAGGAACCCGGCGTTCTGCGCAGGCCTTGACAACCTCCTCGACTTTCCACCGCGCGCCGATGTTGCCGGGGTTGAGACGCAGACCGTCGACACCGCTATGCAAAGCCGTCATGGCCAGGCGATAATCGAAATGGATATCGGCCACCAGCGGAATGGGGCAGCTGGACCGTATGGCGGCCAAGGCCCGGGCGGCTTCTTCATCGGGCACGGCACAGCGCACGATTTCGCATCCGGCATCGGCAAGCCTGGTGATCTGATCGAGGGTTGCCGGCACATCGGCGGTAGAGGTGCTGCACATGGATTGAACGGATATCGGCGCATCACCGCCAATGGCAACATCGCCGAGTTGAATCCGTCGGGAAACGCGTCTCATAATATCTGCTCCTTGAAAACGGGCACATCGAAAAGGGCCTTGAAACAAGCGGAAAAAACCGATGGTCTCGCAAAAAACTGAAATTACCGCAAAGCTCGCACAGGTGCGAAGAACAGTCACTTCCCGCCATGAGGCTTTCCTCTGCGCCTCAGCACTCAGGGCGGCTAAACGTTCTGGTTCTTTATATCTCGGGTTCGCATCGAGCCGGGAAAAGCTGCTGGTCATTAAGTGATGGCGTCGCAAAAACGCGTCAACTGCTGCGTTGCAGCAATTGCCTTGCTGCTTCGACCTACGGAAGCACGCTTCCTGGCTCGACAATCGCGCGCCTTGCCTTTGAAGCATTTCGCTTAGTCATCCCCTTTGATGCTCTTTTTACGCAAGCATCTTCAAGTGCGGCGGCACGAGTTTACGACCCGCTATTTGCGAAGTCAAGCCGACAAATGAGCCGTTGACTCCGGTTTGATTACGATTTATGGTGCCTCACACTCGAATACATTGCCTTGAAAGCTGAAGAAATCATGTCCAAACAAAGAACAAAAAAATCGAATCCCCGCCGCCAGCGTCGAAAGCCGCCTGTCGAAACCATGGAGGTGACCGTCGAGCGTCTGAACGACGACGGTATCGGCGTCGGCCGGCATGCAACGAAAGAGGTTCTGATAGCCGGCGCTCTCCCCGGAGAAAAAGCCGTCATCGCTGTTGAGCATGAGGGGCAGCACCGCATCGTCGGGCAATTGCGCCGCCTGCTCAGCAAAAATCCTGCCCGCAGAGCTTCGCCATGCCCTTATCTGCGCGATTGCCAGGGCTGTTCCCTGATGTCAATGAGCTATGCAGACCAGTTACAGTTCAAACGAGACAAGGTACGTGCGGCCCTGAGCGCCTATCCCCCGCTGAAAAACATCGAGGTTGCGCCTGTCCGGGCAGCCGACGCCCCCCTCGGTTATCGCACCAGCGCCAAACTGACCCTGGCGCGTCGCAGAGGCCGCATTCTCATCGGACTCTATCGGCGCGGCAGCCACGAGGTTGTCGACATAGGGAACTGTCCGCTGCATCATCCTCTCATCAACCGCATCATCGATGTGGTGCGGGACGAGATAGCGCGTCAGGACATCTACCTGTACAACCCCGTGACCCGGCGCGGCCTGTTGCGCTATCTGCTGATCAAGGTCAGTCCGGCCAACGGCAAGGCCATGGTAACCTTCGTCACGGCACAAAGGGAATACAAGCGCATCACGGCGCTGGCCAAATGGGTGGCACGCAAGGTACCGGAAATCGTCTCGATTCAGCAGAACGTCAACGCTTCCGCCGGCAACGTCATCCTGGGGCGTGAAACGTTGCGCATGATCGGCCAGCCGGACCTGTTCGACCAGGTCGGGGACATCCGTCTGCGCATATCGCCGACTTCCTTTTTTCAGGTGAATCATGAGCAGGCGGCTCGTATCTACAACCTGATCCGGCAATGGGCCGGCTTGCGGAATAACGAATACGCTCTCGATCTGTACTGCGGCATCGGCGGCATTGCACTGCATCTTGCCCAGGATGCCGGGCAGGTTGTCGGCATCGAAATGGTCGAAGAAGCAGTGCGCAACGCCCAGCAGAACGCGGCCATGAACAACCTGACCAACTGCCGTTTTCTTGCCGGCGATGCGTCGGAGCTGCTGCAGGATCTCATCACGACCCTGCCGGCACTGGCCGCCGCGGTTCTCAATCCCCCGCGCAGCGGATGCGATAGCGAAGTTCTGCAGGCTGTGATTCGTCTGCAGCCCCGAACCCTGATTTACGTATCCTGCAATCCGGAAACGCTGGCCCGCGACCTGGCGGAACTGTATCGCATGGGTTATCGTACCGCCGAAATCCGGCCCGTCGATATGTTTCCGCAAACCGCTCACGTCGAATCGGTCGCCCGCCTGGTCCGGATGAGCAAAGCCGGTGATTGATGACTGGTACCGGGCAAAACGTTTTTCAGACCATCGCCGCTTCTAAACAAACGAGGCTCCGCGGAAATCCGCGGAGCCTCGTCGGTACAACCATTCCATTTCTTACAATCGAAAAACACCTCTACCGCCTGATGCTTTCGCAAAAAGCATCAGGCGGGATGGCTATGCAAAAAGCGCCAAATGCAAGGCGCGCGATGGTCGAGCCATGAGGCGTACTTACGTACGTCGAAGCAGCAAGACAATCGCAGCAACGCAGCAGTTGACGAGTTTTTGCAACGCCATCACAGCTTGATGACATTGCTGGCCTGGGGCCCTTTCTGACTTTCGATGATATCAAACTGCACCAGCTGCCCCTGAGTCAGGCTCTTGAACCCCTCCGCCTGAATCACCGAGAAATGCACGAACACGTCCGGCCCGTCCGGCTGCTCGATGAAACCGAAACCCTTGGCGTCATTGAACCACTTCACCACACCTTCTGCCATTTTGATCACTCCTTTGATCTTGCGCTGGGCCAAATCCAAACGGGCTCCGTCGTTATCCCGACAGAGCCACCATGCAGCCGGCAGGGAGAACGTCACCACAACGGATGCATGACCTTCTTTTTATTAACACGAATTCACTATCATAACAACTGCCCAAAATCAAGAGTCTATTTGTTCCTGGCGCCGATCTTCGGTCAAGAAACGCGGATCAGCAAACCTTCAAGGAAGCGCGCATCGAGCCTTTCGGGCAGCAAGGGACAAAGGGTGGTATGCAGGCATTGCAGACAGGCATCGACGAAAGGCCATGCCAAAGGCTCCATCTTGTCCAGCCAATGCCTCGTTTCATCGCGCAAGGTCGCGTCAAGCTCTTTGTCCTTGCAAACCAGCCCATGCAGCGCCGCCAAACTGTCGGCAGACAGGGGAGTAGCGTCAAACGTTCCGCCCAGCAGGCGATTGGCAAAAGCGGTAAGGAAAAAATGTTGCAGACCGACAGCTTGAACCTGGTCCGGAAGACAGCCGTCCAAAACAAGATCGTCCGGTACCGGCAAACGGAAAGGAAGGTGTTCTTCAAATAATCGGCGTGTTGCTTCCACGCTCGTCAGTATCTCCCGGGTCCGCCGCACATCGGCCAGGTTGCGAAAAGGGCGTCCGCCTTCGCCGGGAGGCGAGTCGAGAATCAAAGGATAGAGGGGGCGTCGCTGCGCAAGCAACCCGACCGCGGTGCCCCACGCTCCGTCGAGCCATGGGCCGACATCGGACCTGAGCAACTGCCGGGCGCGTCGCTGCAACTGCAACGTCAAACTGTAGCCAAGACGGAACAGGGGTAACAGATAGGTTTCATTGAACAGACGCGCGGCCTTTTCTTCATCGGTATGACAAAGATGCTCGAGTGCCAGGTTGAGATAACCGTACACCTTATCCATAAGGTCGCGCAACTGCACGCGATCGCCAAAATCGGCACCCTCCGCGACCAGAACCTTGTTTGCCAGATAGGCCAGTTCCCAGCCGGTATCATCATCGAGAGGCGTTGCCAGAACACCGCCGAGCAGATCCCTGGCCCGCAGCACACTCAACACGAATCCGGGAGCCGGTGGGGAGTCGGAAATATCCGGGTACCGGCGATACTGTTGCGGATCAAAGGTTTCCGGATCGACCCAGGCGTAGATCTCCAAGGCCTGCGAGGGATCGGGGAAACCGAGATCCTGCAGTCGTTCACAACGAGCCTGATAGGCATTTTCCTCGAGACAGGAGAAAAATTCCCAACGCAGCGTCTCCATCAGTTCGGCATAGAAACTCTGATCGAGCCGGTAGAGGCAGTCCAGCATGCTGCGCACCAGACGCGCATATCCGGATGTGCCGGTATCCACCTCGTAGCTGCCGATGCATTTGGTTTGATCCGGAGGATTATCTTCATCCTGGAAAGCCTCCGGTCCACGCAGGACGCGAACGAACTTGCGCATGATCAACGCCAGCAATTCGAAATCGATGGATCTCGCCGCCTGCAACACTTTTTCCTCGCCTTCGGTCATGGCAAGAGCCAGCCAATGCAATGCCGTCGGGGCATCGATGCGGTCTTTGCGCCAGCAGTCGAGATCGACAAATGAGGTCAACTGCTCACCGGAAGCCATGGCGATCAGTTCCGGCACATCATCGCGCCCCAGTTCCTTGATGGTCAGAAACAGATCCTGCGACGACAGCGACTGCACCAGGACACGACCGTCGTCGGCATTGAGAATCATGCGATAACGCATGGATGCATCGGCCAGGCGCACCTGCTCCTTCTGTTCCGAAAGGGAAAGGTTTTCGAAACGGCGGTGACCCCGCTTGGGAAGGTGCGAAACGGTTGCCGGCCGGGTTTTACCGTCTGCACCCGGTTTTTGCGTCTTGCTCATAGCTACTCCCTTGGTAGGATTTGATCGAAGCGGACAATGTAATGCACGCCCCGCCTGCGGTCAAGAGCTGACGAGGGTTCCGGCGAAAACCTCCATTCCGGCTTTGCATCCCGCTATCGCCCTTTATACTTGATAGAAAACACCCTCTTGCCGCTTCACCAGGACCGAACCATGACGATCCCGCGCACAATGCTGCCATGGCTCATCTTTATGATTGTAGCGCCCCTGCCCGTCTTGGCGCAAACGTCGCCCGACCTCGACCTGCGCGCGTTGATACGCGAAGTGGAGGACCAATATACGGGAAAATCCTCTCACGCCCTCATGACCATGCAGGTTCGCACCGAGCACTGGCAACGCTCGCTGAAGATGGAAGCCTGGTCCCGGGGACGCGAACGTTTTCTCGTGCGCATCCTCGAACCCGCCAAGGAACGAGGCGTCGCAACCCTGAAAAACGACCGGGAGGTATGGAACTATCTGCCCAAGGTCGACCGAACCATCAAAATTCCACCGTCGATGATGGGCGGAGCCTGGATGGGGAGCCACATAACCAACAACGATCTGGTCAAGCAATCTCACATCGATCAGGATTACGATTTCAGCCTGCTTGAACAAACCCCGGATTTCTGGCGTATCGAAGGTCTGCCGAAACCGGAAGCCGCAGTTGTCTGGGGAAAAATCGTTTATCAGATCGGCAGAGCCGACCGGGTGCCGCAGCGTATCGCTTACTTCGATGAGGATATGACCATGGTGCGGGAAATCACCTTCGACAAGGTGCAGACCGTCGATGCGCGGCGGCTGCCCATGCGCATGACCGTGCAACCGTTGGACAAACCCGGGGAACAGACCCTTCTGGAATACGAACAGATCGCATTCGACGTCTCTTTGCCGGAAAACTTCTTTTCTCTGCGCAATCTGAAACGACGCTGAACATGCTGCTGTCCCTTGCTCTGCGCAATATCTGGCGCAACAAGCGCCGAACCCTGCTGACGGTATCGGCCATGGTGGTTTCGTCGGCTCTGCTTATCCTGGCTCTCGGGATATTCTCCGGCATGCTGAACGACATGCTGGCCGCAGCCACCGAACAATACCGTGGCCATCTCGTCATTTCCATGCCCGGCTATCAACAGGACCGGGAGATATTCAATTCCTTTGTCCCCGATTTCGTTCTGCTGGAAGAACTCGATAAGGATCCCGACGTTCTTGGGGTGTCGCCTCGCCTGCGCGGTTTCGGACTGCTGTCACACGGGCATAACACCTACCCGGCGGAACTGCTCGGCATCCGGCCCCGCAAAGAACGCCAGGTAACCAACCTCGAAAAACACCTCACGGGGGGGAGATATCCTGCCGAGGAGGCGGCCGACGAAGCGCTGCTCGGTCGGGGACTTGCGCAAAAACTTGGGGTTGAGCCGGGCGACGAACTGGTGTTCGTCACTCAGGCGGCGGACGGTTCCATCGGCAACGACCTGTTGACGGTAACGGGCATTTTCGCGACCGGCGACACCACCCACGACAACAGTCTGGTGCTGGTGCCGCTGGCCTGGCTGCAGAAGGTCATGGTGCTGGAAAACAAGGTTCACGAAATCGCCCTGCGGATTCATCGGCCGGATAAAGCCTCGGTTCTCGCCGATCGCCTGTCCGCCCTGCTGCCCGGGCAACTGAGAATCGTTACCTGGGGATCTCTGATGCCGGAACTTCAGGAAGCGATTCTCAGCTTCGATGCGAGCCGCCTGATCGTAGCCGTTATCCTGTATCTCGCGACCGGCCTCGGTATTCTCAATACGGTCTACATGTCGGTTATGGAACGAACCCGCGAATTCGGCGTACTGATGGCCATAGGCATGCGAACCTGGCAGATCCGTCTGCTGGTATTGAGCGAAACGCTGATCATGGGCCTGCTGTCTTTGATTGTCGGCTGCGGCCTCGGCGCTTTCATGACCCTCTATATGCAACAGGTGGGCATCGATCTGTCCCGCCATCTTACCCCCATCACCTACGCCGGCAGCACCATTTTGCCAAGGCTGCATGCCGTCAACGAGGCCGGCAACTATCTGCTTCCAGCCGTTATGCTGCTGATCATCGCCCTGCTGGCAGGCTGGTTGCCGGCACGACGCGCCGCAAAACTGCAACCGGCGGATGCGCTGCGGGAGGAATAATGTGGACATCCTGACCCTTGCCTGGAAAAACTTATGGCGCAACCGGCGGCGCAGCTTTATTACCCTGACCGCCCTGAGCCTCAGTCTGATGCTGATGCAGGGATTTCACAACCTGGCCGTCGGGTCCTATGCACGCATGATCGACAGCGGCGTGCGCGCCGGATCGGGGCATATAGCCCTTTATCGTGGCGATTACAACCGTTCGCGCGACGAAGCCCTGACCTACGCTGCAGCCGACCTGCCGAAACAACTCTCCGCGGTGACCGAGGTGGAGCATGTTCTGCCCCGCGTCTACCTGCCGGGACTGGCACAGTCAAGCCGCGAAAGCCGGGGCATCCTGCTGACCGGCATCGCTCCGGCCGACGAAGCTGCCGTCAATCCTTTTCTGCGTCAGCTTGAGGCCGGCAGCCTGCTGAACAGTTCCGAAGGACGGGGGGCCCTGCTCGGCAGCAGGCTCGCTTCCGAGCTGAAACTTTCCGTCGGCAACAAACTGGTCATTACCGTGCAGAACCGCCGGGGGGATCTGATAAGCGAGCTTTTCAGGATTCGTGGCATCGTGCATACCGGCTTGCGTGATGTGGACGGTTCTCTGGTCATGGTCGGGCTGAAAAAAGCCGCTTCCATGGGCGGCTTTCCTGGCGAAATCCATGAACTGGCCCTGATTCTGAACCGAGCCGCCAACGTCTCCGAAGTCATGCCGAAACTAACAGCTCTGATGCGACATTCAGCGGTGCATGCCGTTGCCTGGGACGTTGCCATGCCGAATCTGTCCAATTCGATCAAGCTCGATTACGCCAGCCAGAAAGTCATCTTCGCCATCATGCTATTGATTGTCACTATCGGCATCGTCAACACCATGTTGATGTCGGTGATGGAACGGGTACGGGAATTCGGCATTATTCTCGCCGTCGGCGCATCCCCCGGTCGTCTTTTCCAGATGATCCTCGCCGAAGGGCTGGTCATGGGTATTCTTTCCGTGGTCACAGGCTCCCTGCTCGGAAGCCTGCTGACCTGGTACCTGGTGGACCACGGCATCGACCTGCGCCGCATCATGCCGCAAAGCATAGAATTCGGTGGCGTAATTTTCGACCCTGTTTTGCGAGCGATCTGGGATCTGCCCTGGATGGCAAAAATATCCCTGTATCTGCTGGGCCTGGCTCTGGCGGCAACCATCTATCCGGCCATCAAAGCCGCCCGCCTGGCCCCTGCCGAAGCCATGAGGCACGTTTAGTCATTGGTCATTAGTCATCGGTCATTGGTCATTGGCAACAACGAGAGTCACCGCGGACAAGTGACAAGTGACAAGTGACAAGTGACAAGTGACAAGTGACAAGTGACAAGTGACAAGTGACAAGTGACAAAGGACAATTTTCCATGCCCCTGATCCAACTGACCGACGTCGAGAAAATCTATCCCCTGGGAAACCAGCAGGTGGTCGCTCTGTCCGAATTCAGCCTGTCCATCGACAAGGGTGAGTTCACCGTGCTGGCCGGTCCGTCCGGCAGCGGCAAGACGACCGTCCTCAACCTGATAGGCGGCATCGATCAACCGACCCGGGGCCGTATCGAGATCGAGGGACGCGACGTCGGCCGGAGATCAACCCGCGCCCTGGCGGACTTTCGTCTGCGCCATATCGGCTTCATCTTTCAATCCTACAACCTGATACCCGTACTGACGGCTGCGGAAAATGCCGAATTCACGCTCATGCTGCAGGGCATGACCAAACCTGCACGCCGCGCCCGCATTCGCGACTTATTCGCGGATCTGGGCATCGGGGGGTTGGAAAACCGCAAACCGAGGGATCTTTCCGGCGGACAACAGCAGCGGGTAGCCGTAGCCCGTGCCATGGCATCACACCCCGCCGTGATCCTGGCCGACGAACCAACAGCCAACCTCGATTCCCAGACCGCAGAGGGGCTTCTCGATCTGATGCATCGGCTGAACCGCCAGCACCATACAACCTTCATCTTCAGTTCGCACGACCCCCTGGTAATTTCCCGAGCTCGTAGAATCGTTCGGCTCAGGGACGGTCGTCTGGAAGATGACCGCGTACAGCAACCATGAAAAATCCGGCAACAGAGAACGCGAAAAACCGCCCCCTGCGTTTCCCTTATAGCGACCTGATCGCGGCGTTGGTCCTACTGACATGGCCGTTTTGCGTGCCGCACATCGTCCAAGCACAGAACATCACGTGGAGCGGACGCTTCAAAACCCTCAATGTTCATCTGGAACCGGCCCCCAAGGACTGGAGCGCCGGCGGAGAGCTCTCTCTCAACAGTCTGCGCCTCGGCATGCGGGCCGACCTGCCCCGCAATCTGCACTTTGAATCCGCGGTCGAATCGATTCTGCTGGCAACCAAGCCGTCGGACCTGGCCGCCCAGGCTGAAAACAGCCGGCAAAGGACCGTCGATCTCACGGAATCCTGGGGAGAAGGCCATTCTCTGAGAGGACAATTACAGGTCGACCGTCTCCACTTGAGCGGGCGGACCGCGCACCTGGAGTGGGACGCAGGCAGGCAAGCGATCGGCTTCGGCAGAATCCTGCTGGCCTCCCCGCTGGATGTGATAGCCCCGTTTGCTCCGGATGCCGTCGACACCGAAATCCGGCCCGGCGTCGATGCCCTGAAACTCCTTTATTACTTCGGATCGACCGGCGAATTGGGCGTCTATGCGATACTCGGCGACGAATCCGACGACTGCAGCGCCCTGATGACGCTTTCCTGGAATGCCCACGGCGTCGACATCCTGGGCATAACCGGCACGCTGAGGAACCGCCCCATGGGAGGCATCGGTCTGGCGGGCGATCTCGGCGGTGTTGGTCTCAAGGTGGAAATCGCCGCCTATGGAGGCAAGGATGTTTCAAATCCGGATGGAGATCTGCATCGCTTTTTCGCCATTGCAGCCCTCGAATGCTGGTACCGTTTCGATAACGGCCTGGTACTGCCCTGCCAGTATCTCTACAATGGAGCCGGCGCCGACAAGCCCGGCGAATATGCCAGGGCCATGACATCGGCACCGATACGCGAAGGTCTCAGCTATCTGCTCGGACACCACTATCTGCTGCTCGCCCCATCTTATGAAATCCACCCGCTGGTCGATTTATCCGGTCTGATCCTCTGCAACCTGCAGGATCTTTCCTGTCTGCTGCGTCCCGAGGTGAATATTTCTCTTTCAGACAACCTGGATCTGATGGTATTCTATGCGTTCAACCTTGGCCGTTCTCCCAAAAGCCATATTCTGGCACGCAGTGAATTCGGCGCCCGAGGCGATGGCGGCGGGGTTTTTCTGACATGGCATTTTTGAACTTTCCGCTTGAATTAAAAACCTGAAATGTTAAAATGATGACACTTTTCTACCCCTCAATCTCACCGCACGTGTCTCCGTTGGCAACCTCGGGAGGGATATCATGAAAAGCGCTGTGTTCCGTATTCTCCTTAGTGCATTATGCATATCTCTGGTTTGCCTGACGGCGTGGCCGGGTCTGGCCGCACCCCGCACCCAAAAAAAGTTTTCCGTCTCCCCCATGCTGGGAGGCTATGTCTTTGAAGGCGATCAGGACCTGGACGACGACCTGACCTACAGTCTGGGACTGGGCTACAACCTGACAGACAGCTGGAGCACCGAGTTCGTCCTGAACTATTTCAATACCGACTACGAAAATGGCCGGAGCTACGATGTCGATGGTCTGCTTTACCGGCTGGACGCCCTGTACCATTTCATGCCCCAAAGCAGTCTGGTCCCCTACCTTGCCGGCGGCATCGGGGGCATTACCGTAGATCCCGATCGGGGAGACAGTGAGACGGATCTGCTGTTGAATTACGGCATCGGCCTCAAGTACTTTCTGACCGACAGCCTTGCATTGCGCGGCGATCTGCGACATGTCTTCGCTTTCGGGGACCCGGAAAACAACTTTATCTACTCGGCGGGGCTTACCTACCTCTTCGGCAGCAACCAGCATCCCGCTCCGCCCCTCGCCCCCAAAGACTCGGACAAGGACGGTGTCATCGATGCCAACGACGCCTGCCCCGACACTCCTGCGGGTGCCCCCGTCGACAAGGTCGGGTGCCCTCTCGACAGCGATCGGGACGGCGTGCCCGACTACAGGGATCGTTGTCCCAACACTCCGGAATCGCTGCCGGTGGATCAGCACGGTTGCTCGGTGGATAAGGATGGGGACGGGGTGCCCGATATCCACGACCAATGCCCCGACACCCCGGCGGGCATGCCCGTCGATGCGGCAGGCTGCATGACCGACAGCGACGGCGATGGCATCGCCGACCAGAAAGACAAGTGTCCCGGTACCCCTGAAGGTCTGATGGTCGACGAAGATGGCTGCCCCATTTCCCTAACCCTGGCGATCGAATTCGATGTGGACAAGGCGAACATCAAACCCCGCTACCAAACCGAACTGCAACGGGGGGCCGCATTCATACGCCAATATCCCGGTTCGCGCATTCTCATCGCCGGGCATACCGACTGGACCGCCTCAGACGCCTACAACCTCGCCCTGTCCCAGCGCCGGGCCGACAGTGTGCGCAATTACCTGATCGAAAACTTCGGCATCAAAAGCGAGAGGCTTGAAGCCAAAGGCTATGGCGAAGCCTTCCCCATCGCCGACAACACCACCGCCGAGGGGCGCCAGCGCAACCGGCGGGTCGAATTGAGCGTTTATGCCCTGAGAAAAAAGTAACCGTCGCTCACCACCACAGTTACAAACCAACGGAACCGTTCACAAACGGTTCCGTTTTTTTATACGCCAAAAGACACGGCTGTTCACCACGAAAGTCACGAAGAATGCGAAGAGAATTGGTTTTAATTACCAACCCGTCTATCAAAACTTCGTGTCCTTCGTGCTCTTCGTTGGTAATCGGCAGGAATTAATGATTGGTATGACTCAGGGATAATCAAGATTTATCATTCAAGCCCACCCATGGCGAAATTGTACCCGTCTTGGCCAAGGAGTACATAAAAAAAGGGCCTGCCGAAGCAGGCCCTCCAATGATCATTGCAGATCAAATTCTTAGAAACGGTATTTCATACCGATATTGTAGCTCCAGACCTTGATGTCGAGGTCGGTACCACTGAGCCCAAGGGCGTCACTGTTCATTTCAGTCTCATTGTTCAAATACATAACATCGAAATTGGCATAAAGATTTTCAGTGATCTTGATGTCGGCACCAACCTTAGCGGCCCAACCGAAGCTGTCCTCGATATCGAGATCAACGTCCGTTCCGGTAACATTGAGCTTCTCATCCCAGGCGTATACCCAGTCGACACCAATGCCGACATAAGGGCTGATTTTCCACTGGGGCATGGGATGATACTTGACGTACAGGGAGGGGGGCAGCAGCCAGGCCTCACCACCGCTGAGGTGATTATTATTGAGCTGGAGATCGACATGGGCAACCGCAGCAACCAACTCAGCGCTAAAATTAGGAGTGACGAAATACTCCAGGGTCAGGCCGCCGGTCATCGTATCCTCAGCGCTTACGCCGATCCCAACCGATTCAGTGAAGCTGCAATCAGTATCCGGGGTGAGATACATCATCTGCACACCAACGCTGTAACGCTTGAAGTCATCGGCAGCTGCACTGACCGAAGCGACGGAGACGACCATGAGGGCCGCC
>JASKKK010000091.1 GCA_030154185.1 Desulfuromonadales bacterium
CACTTCGAAAAAAAAGTCCGGTTCACGCAGATGATAACCCGCCAGAGCCTGGCATTCCACGCCACCGGTCAATCCGAGTTCGGTCATACCGAAATGATTGAAAGCCGGGCAACCCCAGGTTCGAGCGATTTCCTCGACAAGCGCGGAGGGCACGTAATCGGATGTCAGAAACACGCTGCCGATGCGACCTCGGGGATGAACTGCGGCCGGTTGACGTACAACCGACAATATCTGGATCGGGATTCCCACGACACAGTTATAAGCCCGTTTTCCGAGCAGTTCAGCGGCGTCCTCGGGATCCTTTATCAGACCGTAAACATCACTGTCGATGCCATGGACCTTAAGCGCTTCCGCCAACAATCTGCCTTGGCTGTCCGGCAGCTCACCCGGCAAAAAAACCAACACCCGATCCCCGCTCTTCAGCACCTGGGACATGCCACACCGAAAAAAGTCCTGGGTCCGTTGCAGATCCAGCCTGGTGAAGTAAAGCCTTTTGGGCTGACCGGTAGTCCCGGAACTTTGCAAAGTCACGACACGCTCGATCTCCCCCTGGGATACTGCCACCATCTGCAACCCCTGCTCGACAATATCCCTGGCGGTAGTGAAAGGCAGTTCTTTCAAATCATCCAGGCTATGACAAGGGGGAACTCCGACCAAACGCTCCCGGTAAAAGGGGCTGTTGGATACCGCATGGCGGAGGGTTTCCTTCAACCTTTTCAATTGACAGGTGCGTAGAGCTGCTATGGACAATTCCTCGCTGCAAGCCAACCCGATCTGACTGGCCGTCCAGGCATCAAGGGGCGATATCTGCATGACTCTTTCCGCGATAAAGGGGGTGTCCGTCAGCCGACGTCAGATTGTACAAACAAAAGGGCACCAGCCGGCCATCCGGAGCCACGACATGAATACAACAATTGCGGGTGCGTTCTAGATCGACATTCCAGACATCCTGGAAAGCCATGCCCGAAACGGCAAAAGTATGGGTTTTGATCCTGTTCAAAAAATCATCCAGGCTCGGGGGTTCAGAGCAATCACAGCATTTTTCCTTCCCCGCCTTCGACGCAGGCGGCATTTCAATTTCGGGAGCTGCCCATTGGTGGGTCAGAAACCTGGTCGATTTCATGGCTCCTTCTGCCGCCGGAGAGGGCTTGTTGCAGCACGTGGCGTTTTGGCTGCTGAGAGGCATCACCTTGCCGTTATCCAACACCACAAAATTACCGTGAAAAGAACAGTGACTGTGCTCGCAGCCGGGAGGAGCAAAATCCTCAACCTTCATCAGCTCCTCCGTCTGTTGTTCGATGGCACGGATGATTTCGGGCAAAGTCAAACGCTGCGTATTATCCGGAGCCGACGGATAACGACCGAAATAGCTGACCGGCTGGAAGTGCACGCCGCGCACCCCGGGAGCACGCTCCATCCCGAACCTGAGGATATTCCCGATGTCATCCTGGTTGAGCCCCGGAACCAGCGTCGGTACCAGCACAACTCCCAGTCGACTTTGCATGCAGTTTTCGATGGCCTGCACTTTTTCGTCCAACAGCGTACGACCGCGCAATCTTCGATAAACCTCGTCCGTTGTTCCATCGAACTGGAGAAATACAGAAGTCAGACCGGCTTCCTGCAGTTGCCCGGCATAGGCCGGATCGCCTGACAGACGCAAGCCATTGGTATTTACCTGAACAAATCCGAATCCTTCTGCACGGACCATGCGAATGATGTCGGGCAAATCTTCCCGAACCGTCGGCTCGCCGCCGGAAAGTTGAATGACGATGTGATCGCCGCAAGCCCGACGTACCGATTTGAGCCAGGTTTCGATGGTATCGAGAGAGGGGTCGCTTTCTGCCGACGAGCCGCTGTCGGCAAAGCAGACCGGGCAATTCATATTGCAACGGGAGGTAATTTCAAAAAGGGCTGAACAGCTATGCTGTCCGTGATTGCTGCACAATCCGCAATCGTACGGACAACCAAACTGCGGTTCGGTGAAACAGACCGGAGGTTGCGAAGGGATCTTGGGACGCTGCCACCCCGGCAAATCAGGCTCCCCGCGCCAGAGTACGGTACGAGTCTCTCCGTGTTCCGGGCAGGATTTCACCAACCAGACCTCCTGCCCGTCGATTACCCGCTCGGCGGATATCCGTTTCAAACACACCGGGCAAAGGCTTTCCGTGCTCCAGGGCTTGGCTACTGCCTCATTCAAGACCGTCCTCCATGGGATCGATGCCGTGCTCGTCCAGCAGGGCTATAACCCTGGAATACACTGCGGCGACAATCTGTCCGCATCGTACCTCTTTATCTTCACCGTCGCCGACAATGGTTTCGCAGTCGATACCGTCGTACTGCCCGCCAACCGCCTCCTTGAACCAATCCGCAAGCTGGCTGCGCATTGTCATAAAAGCTTCGTGTTCGTGTTCTTCGTCGCGACCTTTGCCTGCATACAAAGCCAGCAGACAGGCACCACCGGTCAAGGCTCCGCAAGTACCTTCGCCGAAGCCCGCGCCATGGGCCAGACCGGCCATGGCACGCACCAGATCCGGATTGTGTTTTCCACGATTTTCCAAGCCGAGCGTCAGTAGTATTTGGCTGCAGTAATAACCGTTTGTGACCAGTTCCAACATGCGGGACATTTCATTGCTCATCGGTTTTTCCTTTATTCCGGGTCTCGCCGGAGCGGTTGCGAAACTTCAAGATTATTGAAACGAACCTAAAGATAGCTTTATTCCTTATGGCAGTGGACTATACTGCCGGACTACTTACAGAAATAAGGATAAAAATTCACCGGTAATTGTATTTTCTGTAGTATGACCCATGCGAAACATCGATATATTTCATCGAATCATGTTTTTTCGGCTACAACCAGACAATACCCTGGACGCATGGCCCGCACCGCCTCTTCCATCTGCCGGCCGTTGCTTTCCCCGGCAAACTGTTCCCAGAATGCGGACATGGAACCGTGCATGAAAATCAACTTTGCGGCAAGTTCTCTCAGCAGATGCGAATGGTCCTCCCACAGATGCAGGGAAAATCCGGCATCGATCAGATTACCGAGAATCCTTTCCCGATCGCTGGCCCCTGAAAAACAATTTTTGCAAGGCAAGGCATGTTTGTTGTCCGATGGATTACGACGATATATGTCGCTCATGATGAACCGGCCGCCGGGCATAAGGGCCCGGTGGAATTCGGAAAGAACCTGTTTCGAGTCGGCCACCAGGGACAACACACATTCACAGATCACCCCCTCCAGGGAGCCGTCTGCCACGGGCAGAGCTTCGGCCCTGGCTTGCGCCAGGGGCAAAGAGGCCACGCTCTTCGCCCCCTCGCTCAACAAAACCCGCGACAAATCCATGCCGATCGCACGCAGGTCATATCGACTTCGCAAAAGCGCGACGCTGGCCCCCATGCCGCAACCTACATCCAGCAACCGTGCCCCTCTTTTAAAGGGAAAGCGTTCCAACGCTGCTTTCAGAACCGACAAACCGCCCGGACGGATGGCCGCCCCCGTTGCGTTGCGCAGAACCGGAGATTCATACAGGTTGGGCTTATTCAAGGGGCAGGCTTGAGCAACGTTACTTGTCTTCAAGAGCCTTTTCCGCCTCGGCCATCTTGCCCATGGCCAGTTCCTCGGTAATCAATACCAGGCCGCACTTGGGACAGGCCGGCAGTTCCGCGTGGAAAGATCCCTTCATATAGGAAAACTCCACCTTCCTCATAACCAGGCCTTCGCCACATGTCTCGCATTTCCAGTTCTGGATCTCTTCTTCAGAAAACTTCATTTACTTCACCCCCGTGACGTTCATGCGGTGACAATACGCATTGTGAATTCGATAACCTTCGTCTTCGGGAGCGTAATCGACCCAAAAGGTGGTATTGCCCATCTTGTGGTTGGCGCGAAACATGCCGCTCTGGTTATGGCGCAGACGCTTGCACGTTTGTTCGGCATGGAAAACGACCTGACGCAGATCGGACTCGAGAATGCGGCGACTGTCCAAAGTGCGAAGCAACTCAGAATCGATATGCAGAACGATTTTTTCGTAAGACTCCACGGTATGCTCCACGGTTTCACCAAGATTAACCAGCAGTTCGTCCTTTACCCGCCGGCGGTTCTTCCGGCGCTCGGACCAGGAGATCCAGCCCCGCGCCCAGGGATCGTTGCCGGCCACCGAAGGGAACAGCAACTCGATGAGATGCGCGGTACGCTTACCAACATTGACGAATTTATCGCGGCACATGGCACAGTAGGCCAGATAGTCCCGCTCGTTTTCGCCCGCCCGACGTGTCACGATAGCGTTATCCAGTTTTGGATTGGCATTGAAAACCAATCCACCGTATCCGCAACATTCTGCCAACTCTCCGGAGAGGGGCAACTCCTCCAGGGTGAACCCGAGATTGCCGAGGATGCGACGCACACCGTTCTGTATTTCCGGATCGTAACGGCTGCTGCATGGGTCGACGACTGCGATGGTTTTTCCGGCATCCTTTTCCCGACAGGCATTATCGATCAGTGCGTTGTTTTCCAGAACCTGCCATAGCGGCTTGATCGGAATGTCGGGGAGATGTTCGCTGAACACGCTCTGGCAGGTGCAGCAGGCGGTGATCACTTCAGGCTTTCCCATGGCCTGCCATTGCTGGCGAAGAGTTTTCAAAGTCTCCCGGAACAGGGCTTCGCGACCTGACCAATAGGCCGGCGCCCCGCAACAACCGAGCAGAATACCAACCCCGCCCGACAGATTTTCACAAAGGAGACGGTACGATTCGAGAACCTCGGCCGGAGCCGTGGCACTCAACTGGCAACTGGGAAAGTAAAGATAGGCGCTCTGCTGGGTACCCGGCTGATGGCGACACGTAACGAACTCATCACTGGTGCTGAACTCCATGTCCTGCAGGGCGAATTCGTGGGCCGAGGGAGGCATATAGTTTCCCTGCAACATCGCGTGCCGCCCCTCGAGACAGACCTCCCCCATATGGAGATCATTCGGACAGACTTCGGCACACAGTCCGCAATTGGTACAGGAATTGATCGTCTGATTTGAACTGTGGGCAGCACCAAGCAAAACTTTTTCATTGTTGAAAAACTGGCGGATATATTTTTTTGGATATTTTTTGTAGTGCGCAAGATACTGGCAGACCTTTACGCATTCCATACATTCGCACTGGATGCAACGCGTCGCTTCCTGCACCGCCTCGCCGAGCGTATAGCCGACATCGGGGTCGGCGCAACGAACCCGGTCAAGCGGGGCGATCCCTTCGAGATTGGTGTAAAGTCTGGTTTCATAGGGGCCATCGTTTTCCCGGCCGATGGTCATATGAGCCTGCTGCAAAAAACGCTCGATGGACAGTGCGCCCTTACGGCCATCTGCGGCCAGCATGATCGGCACCTCGCCCTCTTTCCCACCGGCAAAAACTCCCGGACATGAAGTGCCACCGGTGATAGGATCGACACCAATCAAGCCGTCATTATCCTTTTCTAGGGGCAGGGACGCGCACTCAGAGGAGGTACGGTCGACGAACACGGCATCAAATTCGGTGCATAGGGCCTCGAAGGCAGCGGCATCCAGAGTGGCACCGAACCGAACATCCACCTTCATGTCCTTCAGAGCACCCAATTCTTCCTCGATCACCGAATCTGGCAGCAAATCCTCTGAAAATTTACGAAAGCTTTGCCCCAGGTGATTACCGGGCTCCAGCAAAGTTACCCCGTAACCCTTTTTACGTAAATCATGCGCAGCGACAAGGCCGGCGACGTCGCCACCGACTACCGCCACAGTCTTGCTTTTGCGGGGCAGGAGTTTGACCCGGTCAGGCGAACCGTAGTGTTCTACGCAAAACCGCTCAAGAGAACCGATGGCAAGAGCCCCTCCGACTTCGCCCCGGCGACATTTTGTCTCACAGGGGTGCGTGCAAATGCGCCCTAAAATCCCTACAAAAGGCAGATTTTTACGCAACACCTTGTAGGCTTCGTTCACGTCGCCTTCGGCCATCTCCTTCATGAACTGCCGGACGTCAACATGCAAAGGACAGGTCGTCGAACAGGCCGGAGGTTCTTCCTGAATACATTGGGCCTCCCATGCGATGCGTTGTTCTTTTTCCATCGACTACTTCCTTCTCCTTTGGCTTATTGCTCAGGGAACACATCGGCGCCACCTGAACGAACACGGGAACAGTCCCCTGGTTAATAATTAATTTGCAGATTCTGATACCGGTATCTGATAAAAGAAGGCGATGAAGAGCAGCCCGGCGCTCTTCATCGTACTGATGACATAGCAAAGAAGCCTCCGGCACCGTCACCCGGAAAAAACCGGTGCCGGAGGCTAGCGTGTTGCATTTACTACAGATGATTAATCAGCAGCTGCGGGCTGAGCGCCCGTACCGGCTGTTTTTTGGGCTTTTTTCTTTTTTCGGGGCGATACCGCATCGACGCTGTCGCAAATCCAGCCGCCTTCCAGTGCGTCCTCCACGTCGAAGGACTTTTTCTCGGACTGCAGTGCCTGCAGAACCTTCTCGGGATATGCCGGAAGGGCACGGATGCGAACCCCGCAAGCATGTTTGATGGCGTTGACGATGGAGACGTGCGGAGAAGTCAGCGGACCTTCACCGCAACCACCTTGTCCGAGCGCCCCGTCTTTACGCGGCGTTTCCACATAGATCAACTCCATGTCGTCGGGAACGTCCTTGATAAAGGGGAACCCGGCGCCGATCATGTGCGAGTGCTCCTTGATGAATTCAAAATCCTCGGTCAGAGCCAGACCGACCCCTTGGGCCAGACCGCCGTAGACCTGGCCGTCGACCAACAGACGGTTGGAGATGGTGCCATTGTCGCCGACATAGGTCATTTTAAGCACCTTGGTCTCGCCGGTGGTGATATCGACTTCGACCTCCGACATGAACAGGGCGTACATGTAGATGCAGAAGGGATTACCCTGCTGATCTTCGAGGTCCATATGCGTACAAGGAGTGGTAAAGGTCCCCTCTTGCTGAACCTCGATTCCATCGGCGACCATCTCGTCGTAGGTGCGATAGCTGCCATCGTCTTTACGCATGGCGCCGAGCAAATTGACGCAGGCTGCGTGAATGGCATTCCCGGAAACGACATTCTGACGGCTGCCGCCGGAAGGGCCGGCATTGGGGTGCAGCGCGGTGTCGCACATGCTCAGGTGGATCTGCTCGGCGGTCAGGCCAAGCGGACGCAGGGCCTCATGAGCGAAAGCGACCGTACCCATATCCGCACCCTGACCGTGGCATTCCCAGGCCGTACCGACGGTAACGCTGCCATCTTTTTCCAAACGAGCCCAAGCGCCGGAGGTGTCCGGCCCGTCCAGGCCGCAACCGTAGATGCCGAGAGAGATGCCGACGCCGCGCTTCTTGGTTTCAGTGGAACCGGTTCTCGCCCGTTCCAGAGCATCCTTGTACTTGGGACGCAGGATGTCAAACATCTCGGGGAAGCAGAAAACTTCCGGTTCCTGCCCGGTGGGCGTGGTAGCGCCGGGGCGATAGAGGTTTTTGTAGCGCAGTTCGAGGGGATCCAAACCCATTTTCTCGGCGAGTTCGTCGACCAACGATTCACCGGCCAGAAATGCCTGCGGCGAACCATAACCGCGGAAAGCCGAACCCCATGCATGGTTGGTACAAACGGTACGGCCATGGCCGCGGAAGTGCTTGATGTCGTAACCGGCCATAGTGAACTGGGCCTGGCGACAGGTTACCAGGTCGCCGAACTCGGAATAGGGACCGTGGTCGAGATCCCAGTCGGTTTCCACAGCGAGGAATTTGCCATTCTCGTCGGCGGCCAGACGAACATTCAGGAATGCCGGGGAACGCTTGCCGGTGTAGGTCTGCTGCTGATACCAGTCATAGCCAAGGAAGCAGGGACGGCCGGTAGCTATGGTAGCAGCGGCGACCAGCGCTTCCATGGTCGGGCTGAACTTGTAGCCGAAGGTGGCGCCGGTGGGATTCTGCCGCAGAACCAACTGGCTAGGCTCAAGGCCGAGCCCCGGACATATCATGGCGTGATGCAGATGGATCCCGATCGATTTGGAATGTACAACGACGCGATCTTCATCGTCGATATAGGCGAATCCTACATCCGGCTCGAGAGGCATATGAGGCTGCCGGCCCAAGTAGTAAGTACCTTCGATGACGTGAGCGGCCTTTTCGAAGTAGGGCTTGGTTTCGTCGCCTTTTTTGAGAATACAATCGTAGTAGACGTTCGGAGTGCCGGGATGAATCTCGATGGCATCCTCGGCTTTGGCCGCCATGGCGTTCATGTACGCCGGCAGGACCTCGAGATCGACTTTCACCTTCTTCGCTGCCGCTTTGGCGTGTTCGCGAGTATCGGCGCACACGATGGCCATAACGTCGCCGTACTGGAAGATTTTTTCATCGTTGAGAATCGGACGATCCCAGCCGTCGCCCTTGTTGGTGGGGAAGGTAATCAGACCGGTAATGCGGTTTTTGCCTTTGATATCCTTGTGGGTAACCACTTTCACCACGCCGGGCATTTTTTCCGCTTCGGAGGTGTCGATGCCCAAAATGTTGGCATGGGCGACTTCCGCCTGCACCAGGGCGCACTCCAGGGTGTTGTCCGGCAGCTGCTCGCGCATATCCTCCCCGAAGTCCCACAGACCGCAAGCCTTCGGAACGGAGGTAGGACGCGGCATGCAGGTGCCGTAGACTTTGCCATCGGACGGGACCTTGTAATCGAGAGTCGATTCCGCCATCTCCCCGCGCAGCACCTTGGCAGGCTCCTCGCTATTTCAAGTGGGTAATGGTATGAAGAGGGTCTATCCCACTCTGGAGGTTTTGCTGCATTATGAATCCTGAATCGTTGTTCGCTGTG
>JASKKK010000092.1 GCA_030154185.1 Desulfuromonadales bacterium
AAGGAAGTCCATGTCATCGACCAGGCCGCATGTATCAAGTGTGGCGCGTGTCTGGACAAGTGTAAGTTCGACGCCATCATCAAACAGTAATGAAAGGAGACATTCCAGATGTCTATGATGAATATAACCATCGATGGTAAAACGACTCAGGTGCCGGCGGGTAGCACGATACTGGATGCGGCCAAGAAACTCGACATCCATATTCCTACCCTCTGCTTCCTGCAGATGGATGAAATGAAATACAACAACATGGTCGCTTCCTGCCGCGTCTGTGTGGTTGAGGTTGAAAAGCGGCGTAACCTTGCTCCCGCTTGCGCCACTCCGGTTATGGACGGCATGGTCGTCAAGACCAACACCATTCGTGTTCTGAACGCTCGTCGCACCGTACTGGAACTGATGCTGTCCGACCATCCCAAAGACTGTCTGGTCTGCGCCAAATCCGGCAACTGCGAACTGCAGGATCTGGCTGAATATTTCGGGATTCGCGAGATCGGTGTTACCGGGGCCATGTCCACCTATCGTGAGGACGTTTCTCCGTCCATCATTCGCGATATGGACAAATGCATCCTGTGTCGGCGTTGCGAAACCATGTGTAACAGTGTCCAGACTTGCGGTGTCCTGTCCGGCGTTAACCGCGGTTTCGACGCTGTTGTCGCTCCCGCCTTCGAAATGAACCTGTACGACACCGTCTGCACCAACTGCGGACAGTGTACGGCGGTTTGTCCCGTAGGCGCACTGGTCGAGAACGATCACACCTGGAAAGTCATCGACGCCATCGCTGATCCTGAAAAGGTGACCGTTGTGCAGACCGCTCCGGCTGTCCGCGCTGCCCTGGGCGAAGCTTGCGGCATGGAGCCCGGCCAGAGCGTTACCGGGAAAATGGCTGCGGCGCTGCGTACCCTCGGTTTCGACCATGTGTTCGACACCGACTTCGCTGCCGACCTCACCATCATGGAAGAAGGCTCCGAATTTCTCGACCGCCTGCAGAAGTTCCTCGACGGAGATAAGAGCGTCAAGCTGCCTATCATGACCTCCTGCTGCCCGGGTTGGGTTAAGTTCTTCGAGCATCAGTTCCCCGAGCTGCTCGACGTACCTTCGACCGCCAAGTCGCCTCAGCAGATGTTCGGTGCCATCGCCAAGAGCTACTACGCTGAAATCCTCGGCATCCCTCGCGAAAAAATGGTCGTTGTTTCGGTCATGCCTTGCCTCGCCAAGAAATACGAATGTTCCCGTCCGGAATTTGCCGTTAACGGTAACCCCGATGTCGACATCGTTATTTCCACTCGTGAGCTGGGTCGCTTGATCAAGCGCATGAACATCGATTTTGATAAGCTGCCTGACGAAGATTTCGATAATCCGCTCGGCGCATCGACGGGCGCTGCTCCGATCTTCGGTAACAGCGGCGGTGTTCTGGAAGCCGCTCTGCGTACCGCTTACGAACTGGCTACCGGCGAAACCCTGCCCAAGGTTGAGTTCGAAGCTGTGCGTACCCTCACCGGCGTTAAAACCGCCGAGATCCAGGTCGGCCCCCATACTCTGAATGTCGGCGTGGCCAGCGGTCTCGGTAATGCTCGCAAGCTGCTCGAAATGGTTCAAAGCGGTGAAAAACAGTTCCATGTCATTGAAATCATGGCATGCCCCGGTGGCTGCATCGGTGGTGGTGGTCAGCCCTATCACCATGGTGACATGGAAGTCCTCGCCAAGCGTAATCAGGTTCTGTACGCTGAAGACGAGGGCAAAGAGCTGCGCAAGTCCCATGAAAACCCGTACATCATCGAGCTGTACGAGAAGTATCTGGGCAAACCGCTCAGCGAAAAAGCGCATCACCTGCTGCACACCCACTACTTCAAGCGCCAGCAGCTGTAAGAAGGTCTCATCCTTCTTGGAAAAAAAGGGCCGGATGCATTGCATCCGGCCTTTTTATTTTTTTGTAAACACCACAAAGTAAGTAAATTTGATCTAAATCAAAGAATATTTCCATGCGATCCATTAGTATCCATCATGATGTTTGCATCGGTCTTCAAGATTTTATTCGGGATGGATTAAATATGGATCGTCAGGAAATTGTTCAGTGGCTGAAATGTTCTCCAGGGGAGGAGCTTGATTCTCTCCGGGAAAAGGCCGATCAGCTTCGGCGCCTGTCTGTAGGGGATGAGGTTCATTTGCGTGGGTTGGTTGAGTTGTCCAATATCTGCTCGCGTAATTGTTCGTATTGCGGCATCCGGCGCGATAATCTTTCCATCAAGCGCTACCGCATTAAAACCGAAGAAGTTCTCCGATGCGCTCACAAGGCTGTGAAATTCGGTTTCGGGACCCTTGTTCTGCAGGGTGGGGAAGATCCGGGGTTGACCAAGGAGTTCATTTCCGATCTGATCCTCCGGATTAAAACCGAAACCGATCTTGCCATTACTTTAAGCCTCGGTGAACGGAATGTCGATGAATGGCAGGAATGGCGCAAGTGTGGAGCAGATCGCTATCTGCTGCGTTTTGAGACTTCCAACAAAGACTTGTTTCACCGCATCCATCCCCCGCAGGAAGGGCAGCCGCAATGCGATCGTGTTGCCATGCTTAAAACCCTGCAGGCGCTCGGATACGAAACCGGCAGCGGTGTCATGATCGGGGTGCCCGGGCAGAGCTATGATGATTTGGCTCGCGATATCGAATTGTTTGCCGAACTTGGTCTCGACATGATCGGTGTCGGCCCCTTCATTCCACATCCGCAAACCCCCCTTGGGATGAAAGAGAATGTCAAGATGGCAGCAGAGCAGGTCCCCAATTCCGTGGAGATGGGTTTGAAGGTTCTGGCATTGGCACGTATTGTGTGTCCTGGAGCGAATATTCCCAGCACCACGGCTTTTGCTACCTTGGATCGCAAATCCGGCCGTGAAATGGGGCTGTGTTGGGGGGCAAATGTGGTCATGCCCAATCTGACGCCAGTTGAGTATCGGAAATTGTATGAAATTTATCCGAGCAAAGCTGCCTCTACAGAAACCCCGGAACAAAGCAGAGATGCTGCATTGATACAGATAAAGCATTTGGGGAGAACTCCAGGGCGTGGGCGCGGTGATTCTCCCACTCATCTTGAACAACTCACAAAACCTATACGGAAAGAGGGTTGATACTATGTGCGCATTACCATCCATGGAACTCAGCAGGCAAGCTGTCGATTTTATCGACGAAAATCATCTCAACGGTCTTCTCGCCCGAAAAAAGCCGGACGCCTCGCGGGTGCGGGAAATCATTGCCAAGAGCCTTGCAAAAGAACCTCTTTCGGTTGAGGAGACGGCCGACCTGGTGCTGACAGACGATCCGGAGTTGGTCCAGGAAATATTTGCTGCGGCCCGGCAACTCAAGGAAACCGTTTATGGTAATCGCATCGTTTTATTCGCCCCGTTGTATATCGGCAACGATTGTGTCAACGACTGTACCTATTGTGCCTTCAAGCGCTCCAATTTCAATGCGGTGCGACGGACATTGTCTCCGGAAGAAGTCGGTCAGCAGGTCGAAGCTCTTGAAGATAAGGGACATAAACGCCTGATCCTGGTTTTCGGTGAACATCCGAAATATGATGCCGATTTTATTGCCGATACGGTGAAGAAGGTCTATTCCGTCAAATCGGGGCATGGCGAAATTCGTCGAGTCAATATCAACGCGGCTCCTCTTGACATCGAAGGCTACAAAAAGGTCAAAGAAGCTGGGATAGGTACCTATCAGATATTCATGGAAACCTATCATCACGACACTTATTCCATGATGCACCCCGGGAATACACGGAAGGGTGATTATCTATACCGCCTGGATGGTCTTAGCCGTGCTTTCGAGGCAGGCTGTGACGATGTCGGGCTTGGGGTGCTTTTCGGGCTCTACGACTGGCGCTTCGAAGTGCTTGGTATGGTGCGCCATGCCTTGTATTTACAGGAGCGTTACAACGTCGGGCCGCATACTTTGAGCTTTCCACGTTTGAAGCCGGCCCAGGGCGTCGATTTCGACGAGCGCTATTTTGTGAATGATGAGGATTTCAAACGGGTCATCGCCATTTTGCGTTTGGCTGTTCCTTATACCGGGTTGATTCTTACCGCTCGTGAGGATCCAGAACTGCGTCGGGAACTGATGTCCTTCGGCGTGTCGCAAATCGATGCCGGCAGCCGCATAGAAATCGGTGGGTATACTGAAGTCGGCGATGCCCAGGTCATGGAGCGAGAGCAGTTCTGCCTTGGGGATATCCGCTCCCTCGATCAGGTCATGTGCGAACTCATGAGCGACGGTTACGTACCGAGTTTCTGTACCTCATGCTATCGCAGCGGCCGTACCGGAGAACATTTTATGGAGTTCAGTATCCCCGGCTTTATCAAGCGTTACTGTACCCCCAATGCTTTACTGACTCTGGAGGAGTACCTGGTCGATTACGCCTCCGAAGAAACGCGCGCGGTTGGAGAGAAACTTATTGCCGATGAAATTTCCAAAATGGAAGATGGCGAGATGAAGAATCGTACGCTTAAACAACTGGAAGAAATCAAGGAGCGCGACGTTCGCGACATTTATTTCTGATATGGGTAGCCATCGAACGGAAAAAGATCTGCTCGGATCGCTGGAGGTCCCTTCGTGCGCCTTGTATGGTATTCATACCGCCAGGGCGCTGGAGAATTTTTTCCTCTCGGGAAGAAAGGTTAACCGGTCCCTGGTGCATGCTTACGGGGCGGTTAAGCTTGCATGTGCCCGAACCAATCGTGAACTGGGTTTTTTGCCGCAGGAAAAAGCCCAGGCGATTGAGGACGCATGTACCGAGATGATGGAAGGGGAGCTCGACGAGCATATCGTTGTGGATGCTCTGCAAGGAGGCGCAGGAACTTCGACCAACATGAATGTGAATGAGGTCCTGGCCAATCGGGCTCTTCAGTTTTTGGACAAGTCGCTCGGAGATTATGCAGCAGTCAGCCCGCTCGAAGACATCAACCTTCACCAATCGACCAACGACACCTTTCCGACAGCTCTCAAGGTTGCCGCCATTCAGCAGTTACGCATGTTGGAAAGGGAAGTTGTGGCCTTGTTGGAAGCTTTTCAGGCCCAGGAAAAAGCCCTTGCGCATGTGGTGAAGATCGGACGGACCCAGTTGCAGGATGCAGCTTTGACCACTCTCGGGCGGGAAATGTCGGCATACGCCGATGCTTTTGCCAGAGACCGTTGGCGCATATACAAATGCGAAGAACGCCTGAGGGTTGTAAATCTGGGCGGAACGGCCATCGGTACCGGACTCGCCGCCCCAAGGCAGTATATTTTCAAAGTCGTTGAAAGACTGAGGTCGATTACGGGACTGGGACTTGCAAGGGCTGAAAATCTTATCGATGCCACCCAGAATGTCGATGCCTTCGTGGAAGTCAGCGGTATTCTCAAAGCGTTGGCAACCAATCTGCTCAAGGTTGCCGGAGATCTTCGGTTCTTATCCTCCGGACCTGACGCCGGGATCGGAGAGATCGCATTGCCGCATCGGCAGGCGGGGTCCTCCATTATGCCCGGCAAGGTTAATCCGGTCATCCCGGAAGCCGTTTCCCAGGCTGCCATGGTGGTCATGGCCAACGATCAGACCATAGCGCAGGCCTGTGCCATGGGGCATCTGGAGTTGAATCCGTTTTTACCTCTGGTGGCCGATGCTCTGCTTGGAAGTCTCGATCTCCTCGGGGGAGCCTGTCGGATTTTCAGACGCTTCTGTGTCGAACAACTTAAAGCCAACGAAGAGCGCTGTCGCCAGCACGTGGTTAATTCGACCGCCAGCGTCACGGCACTGGTAAGCCAGATCGGCTACCAGAAAGCCACTGAACTTGCGCAACAGGTTGCGGATACCGGTCGAGGGTTGCGTGACCTGGCTATTGAGTCCGGGCTGTTAACCGAAGAAGTTTTTGACGAACTCGTCTCTCCAGAGAGCGTCACCCGCCTGGGGACGCCCATCAATAAGGTGCATCGATGAAGTCAACACCCAAAGGAATGCGTTTGCATATCGGATTGTTCGGTCGTCGCAATGTGGGGAAATCCTCCCTGCTCAATGCGTTGACCCGACAGAATGTTTCCATTGTCTCCAATGTGGCCGGCACAACGACCGACGCAGTGGAAAAACCTATGGAACTGCTTCCCATCGGGCCGGTTCTGTTTATCGATACCGCCGGCATCGATGATGTCGGAGCCCTTGGGGAGATGCGGGTCCAAAAGACCCGCCAGGTTTTTGATCGCACGGATATCGGTCTGATCGTTGCTGAAGCGGGCAGATGGGATGATTTCGAAGAAGCTATCCTTGTGGAACTGCAGCAGCGTAAAATTCCGGTTGTCGTGGTTTTCAATAAAATCGATATAGAAAAACCGGATTCCGGGCATCTTGCACAGCTCGAGAAGCGTGAAGTGCCGTGTGTGGTGACGGCCGCCGAAAAGGGCGAGGGGGTTCTGGATTTGCGCGAAGCCTTGATCCGGACCGTACCTGAAGAATTCATCAATCCTCCATCCATTGTAGGAGATCTGGTGCCCTCGGGTGAAATGGCGGTACTGGTCGTACCCATCGATATGGAAGCTCCTAAGGGACGCCTGATTCTTCCGCAGGTGCAGTCCATCCGGGATATCCTAGATAACGATGCTTATTGCATGGTGGTCAAGGAGAGGGAGTTGCGTGATGCTCTCGATCGATTAAAAAGACCGCCGGCTCTGGTTGTTACGGACTCTCAGGCCTTCCTCAAGGTTGCCGGTGATACGCCCGACGAAGTACTCATGACTTCGTTTTCCATCTTGTTCGCGCGATTCAAAGGGGATTTGTCCGAGTACGTTCGAGGCACCATGGCTATTGAAAACCTGTTGCCCGGAGACCGCATATTGATTGCAGAGTCCTGTAGTCACCATCCCATCGGGGAAGATATAGGCCGGGTTAAGATCCCGCGCTGGCTGCAGCAATATGTCGGTGGAAAACTCGAATTTGTACATGTTCAGGGGCACGATTTTCCTGAAGATCTATCCTCTTATAAACTTGTGATCAATTGCGGATCCTGCATGTGGAACCGCCGCGAGGTCCTGTCGCGCATCATGCGATGTCAGGAAGCGGGGGTACCCTGCAGCAACTATGGTCTTACCATTGCCTACTCTCTTGGCATTTTTGAGCGTGCTCTCAGGCCTTTTCCCGCCGCTGAAGATATCTACAGAGAGATGGCTCCAGCTTTATGCAATCCTGCTGACTGAATTTTTGAACTGAATGTAGGAAAACTAAAAAAGGCCTCCCCGTTAGCGGGGAGGCCTTTTCCGATAATTGGTTACTGCCTGCCGGTGTCTATTTTTCATGAGCAAACGAGAATCTTTTCCCAAGGTCAGGGAAAACCAGTTTTGCCACGGAGGCATAGTTGTTTGCGCCCGACACGCAAGCAGAGAAGTTGGGGAAAGAAAACTATTTGATATGACAGCCTTGACACTCGGTCGGACCTCGTTGTTTCTCGCGATGGCAGTCGAGACACAATCCGTGGCCAAGACTCTGGTCGAGCTCGGGATGTCCCGATGATCCTTTATGGCAAGTGTTGCAGGAAATGACCGAAGCGTGCGGCTTGTGAGGGAAACGGATCTTTTGCTCCGGTGTCGTGGCAATCGGGGCGACAGTGGCGTTTTTCTCGGAGTGCATGGCAGCAGGCGATTCCTTTTCCGTAGGTTTGCATGCAAGCAAGGAGAAACAAAACACAAAAACAAGAAACAGTCTAGGCATTGGCGTGTCCTGTAGATAGTAGGTTTTTAAGGACGTCAGTATACCAAACGTCGCTTCAGAATGTGAAAAAATATTTGTCAGTTGGCACGAAGCAATCATTGCAGTTATAATGGACCACTGCCGAGGTTCTGAATAGATGATGAAAAAAGTCACACGGAGTTTTAAATGATTAAAAATTATGGCAGTTTGATTTTTTCTGGACTGTTTTTTTGCTGTTTGACTTTCCCTGTTGTTTCCGGTTTAACGCCGTCTTTCGCCGCTGACGAGACCGGTGCGGAGTTTAACATCAAGAATGAAGGGGTGAAAAAGGAAAATATATTCAATCTTTTTTTTGGTGGAGCTCCGCTTATGCCGACCGAGCATGGTACTGTCATTATTGATGCCTATCTGGATAATAATAACAACAGTGAATGGGACGCCGGAGAAAAACCTCTTGAACGTGCCGTAGTATGTGTCCTCGACGACGTCGAGTATGCCGTTCCCGCTTTTATTCCAGGTCTTGAAAACGGTGCAAATTATTCCCTGGAATGCAGTAGTAAGGAATATGCGCCCATGCTGGAAAGAAAAAGCGTTTTCATTAAAAAGAGGGGAGAGATCATCAAAATCGATGTTCCTTGCCGAATGCTTGCCTCGCGTTCAGTTCCTTCACCTTCCGTTGATAATTAATACCTCCTTTTCGTTATCCGAATCAGGAGGCCTGGTGGATGCGATTTTTCCCAGGATCCCGATTCTGATCCTGCCAGCACCGCTGGCAGTACCTTCCTGCGCGTTGTCAGAACTCTTTTTTTCTAGGTGGGATAAAAATCCTGCCTCTCAAATATTGATGCGTTCGAGATAATTTGGCTCTTATGCGTCCTTTTGCTTGCCAGTTCCATTTTAAGACCTTATGATCGGCACCGTCGTTGCCGTCGTTGCCGTCGTTGCCGTCGTTGCCGTCGTTGCCGTCGTTGCCGTCGTTGCCGTCGTTGCCGTCGTTGCCGTCGTTGCCGTCGTTG
>JASKKK010000093.1 GCA_030154185.1 Desulfuromonadales bacterium
GATACTCCCGGTGTTGATCACATCGCCACTTTCAGAGGAAATACCATAAGCTTCCGCCTCATGGTCGGCATAACCGCTTTCGGAAGAAGAGTCTCCCCCTTTGGCGGTCACGTCGATGGCACCGCTGTTGTCCACGGCGCCAGAGGCATCGATGCCGAAAACCTCGGCGGAGGCAAAAGCAAAAAATTCGGCGGTAGCGGTTCCGCCGGTGGCCGCCACGGCAATGGCGCCGCTGTTATTCACCGCACCGGCAGAACCGATTCCATACGCTTCGACATACGCATCCGCCTCGCCCCCGGCAGTTGCGGTTCCGCCGGTGGCGGTCACGTCGATGCCTCCGCTGTTGTCCACGTCGCCGGAGGAATAAATCCCGTAAGCGTCAACATCGGCTTCGGCGAACTCAGCAGCCGTTGCAGTGCCGCCATTGGCGTTTAAAACGATTTCTGCGCTGTTGGTGACATTGCCGTCAGCGTCCATGCCGACCGCATCGATTTCAGCGTTGGCAGCGGCACCGGCAGTCGCAGTCCCGCCCGTGGCAGCGACGACAACGGAACTGCTGTTATCGACGGTGCCGGCGGAATAGAGGCCGACAGCATCGGCATAGGCGTAGGCATAAGCGCCGATGCCCTCACCCGCCGTAGCACTCCCGCCGACGGCAGCCACGGTAATGGCGCCACTGCTTGACAGCACCCCTGCGGTAGACTGGGAGGTTATGCCCGAAGCAAGAGCTTGCGCGCCTGCACCGGCACTGGCGTAGTCACCCGTGATAGTGGCGACGCCACCGGTGGCGCTCACGGTTACATTGCCGCTGTTGGTCAGAAGTCCCTCGGAGGGTTCTGAAACCATAATGCCCCCGGCAGTTGCGCTGGCCAGGGATCTACTGCTTTCGGCGCCGCTGGCGGCGCTTCCGCCGTTTGCATCCACGCTGATATCGCCGCTGTTTGTCACGGAGCCCTTGGTTTCAATGCCGTAGGCTCTGGCTTGAGCGCGGGCATAATCCAAGGATGTTGCAGTCCCTCCTGTGGCAATCAGGCTGATATTGCCGGAACTGTCGATATCCACGACGTTTTCCGAAAAAATTCCGTAGGCATAGCTTCTCACGTTTTCATAGGTACCGGAGTCATCCCCGGAAGCGATAATCGAATAATTATCCGCATTGGAAAAGGGAGATGGCTCCAAGGAGGCGTTTATCCCATAAACCGGATCTCCGTCGTGCAGCCCTGTGTAAATCAGGGAATAATCTGCTGCCGACGCCAAAGAAACCATCCCCAACAACACCCCCGCCAAAAGTCCGGAACCCCGCAACTTTCCAGACACTTTTTCCAAGAAAAAATGCATATCCATTCCTTTCTCCGCCTTCGTTGTCGGCATTAAATTTCAGAAACCACATTAACATGCTACCAGGAAAGAGCCGATGAACAAATTCCAATCTTAAAGATTGGTGGGGAATCTTTATATCCTCCTCACTCGATTTGATCGGGTTTTCCGCCTCTCTGCTTCTTCAATCTCATCAGCCCCGCCTCGATGCGAATGAAATTCGCGCTTCTGCGGTCGCAGCGGGACAAATCGACGGAGAATCGTGCAGCTGCTTCCTTTACCGGGGATAAGCGGTTCGCTATGTTTTCACTCTCCATTTCGGAGCAACTGCTCCATGATCGCCATGGCCGCCCGGCGTCCGTCGGCTGCGGCGGTCACCGCCAGATGGGCGCCGCGGGAGCAGTCGCCTCCGGCGAAGATCTTCGGATGGGAGGTGCGGCCGGTGCGCCGGTCGATGACCATACGCCGGCGAGGATCGGTTTCGACACCAGCCTGTTTCAAAAAATGGAATTCCTCCACATCGAAACCGAGGGCGAGGATCAGCACATCGGCCATGATGCAATGCTCGGTACCGGGGATTTCCTCGACCATGTGGCGGCCGTCGGGGTCGACACCGTCCAGCCGGGTGCTGAGTACTTCCACACCGGTCAGACGGCCATCGCGGTCGTCGACGATTATCCGGGTGGGCGTACGGTGAAACATGAAGGTTACCCCCTCTTCCTGGGCGTTGTGGTATTCCTTGTGGCTGCCCGGCATGTTGGAGGGATCGCGTCGATACAGGCAGGTCACCATTTCGGCCCCCTCGCGCACACAGGTGCGCAGACAGTCCATGGCGGTGTCGCCGCCGCCGACCACCACCACCTTTTTGTCCCGCACGTCGAAGCGGTGGTGTATGGCATGGCCTTCAAGACGGTGCTGGATTTCGGTCAGAAACTCCATGGCGCGAAATACGTTGCCGTGGCGCTCATGGGCCAGATGCGGCAGACGGCCGCCGGTGGCTCCGATGCCGAGAAAAACCGCATCATGGCTGTCGAGCAGTTGTCCGAAATCCACGTCGCGTCCCACCTCCTGCCCCAGATGCAACCGCAGACCGGCCTTGCGCAGGATCTCGAAGCGGTTTCGGACGATAGCCTTGTCGAGCTTGAAGTTGGGAATTCCCAAAGCCAGCAGGCCTCCCGGCTCTTCGGAGCGTTCGTACATGTCGACGCCGATGCCGGCCCGCAGAAGAAAGTGCGCACAGGATAATCCGGCCGGTCCCGAACCGATGACCGCCGCTTTGCAGTGGCGCGTGATGCCGGGAAAAGGCAGTTGCAGCCCCCTGGCGAAAGCCAGGTCGGTAATCGACGCCTCGATGGCGCCGATGGTGATGGCCCCGTAACCGTCGTTCAGGGTGCAGGCGCACTCGCACAACACATTGTGCGGGCAGATGCGACCGAGGATTTCCGGAAAGGGCGAACTCTCGTTGGAGAGCCGAAAAGCGGTTTCGAGATCTTTGGCGGCGATGGCGGCCAGCCACTGGGGGATGTAGTTGCCCAGCGGACAACCGATCACGGCGCAGAACGGATTGCCGCACTGGATGCAGCGCTCGGCCTGCGGCGCCATCTGTGCCAGATCATAGAAATGATAGATCTCGTCGTAGCTGCGCAGGCGCAGGTTGACGTTCTTTTTCTCCGGCTCCTGCCGGTTGGTCTCGATGAAATTCTGCATGGCTCAATCCCCTTCCTTGGGATTCAACGGTGCTTTCATGTCCTTCGGCGTGACCATCCAGAAATAGGCCAGTTCCTCGCGGAAGTTGCCGAGGATGCGGGCGGCCTTGGGACTGCGGGTACGGTTGTGGTAGCTCTGCAGGATCTTGCGCAGATAGATCTTGCCCTCGCTGTCCTCGTCGACGTTGATGCGGCGCGCCTCCACCAATTCGCGGTTGAGCTTGTCCATGAAGGTTTTGCCGCGATCGTAGACGAAGGCCGCGCCGCCGGTCATGCCGGCGCCGAAGTTGATACCGGTTTCGCCCAGAATCACCACCGTACCGCCGGTCATGTATTCGCAGGCGTGATCGCCGGTACCCTCCACCACCGCCAGCGCTCCCGAGTTGCGTACCGCGAACCGTTCCCCGGCGGTGCCCGAAACGAAAAGTTTGCCGCCGGTAGCGCCGTACAGGCAGGTATTGCCCACCGCCGAGGCGCCTTCCTGGTAGATGGTCGGAGTGACGATAATGCGCCCGCCGTGCATGCCCTTGCCGACGTAATCGTTGGCCACCCCGTCGAGGAAGATATTGAGGCCGTTGACCAGAAAGGCTCCCAGCGACTGACCGGCCACACCGTGCAGGCGCAAGGTCAACGCGTTGCGGGGCAGGCCGGTATCGCCGTAATAGTGAGCGATCTCGCCGCTGACGAGGGCGCCGAAACTGCGATTGACGTTCTGGATGCGCCGTTCCACCAGCAGTTCGCGACGGGGATCGCGGATCACCGGCAGCACCTCCTCCAGCACCTCCTTCTCGAAAGCGTTTTCGTCGAAGGGCGGGTTGGGCAGGCACCGGAGGTCGGGGCCTTCGATACGGTGCAAGACACGGGAAAAGTCGAAATCGGCCGCCCTGGGATGGTCGATGACGGCCAGCATATCTGTGCGTCCGACCACCTCGTCGAGGCTGCGCACCCCCAGCGCCGCCAGGATCTCCCGCACGTCCTCGGCGACGTTGCGCAGATAGGCCACCACTTTGTCCACCGTGCCGACGAAATGCTCCCGCAATACTTCACGCTGGGTGGCGACCCCCACCGAGCAGCTGTTGAGATGGCAGACGCGCAACATCTTGCAGCCGAGCATCACCAGCAGGGCGGTGCCGAAACCGAAGAATTCCGCCCCCAGCATGGCCGCCTTGACCACGTCGGCGCCGATCTTGAGTCCGCCGTCGGTCTGCAGTTGCACCAATTCACGCAGATTGTTGGCCTTGAGACTGTTGTGGGTCTCGCTCAGCCCCAGTTCCCAGGGATTGCCGGCGAACTTGATGGATGTCTGCGGCGCGGCGCCGGTCCCCCCGTCGCATCCCGACACCACGATGCGGTCGGCATAGGCCTTGGCCACCCCGGCGGCGATGGTGCCGACGCCGTCGCAGGAGACCAGTTTGACGGAAATGCGGGCCGCGGGGTTGACCTGCCGCAGATCGAAGATCAGCTGTGCCAGGTCTTCGATGGAATAGATGTCGTGGTGCGGTGGCGGCGAGATCAGGGTCACTCCCGGCACCGTAAAGCGCAGACTGGCGATCAGCGGACTTACCTTGTCGCCGGGCAGCTGCCCCCCCTCCCCGGGCTTGGCGCCCTGAGCGACCTTGATCTGGATCTCCTCGGCGCTGCGCAGATAGGCCGGGGTAACGCCGAAACGTCCCGAGGCGATCTGTTTGATCTTGCTGTTGCGGCTGGAACCGAAACGGGTCGCATCCTCGCCTCCCTCGCCGCTGTTGGAGCAGCCGCCGAGGATATTCATCGCCTCGGCCAGAGCCTCGTGACATTCCGGCGACAAGGCCCCAAGCGACATGGCGGCCGAGTCGAAACGGCGGGTGATCGCCTCCACCGGCTCGACCTCGTCGACGGAAATCGGTGGACGCGAACTGTTGAAGGTAAAGAAATCGCGAATGAAACAGCCTTCGCGACGGGCCACCCGGTCCCGGAAGACCAGATAGTCCCGGCGATCGAGGGTACGGGCGAACTGATGCGCCGCCAGCACCACCTGCGCCCCGAAATCGTGATATTCGCTGGCGGCGTTGTGCTGATAGAGGCTGCCGATTTCCACCGGGTAGATGGGAGTCATGAAACTGTGCCGGTATACCTTGGCATGCACCGCCTCGATGCGCTGCTCGAGCTGGGGATAATCCAGGCCGGGCAGATGGATGGCCGTGCCGGGGAAACAGTCCGCGCCGATTCTCCGTGACAGCCCGATGATGTCGAACAAGGCTGCGTTGCAGTAGCTGGCGACGCTGCTGATCCCCATCTTCGACATGATCTTGAGTATCCCCATGGTCAGGGCCTGGTAGAGGTTGCGCAACCCCTGGCGCGTCTCCCTGACGGTACGCTCCCCGCGTCTGCATAATGCCATGCCGCTGGCGTACAGCAGCCAGGGATAGACCGCCATGGCCCCGTAGCCGAGCAGCACGCAGGCGGCATGCGGCTCGCAGACTTCTCCGGTTACCGCCACAATGCTCACCAGGTGCCGCAGTTTCTCCTGCAGCAGCCGCTGGTTGACATGACCGACCGCCATGGCCATGGGGATGATTTTGTTTCCGGCATCGAGCGTCCGGTCATCGAGCACGATGGTGCGCACCCCTTCCTGCCGCACTCCCTGCACCACCCGTTCGCCGAGCTGCCGCAGACTGTCCTGCAAGTCGCTCTGGAAACCGGTCGGGAATACGCCCGCCTTGAAATCCGCTGCATAGCGGGGATGCCGGGAATCGCCAAAGGAGAGCAGCACCTCGAAGATCTCGTGAGACAAAATCGGCGAAATGCTCTTCAGACGCCGCGCCCGATCCGCCGTTTCCATCAGGGGGTTGCCCAGTTCCCCGAAGCCGACGGTGGTCGACATCACTGCTTTTTCCCGGTAGGGATCGATGGGAGGGTTGGTCACCTGGGCAAAGCGCTGACGAAAGAAATCGCTGAAACTGCGCTGCTGGGTGGAAAAAGCCGCCGGCGGCGTATCGTCGCCCATCGAACCGGTCGGTTCCTTGCCCCCTTCAAGCATCGGCCGAATGAAAACCTCCAGCATCTCGTGGGTGACGTTGAAATAGCGCTGTTTGTTCGCCAGCTCGGTGCAGTCGTAGCTCGACAGATCGTCGAACTGCTGCTCGATGAATTCCTGCAGATAGCTGGTATGAGCGGTCAGCCAGTCACTGTAGGGCTGGGAATCCATCAGGTAGCGATCGATGTCGCATGTGGTGAAAACCTGTCCCTGTTCCAGGT
The DNA here is from genome assembly GCA_030154185.1 of Desulfuromonadales bacterium. Lineage (GTDB taxonomy): Bacteria > Desulfobacterota > Desulfuromonadia > Desulfuromonadales > Syntrophotaleaceae > Syntrophotalea. The sequence continues at coordinate 6,261 of JASKKK010000093.1, forward strand.
CGGCGGCGATCATCTGGCCGCTCTGCAGCCGACCACGCTCGCGGATCTGCTCCGGCGGAATGTCGAGCACTCCGTATTCGCTGGTCACCAGCAAGCGGTCGTCGGTGGTGATCAGGTACTTGGCCGGCCGCAGGCCGTTGCGATCAAGGACGCATCCGACATAACGACCGTCGGTGAGACTGATGGCGGCCGGCCCGTCCCAGGGCTCAAAGGCGGTGGATATATATTCGTAAAAGGAACGCAGATGGGGCTCCATGTGCGCGACGTTATGGCGCGGCGGAGGTACCAGGGCGCGTACCGCCTTAAAGAAATCGATGCCGTTGGCGAGCAGAAATTCGAGCATGTTGTCGAGGCTCGCGCTGTCGCTGACGTCTTCCTCCAGCAAAGGCTGCAGGCGAGCCAGCTCCGCATCGGAGAACACCGTACTGCGAGCGGCGTTGAATTTATGCCGGGCGTTGAAGCGATTGGCCTGCAGGGAATTGATTTCGCCGTTGTGGGCCAGAGTGCGAAAAGGCTGGGCCAGTTTCCATTGCGGCAGGGTATTGGTGGAAAAGCGCTGGTGAAACAAAACATAGGAGCAGGCGAAATCGTCCCGGGCCAGATCCGGATAGAGAGTGCGGATATGTTTCGGCATTACCAGCCCTTTGTAAACGATATTCCTGCTGGAAAAAGACGGGATGTAAAAACCTCCCTCACCGGCCAGCCTGTGCTCGACCTCCTTGCGGGTCAGGTAGAGCAGCGCGTCGAAGCGCCGGGTGGCGATCAGAGCCGCCGGCACCACAAAGGCCTGACGGATCTTCGGCAGCAGGCCCAGGGCGCGTTCGCCCAGGGCCGCGGCATCGACCGGCACCTCACGGACATGCAACAGACGCAGGTCGTTTTTTTCGCATACGTCGCGCACAACTGCGAGCTGCGGCTCCTCATCGCTGAGAAACAGCATCGCCACCGCAAACTGCTCCGGCAGCGACACCCCTTGTTCCGCAGCCACCCGCCGCATGAAATCCCGCGGCATGGAGCACAGCAGACCGCTGCCGTCGCCGGTCTTGCCGTCGGAGGCTATGGCTCCGCGATGCGTCAGCCGCGCAAGCGCTCGGACGGCATCCTCCACCAGGTCATGACTTGGCCGGTTTTTGATCTGTGCCAGCAGACCGAAACCGCAACTGTCGTAATACCGCTCTCCAAAGTTCATGGATAGCCTTCTTTCTTACGAGAAAAACCCGCAGATCCCCTGCTGTTGCATGCACGGTCCCTTATGATGCTTTTGTAAAAGCGCCACATGCAAAGCGCGCCATTGTCGAGCAATGAGGCGTACTTTCGTACGTCGAAGCAAGGAGGCAAAAGCGCAACGCAGCAGTTGGCGCGTTTTTGCGATGCCATCACCTATGAACTTATAGCATATCCACCGCGGTTGTCAGGGATGGGAGCGCTGAGAGAGGGAACTTCCGGTTGTCCTGAGGCTTTCAGAAAAACAAAGGGCCCGCCTGTCTGCAGGCGGGCCCTTTGTATCTTCAACGGCCGGGTTCCGAACTGAAAAATAAAGAGTTACTCCACCGTCACGCTCTTGGCCAGGTTGCGCGGCTGGTCGACGTCGGTGCCTTTGAGCACGGCGATGTGATAGGCCAGCAGCTGCATGGGGATGGCGGTGAGAATCGGTGCCACTTCGTCGCTGGCTTCCGGTACCGTAATCAATGCGTCGACTTCACCAAGCGCAGCCGTATGCCCGTCGGTAGCCACGGCGACGACCCGTCCGGAACGGGCTCGCACCTCCTCCATGTTGGAGATGACTTTTTCGAAGGTATCGTTGTGGGGACAGAGAAACACCACCGGTACCTTCTCGTCGATAAGGGCGATGGGGCCGTGCTTCATTTCCCCTGCGGGATATCCCTCGGCGTGAACGTAGGATATCTCCTTGAGCTTGAGGGCCCCTTCGAGGGCGATGGGGTACTGAATGCCGCGCCCCAGGTAGAGAAAATCGCGGGCATGCATGAATTCCCTGGCGATCCGTTGAATCAGTTCGTCGGATTCGAGAGCCTGCTCCATCTTGCGGGGCAGACTCAACAGCGGCTCGATAAGCGCACGGCAGCGTACGGGATCGACCATGCCGCGCACCCGCCCCAGGTGCAGAGCCAGCAGATAAAGCGCCACCAGCTGGGTGGTGAAAGCCTTGGTGGAGGCGACCCCGATCTCCGGACCGGCATGGGTATAGATCACGCCGTCGCTTTCGCGGGCAATGGAGGACTCGACCACGTTGCAGATGGCTACGGTGATGCCGCCTTTGCCTTTGGCCTCGCGCAGGGCGGCCAGAGTATCGGCGGTCTCGCCGCTCTGGCTGATGAGCACCGTCAGGGTACGCTCGTCGACCAGCGGATCCCGATAACGGAATTCGCTGGCGATATCGACCTCGAC
>JASKKK010000029.1 GCA_030154185.1 Desulfuromonadales bacterium
GTATATCCCCGACAGCGGCGTCAGCCTGAAGCAGGCGCGAGAAGACTTTGAAAAGGAATTTATTCTGCAGAAACTCCAGGAAAACGATGGAAACATTTCGCGCACCGCCGAGGCCATCGATATGGAACGCTCCAACCTGCATCGCAAAATAAAATCCTACGGCATCGAACTGAAAAAGTAGGCGAACGCCCCCTTTTCTCCTGCCGCCTATCCGACGGCGGCGTCCAACTGACAGGGGGACCCAACAGCGGGCTTTTACTGTTACGGCTGTGCAAAAATTCCGGCTTACGCCTCCTTGCTTCGCAGCTTAGTCGAGCCGCCGGAAAAAGCCTTGCGCAACTATGACCTTTTTGGTAACATATAATCAATAGGCAAGATATCTTGCGAACGCTTTGGCGCGCCGACCTTCCCTCCTGACGGCGCGTCTTTTTTTACAAATCGTTTAATTATTATCGTAAAAGTTCCGTTGCACCTTAAAGGGTGCTTGCTATACTAACATCTGTTGTCGCAACAATTTACTGAAAAGGAGGAACCATGTCCTTGAAAGGCTCCCGCACCGAAAAAAACATTCTTACGGCATTTGCAGGCGAAAGTCAGGCCAGGAACCGCTACACCTACTTTGCCAGCAAAGCCAAAAAAGACGGCTACGTACAGATTTCAGCCATCTTCGAAGAAACAGCCGATCAGGAAAAGGAACATGCCAAACGCCTTTTCAAACTGCTGGAAGGCGGAGAAGTCGAAATCGCGGCCGCCTTCCCTGCCGGCGTGATCGCAACCACGGCTGAGAACCTTGAAGAGGCTGCCGGCGGCGAAAACTACGAGCATACAACCATGTATCCGGAATTTGCCCAGGTAGCCCGGGAAGAAGGTTTTACGGAGATTGCCGATATCTTCACCGCCATAGCGGTGGCTGAAAAACAACATGAAAAACGTTACCGGACGCTACTTGCCAACCTCAAAAACGGTACCGTATTTTCCCGCCCCCAATCCGTGGTATGGCGTTGCCGGAATTGCGGATATCTCCATGAAGGAACCACCGCTCCCGAGGAATGTCCGGCATGCGCCCATCCCCAGGCGCACTTCGAACTTCTTGGCGAAAATTACTGAACCCAAACCAGAAGGAGGGAATCGATGGCAACTCAACTGGAAATTTATAAATGTGAAATGTGCGGCAACATCGTAGAGATATTTCAGGGAGGAGCAGGGGAATTGGTATGCTGTGGCGAACCCATGATCCTGCTGGAAGAAAATACGGTGGATGCAGCGAAGGAAAAGCATGTCCCGGTCATCGAAAAAACCGATGAGGGCATCATGGTCAAGGTCGGCAGCGTTCCGCACCCCATGGAAGAGAAACATTATATTCAATGGATCGAACTGATTGCCGGCGCCAAAGTCTACCGGCGGCAGCTCTCCCCCGGGGACAAGCCGGAAGCCTGCTTCCCGAATGTTTCCGGCCCCCTGAAAGCCCGTGAATATTGCAACATCCATGGCCACTGGGCCGCTGAGAAGTAAGCACTTGCGCACATTGTCAAAAAGCCCTCCTGTTTTGCAGGGGGGCTTTTTAAATATGAGCTCTTTTCTCGCTCTGTTTCTGGCAAATAAAAAGGGACCTGCATCTCTGCAAGTCCCTGATTTCTTTGGTAGCGGGGGGAGGATTTGAACCTCCGACCTTCGGGTTATGAGCCCGACGAGCTACCGAACTGCTCCACCCCGCGTCGAGAAGATGCAATATACTCCCTTCGGATCAAGATGTCAACCCTTCGTTTCCTAGCGTTTTTTGACCAGGGGGGACGTCGCCAAGCGAGCGGCCTTCAGGGTCGATGCAGCCCCGTCGGCAGCATCGCGATCGGCGAAAGGCCCTACGTATACTCGGTGCCAGATCCCCTTGCTGCCGAGATCGACTTTTTCGACATATGCGGAGTACCCGCTTTTGGACAAACGATCTCTGAAATCCCTGGCGCCTTCAACTTTCTGAACGGAAGCCACCTGTAGGACATAACCGCCGCCTGCCGTCACCTCTTTGGGAACCGAAGCCGGTTTGACATTGGTGGATGCCACAGGCCGGGGCTTCGGCTCGGGTTTGCTTGCCACCGGTGCCGGTTTGACCGTGGCGGTCACGGCTTGGGGTGTTGAATCCTGCAACACATCGACGGGCGCAGAGGGTTTTTCCGCCGATTGTGCCGGTAGATTTATTCCACTGCCCATGGGGGGCTGTTTGCCATCGGCCAGGGTGTCGTAAAAGGTCAGTTCGGGATCGGCAGCCTCTTCAGCCGGTTGCGCAGATGCGCTCGCGGCATCGTTTTCCGGTACGGCTATGGCGATACGCTCCGAAGAGGTGAGATCCTCCTGAACGATGTTATCCCCGCCGCTTCTTCCGACCATGACGCCAAGTCCGTAGCTGACCAGAGCGATCACCAAACCCAGGACAACCAGAACCAGCGTCTGTTTTTTTTCAAGACGTCTTTGAGAACGGGAGACAACCTGACGACTCATGGCATTTCCTCCTGTCTACATGCGCTCCGGTGCGGAAACTCCCAACAATACCAGAGCGTTGTGCAAAACGGTGCGAACGCAATTGACGAGGTAGAGGCGAGCCCGGCTGATTTCCGGTTCATCGACAAGCACGCGCCCCTTGTTGTAATAACTGTGAAAACGAGCCGCAAGTTCCTGCAGATAGAAGACGATTCGATGCGGTTCGAAATTTTCGGCGGCCCCATCGACAACCTGCGGATAACGTGAAAGCAGCTTGGCCAGGGTAAGCTCATCCTCAAGGGTGAGACAGTCGAAATCGATTTTGCCCAGCTCAGGGATCGACATGCCCTGCTCTTCAGCATTGCGGTTGATGCTGCACACTCTGGCATGGGCATACTGAACATAATAGACGGGATTTTCGTTGCTCTGTTTTTTGGCCAGATCAAGGTCAAAATCGAGCTGGCTGTCCGACCGACGCATAAGGAAAAAGAACCGGCAGGCATCACGCCCGACTTCATCGATGACTTCCCGCAGGGTTACAAACTCCCCGGAACGGGTACTCATAGCAACCTGTTGCCCGCCACGCAGCAGATTTACCAATTGTACCAGAATAATCTGCAGATCCTCGGGATTTCGATCAAGCCCTGCCAGCACAGCCTTCATGCGAGGTACATACCCGTGATGGTCGGCTCCCCACACATCGATGACGGTATCGAATCCCCGCTCGAATTTTTCTTTATGATAAGCCACATCCGAGGCGAAATACGTGGTTGCGCCATTGGACCGCACCAGAACGCGATCCTTGTCATCTCCATAGTCGGTGGTACGGAACCAAAGAGCCCCGTCTTTTTCGAAAGTCAGACCACGCTCTTTGAGCAGAGCGATGCCTCTCTCGACTTCCTGGCGATCATACAGACTCTGTTCGCTGTACCAGTTATCGAAATTCACACCGAAGGCGGCCAGGTCGTCCTCGATACCGTCACGGATCTTGCCGCCACCGTATTCGGCAAAATAGCGCAGCGCTTCATCCTCAGGCAGGTCACGCAACCGATCGCCTTCGCGCTCGAACACCTCACGTGCCAGATCGATGATATAAACGCCCTGATAACAATCCGTCGGGAAATCGACGGTCTCACCGAGCAATTCCCGATAACGCAACAGCAAAGACCGCCCCAGGGTCAGCATCTGGTTACCGGCATCGTTAAGGTAATACTCTCGCTGCACTTCGTATCCGGCCGCATCCAACACGGACGCCACGGCATCCCCCGTGGCCGCTCCGCGCCCATGACCGATATGCAGGGGCCCCGTCGGATTGGCACTGACGAATTCCACCTGCACCTTGCGCCCTGTCCCAGTTCGGGTCCGACCGAAAAGTTCGCCTTGGCGAACGATCTCATCGAGGACGCCAAACCAGCACCGCGGAGTCAGGTAGAAATTGATAAATCCGGGACCGGCGATTTCAACGCGGCTCCACATGCCTTCCCCCTCGCCGAGGGCTGCCACGATGGCTTCCGCAATTTTACGAGGAGCCTTCTTTTCCTCGCGGGCCATGGCCATGGCGACGTTGGTGGAAAAATCGCCGTGCTCGGCACGAGCCGGCACTTCGAGACCGATATCGGGAACGATTCCGGAGTGGAGTTCTTCTTGATCAAAGCAGGCCTGCAGGGCCTTTTCGATATATTGCCGCAGCCGTTGTTTCATAAAAAATACTTTCTGTGTCTGAATGATACGCCTGTGGGTGACCACGGGTCTTGCCAACCCGGCTCATTGTCATGGTTTTAAGCAGCATCCGCGTTGCAGAGGAAGACCTTAAAAACAGACCGGGGCAAATAGTTAAGTAAGGGACGTATGTTAGCCTCGCTTGCGCTTCGCTGTCAAGCAGGCACCACAGGCAAAAAATAACCCGGCAAAAGCCGGGGAAAAAGTACCTTTTATAATATAGCTCACCCTGTTATCTGGACATGGGCGATTGCTTGGGCTCGGCGTCATCGGATCCAATCTTTTCGTCCGGGAACTGATATACCACTTCGCCGTCTCCCACCATGCCAAGTTCCCTGCGGGCGAGGGTCTCAATGTAGCTGCGGTCGGTCTTAAGGCGTTTGATTTCCTGCTTCAAGGAACGATTGACATCCTGTTTTTCGGCAACCTGCCGTTCCAGTTCCGCTTTCTGGCGACGAGCCTGCAACATGCGCAGGGCGCCTTTGTCGCCAAACAGGCCGGCGCCGAGGATCAAAAGAATAATAACCACCGGCACAAGCGGAACACGCCGTCCGGGATTGCCTGTCCTGGATGTATTTTTGGGATTCTTCACATCCACCCTCCCAGGATAGCCTGCAGCATGGTATGCCGGATACAGATGTTCGGTCGCGCGCCTTGCGACCTCGAGGCGATGTCAGAAGGGGTCAGTTAACGGAAATATGCTCGCGGATCCTGTCCAGAGTCCCGGGACCGATTCCTTTGACATCAAGCAGGTCTTCGACTTGGTCGAAAGGCCCATTTGCCGCACGATAATCAATGATGCGCCGGGCTGTTACCTCTCCGATGCCAGACAGAGCCTGCAACTGCTCGGCGGTCGCCGAGTTAACGGATACCATGGAGGTGGCCGTTAACGATGTTTTTTCTGTCCGTGCTTGGGCTGAAAACCCCACGGAAGGGATTAATGACAATAAACATATCACCACTATCAGTCGATTTACCAGAGTTTTCATGGCTCCTCCTTTCGGTAGATGAATGCCGGCAAACCCAACCGCTGCCAAAAACAAGATACACGATTTATTAGCATATTTTATTGTTCTTGGTCAATGAAGATTTACCAATCGTCTACCTGGGCAGAGCGCATCAAAACGTAGGATCGAGCCGGCTACCGAAATGAGAGGTCTTCCCTATTCCCGTCAAGGCAAAATTGACGGTAAACTCCTGCTCATCGCCACGATCCCTCCAGGATACATACATGCTCCAGCACTGCGCCCGATACTCCAGATTAAGTACGTTTTCAAGCGTGTTGCTTGCATCCAGGGAATAACGTTGTTCATAATTCAGATAGACAGGTTTCAGCCATGCCAGGTCGAGATTGGCACCGATATACTCCTGCTCATCGCGCCGATAACGGTAGCGCAACGCCAGAGCGTTGCCTTTTCCATCTTCGACCCCGCCTTCAGCAAAAAAAGTCCTCAAGCCCTTCCCTCCGCTGGTAGCCACGCGTGAGTCGAGGTCAAAATAGCTGTAGCGCGTAGGCCGCAGGATCAATTCCGTCCGAATGTCGCTCCAACGTTCGGCGTCCGGTCTCTCCGGCGCCAGCAGATCGACATGCTCCGTCAGGGACAGATCGTATTCCTGGGCCAGGCGCAGATAAAGAAATTCGTGATAATCCGTCTGCCCTGTTGACGATTGGAGTTTGGCTACCAACCGATTGACCAGGCCATAGCTGACAGTGTTCCTGCGACCGATGAAATCGGCACTTTCCAGCAAGGGAAGATCGTCTTGATGAACCTTGGGCACATAATAATAAATCACTTCGGGCTGTAGAACATGCTGAATTTTACTCACCCTGTCGCCATCGACCGCATAGACCCGGCTGAGCCGGGTTCCGAGACGCAAGGTAGCATCCGGTATACCTTTGAACTCTTCCCCTTCCGCCCAGGTGTAGAACCGTTGCCGATAACCGATTTCCGCCCCGGCTTCCAGCCAGCCGCCGGGAGAAAATTGCGTCGACAATGCCGGGCGCAGGTTCAAACGTCCGACTTTTTCGCCCTCTTTCTGCCAGAGATAGGATGCGGAAGAATCGAGACGAAAATACAGAGGAGTGTAGCCCAAACGTCGCCGCAGCATATCAAAACGTACATCGGGCAAATGCTGCAACGTGAGATCGTCGTCGACCTGCAGTTCATCGTCGTCCTGGTTCAACTGCCGCAAATATTTGAACTGGCCGGCCAGATTGTTGTTTCCCCAGTGCCTGCTGAAAGCCACCACGGACTCCGCCCGGGCGCGATTATATTCGCCGGCCGCTTCGCCGAAATCGGAAAAAAAGCGCCGGCTGCTGACATACTGCGTCTTGGATGTCAGCCAGACCTCGCCGGGCAGAGTTCCCATATGTTTCCAGTCGACGGCAACCTGATCACTGTGGCCGTTGAGTCCGGAGACATGATACACCTTGGCTCTCCCATCGTTGTCATGACCGAGAAAGTATCTGTATTCAATTCCTTTACCTACGCCGAGTTTTGAAAAATAGTCGAGGTAGAAGGTGGCATCCATGTTGCGGGCGAGAATCTGGTAATACACCAGAGAGAGCTCGGTTCCTCGCTTGTCGGACCGTCCGAAACGCGGCATCAGAAAACCCGACTCGCGCTCGACCTTGGCCGGGTAGCCCATAACGGGTAGATAAATAACGGGCACATCGTAAATATGAAAAACGACGTGTTTGGCCCAGGCATACCCGCCGACGGTAACATCAAGCTGACGGGCCGTAAATTTCCAGGACGGCCTTTCACCGTCACAGGTGGTGAAGGTCCCGTCCTGAATGTGATACTGGTCCTTGCCCAATTTTTCGATTTCACTGCCGGCGACATGGAAATTGGGCTTGGGAAGAAAGATTCGACCATTGCGGATCGAACCGGTATCCCGATTGAGATTCAGGCGGAACTTCTCGCCGGTTACGATGGCCTCCGGATCGAACAGACGAACGCGGCCGAACGCCTGAGCGTCCCCGGTTTCTTCGTTGTACTGTACACGGTCCGCAACCAGGGTCTGCTCTCCCCGGCGCAGCAGAACATCCCCCTGCGCTTGATACATGCCAGTCTGCTGATCGAAGACCATCTCCTCGGCCTCCAGCGACACGGATGATGCCGCGGCATCTCCTTCATCTTCGGCCAGAGCACCCCCCCCACTCAGTACCAGACAGGCCATGAGCAGAAAAAACGCGCCCCTGAGCACCATGCAAAAGTCTTTCACCGATTCCTCTCCCTATCCATCAAATAATCTCGCACAGCGGCAACCAAAAACAACGACCCCGCCACCAGTATCACCTCATCCTCGTCCCGGTCGTCCAGAGCTGCGGCCACGGCCTCTGCAGGGCTTGCACAGACTTCGGCCGACACGCCGGCTTGTTGAGCCGTCTGCACCAGTTTATCGGGTTCCACTCCCTGGTCAACAGGGGGCAGGGTAGCATACAGATGGACGGTATAAGGCAACAACGGAGCGAGGATATCCTCCACGCAACGTTGTCCCTTGATTCCGGCGATCCAGCGCACCCTTTCACAACCGATTTCGCCAAGATAAGCGGCCAGAGCTTCGGCCCCGCCGCGATTATGGGCACCATCGAGCAAAACGGTTCGTTGCTGCCCCCACCACTCGAGTCGACCGGGCCATTGAACCTTTTCGATTCCGTGACGCAGATTTTTTTCCGAAAGGGGCACACCTCTATTTTGCAGCACCACGGCGACCATCAGCGCCACGGCCAGGTTCTGGCGCTGATGTGCCCCTTCAAGCCCGGAGCGCAGACGCGTCAACTCTCGGGACGAGGAATAGAAATCAAAATACGGTGGATGTTCCACAATCCGATATTCGCGATTCCAGAGATAAACCGGCGCTTCCATGTCCGCCGCCCGAGTCAACAGGACCCGCTCGGCATCCGGCTGCTGGGCGGCAACGACCACCGGCACGCCGTGCTTGATGATGCCGGCTTTTTCCCCGGCAATGGTCGCCAGATCCGGACCCAGGTGCTCGGCATGGTCGCAACAGATGGGAGTGATAACGGAAATCTCAGGCACTACGGCATTGGTGGCATCGAGACGCCCCCCCATGCCGACCTCCAGGACCGCAAAGTCGACCTGCCTGCGTCTGAAATACAAAAGGGCAAGAGCAGTTGTAAATTCGAAGAAGGTAACGGGGAGCGACCTGACGACTTTGCGTATCTCTTCGGTAAGTTCTACCAGTTCAGATTCGCGGATAGGCAGACCGTCGATGCGTATACGTTCAGTGAAGGAGTGGAGATGAGGAGAAGTGTACAGCCCGGTCCGAAGCCCTGCCGACTGCAACATAAGGGCCGTGGCAGCGGACACGGAGCCTTTGCCGTTGGTCCCGGCGACATGAACAATCGGCATGGCCCGCTCGGGGTGATCCAGGCGGGCCAACAGTGTTTGAATATTGTTCAGGCCCAGCTTGATGCCGAAACGCTGCAGTCCGTAAAGGTAGGCCAGGGTCTGTCGGTAATCCATCGGTTTATTGCTTCATAAAAATGCGCAACACCTGGGACAGACGCACCTTCATTTCCGGACGCCTCACGATCATGTCTACCATGCCGTGCTCCAAAAGGTATTCGGAGCGTTGAAATCCTTCGGGCAGTTTCTGCCGAATGGTCTGTTCGATAACGCGGGGACCGGCAAAACCGATCAGAGCTCGCGGTTCCGCCATATTGACGTCTCCCAGCATGGCAAAACTTGCCGTCACACCTCCGGTCGTCGGATCGGTCAGGACAGAGACATAGGGCAGACCGGCTTCCTTTAAACGGGAAAGGGCCGCACTGGTTTTGGCCATCTGCATAAGGGACATGATACTTTCCTGCATGCGTGCGCCACCCGAAGATGAAAAAACGACGCAAGGGCAGCGATTTTCCAGCGCCTTTTCCACCGCACGCGCAACCTTTTCGCCGACAACCGACCCCATACTGCCACCCATAAAGGAGAAATCGAAAACCGCGACAATCACCGGCAACGCATCGATGGTTCCTTCGCCCCACATCACCGCATCGTTCAGCCCGCTTTTCTTGATCGCGGCGCTGATACGATCGCGATACCGTTTACCGTCCCTGAAATCGAGAAAATCGACCGATTTCATGGCAACGTCCCGCTCGACAAATGAACCTTCGTCCAGCACCAGGGCAATGCGCTCCCGAGCGGATATGCGGAAGTGATAATCACATTTGGGACAGACGTTTTGGTTTCGCTCGATCTCCTTGGCGTAAATAATTTCGTTGCAGTGCGGACATTTACGCCATACCCCTTCGGGCACTTTAACCTTTTTGGTTTCAACTGGCACGATGGGCGCCTTCGATTTTTTAAACCAAGCCATCTCTCACCTCATCAACTTGCCCCATTCGTGGAAGGCGAATGGGAAACAACGGGCTTCTGCTTCAGCTACCGGGCCGTTCTCCTCCGGGAGTCCCGAAGAGACGGCAAGTTTTCTTCCTACCCGGAACCGTAAAACCGATCCGCAAGCCATGGTTTCCATGGTCGAGGCCCGCTCCCTTACCTTATCGGTTCGCGACAGACATTACCGCTGCAGCATGCGCCAACCCGCAAGCCTAAGCCCTTTAAAACACGCCGTTCAATCGCTCAAACGGGGCAGGAGTCGGTCAAAACACGTAAGTGTATGCAAGGCAGATAACGATTTCAACCGTTTTCTGCCAAAGTCCGCACCCGACGCATCAAATCGACAAACATCTGCCTGGTCATACGCCCGGTATTTACATTATAACGGCTGGTGTGATAACAGGCGACGACCCATATTCCGTCGGGGAGGCGGTAGCTGGCACCATGAGCAAAGGGATAATCGGCAAGCCGTTTTATCTGTCCCTGTTCGAGATACAGGCGCATATAACTGTTAAACGCCCCCAGGCCGAGAGTAACCACCACTTTAAGGTTATGCAGCCCCCCCCTTTCAGCAACCAGGTAGGGTCGGCAGCGATTAAATTCGGCTGCAAGCGGCTTGTTTTGAGGGGGAACACACTTGACCACGTTACTGATATACAGATCCCTCAGTTCCAGACCGTCGTCGGCACTGACCGCTTCCGGCTGGTTGGCAAAACCGGTCTCAAACAATAGAGGATACATGAAATCGCCAGCACCGTCACCGGTAAAAGGCCTGCCGGTGCGATTGGCTCCATGTGCTCCCGGCGCCAACCCGACCAGAAAAACCCGCGCTTCGGGATCCCCGAAACCCGAAACCGGAAGATTCCGGTATTCTCCACGCGTGCGCCCCTTGGCCGGAGGCAGGTCTTTGATATAGTCTGCCAGACGCTTGCAGCGGCGACAGGAGGCAAGGTCTTTCAGATCGGGATAAGACATCACGTCGTCTGTTTCCCACCCGAACTTTTCGGTGCCTTGTTTTTGGAACGCCTGCGCGGCCTGCGGCGACGGGGCTTGCCGTCCTTGGCTTTACCGCCACCGGCTCCGGAGGAGGGACGCCCCCGCGAAGTTTTCTTTCCCGGTTTGAAAGGCTTGTAATCGTGGCAGAAATCACTGTCTTCGGGAAAAACGGAGGGGATCTGGTGGCCGATGTAATCCTCTATATCGGCAAGATAATAGACCAGGTCTTCATCGGCGAAACTGATGGCCTTCCCGGTCGCACCGGCGCGAGCGGTACGCCCGATGCGATGCACGTAATCCTCGCGATCCTGGGGCAGATCATAATTGATCACGTGAGTCACGCCATCGACATGAATCCCCCGCGAAGCGACGTCGGTCCCCACCAGGAAGTGAATACGACCTTCCTTGAAATCATCGAGAATTCGCATGCGTTTTTTCTGGGGAATATCGCCCGATATCAGAGCGGCCTTGAAACCGTTGGCCCGCAATCGTCCGGCCAAACGTTCGGCTTCGCGCTTGGTGTTGACGAACAGCATCACACACTCCGCCGGCTCTTTTTTCAATAACCCCATCAGCAGCGCAAACTTTTCTCTGCGACCTACATGATAGAGCACTTCTTCCACCTGTTCGGCAGTGACATTTTCCGGAGCAACTTTCACCTTTTCGGCCAGATCCATGAACTCATAAGCCAATTCCATAACCCGGCGAGACAAGGTAGCGGAAAACAACATGGTCTGGCGTCTGTCAAAGGGCGGCAGTTTGCGCATGATGTAACGCAGATCCCGAATAAACCCCATATCGAACATACGATCGGCCTCGTCTATGACCAGGGTTTCGATTCCGGCAAGGGAAACCGCTCTTTGCTTTACGTAGTCGATAAGCCGGCCCGGCGTGGCGACTACGATGTCGACACCATCCTGAAGAGCGCGTCGTTGTTTTTCATAATCGACGCCCCCGAAAATCGACTGGATCCGGAAGTCGCAAAATTGACCGAGGCCGGCAGCATCCTCGGTGATCTGCACAACGAGTTCGCGGGTGGGGGCAAGGATCAAGGCTCGCGGGGCCCGGTCTGAAGGTTTGGAATCTGTAAGCAGCCGCGCGAACAACGATATAAGAAACGCCGCAGTCTTCCCGGTACCTGTCTGGGCCTGGGCGGCCACATCCTTTTGGTCCAACACCAGCGGAATAGATTGTTCCTGCACGGGCGTCAAGGTGCTAAACCCCATGGCATCGATTCCCTCTTGGACTTCTGCGGGCAGGTTCAGCTCGGTAAATTTCATAAAGATTCCTATGTTGTGCTTCATGCCGGAGCATTGCCATAGCAAGACTTCGCTTGCGTCCCTCAAGGCAGGAAAGCTGCCGTGAGGGGGGACAAAAGACGGCAAGGTCGATCTGAGAACCCGCCCCTGGCCGTCTCCCCGACTGAAGGGTTAGAATTTCTACGGATATTGATTGCCGACTTCGGCAGCGGCGATCTTTGCGTTATATATAAACGCAGCGACCTTGTCGGGATCCTTAACGCCGGGAGAACGCTCTACACCGCTCGATACGTCGACGGCATAAGGCCGCACTTGGCGAACCGCTTCCGCGACGCAGGCCGCATCGAGTCCCCCGGCCAGGATGGTAGTCCGCTCTTTGGCGATCCTGGCAGCGAGTTGCCAGTCGCAACGATGCCCCGTGCCGCCGTAACTATCCGGCACCCATGCATCAAGCAATACCGCAGAAACAGGGTACTGATGCAAATCTTCCAAGCTGCCGGAGTCACGCAGTCTCACAGCCTTGACCACACGGTAGGGGCTCAGGTTTCGACATATCCGGGGATCTTCTTCGCCATGCAGCTGGATCACATCCAGACCGCAGAAATCGACGATCTTGCGCACTTCGCCAGCCGCCTGATTGACAAACAGTCCGACAGTGGTCACCAGCGGCGGCAAACCAGCAACAATAGCCCGCACCTGCTCAGGCATAACGCACCGGTGACTGCGCCGGTAAAACACAAACCCGAGGGCATCAGCTCCGCTATGTACGGCATGCAGGGCGTCTTCAAGATTGGTTATACCGCATATTTTTACCCGGATGTCCTTCATAACATACTCTGCTTCCGGCTCGGAATGCTCCCCCCTGGCCCGGATTCGCAAACACCAGGCAATCAGGCAGCAATCGCACATAAACTTTAGATACGCTACTTAATTCCCAGAAGGGAGGATAACTTGCCTTCTATATCCTTTTCACGCACCAGACTCTCGCCGATCAGGAACGCGCTGGCTCCAGCCTTTTGCAGACGACGAATATCGGCCCGCGTGCGGATGCCGCTCTCGGATACCACCAGCCGGTCGGCAGGAAGAAGTGGCAGAAGACGTTCCGTCACCGCCAGATCGGTATGAAAAGTCTTGAGATCGCGATTGTTGATGCCGACCATGGGCGTCGACACGCGCAGAGCCCGTTCAAGTTCGATTTCGTCATGGATCTCCAACAGGACATCCATTTTCAGGTCGGCGGCCAGACCGGCCAGATCAGACAACCGAGCATCGTCCAGGGCAGCGGCAATCAACAAAATGGCATCGGCACCGAAAACACGTGCTTCAAAGACTTGATACGGATCGACAATGAATTCCTTTCGAAGCAGTGGCAATTCGACTACCTGGCGAATCTCGGTCAGATAATCGAGCCGACCGTGAAAAAACTTTTCATCGGTCAACACGGAAAGGCAGGCGGCTCCGGCCCGCTCGTAGCAACGCGCTATTGTCAGGGGATCAAAATCGGGACGGATAACCCCTTTGGACGGCGACCCTTTCTTGACTTCGGCAATCACCGCCGTATTGCTTTTGGCGCGGCGCTGCAGGGCGGCGGCGAAAGGACGGATTTCTCCGGCATCCCTCAAACGAGCTTTCAAATCCACCAGAGGCAAAGCCTGCCGGGCCGCTTCCACCACCTTGACTTTATGTTCAAGTATTTCATCGAGTATCACAATTGTGTCATCCTGATCAGTGCGTTCAATTTGTCCTTGGCACGTCCTTCATCAATAGCTTCAGCGGCAGCGAGCAGACCTTCTTCGAGGGTCTCGACCTTGCCAGCCGCTACCAGGGCAAACGCGGCGTTGAGCAATACGATATCGCGCCGCGGTCCCTGTTCGCCATTGAGCACCGCGCGTATCAGTTGCGCGTTGCAACATGCATCGCCGCCTGCAAGATCTTCCAGGCGACAACGTTTAAATCCGAAATCCTCCGGAGTGACGGTCATAAGGCGGTAGCTGCCATCGCGGATTTCCGCAACTCTGGTCGGAGCGGTAAGCGTAACTTCATCCATACCGTCCATGCCATGGACAACGAATCCTCGTCTACATCCGAGACGGCAGAGGACTTCGGCCAACGTCGCCACCAGATCTTCCCGATAGACGCCCAGCACCTGACGATCCGCCCCGGCAGGGTTGGTTAGCGGACCAAGTATGTTGAAAATGGTGCGAATGCCTATTTCACGGCGGGGTCCGATGGCATATCTCATGGCGCCATGCAGTGCCGGGGCAAACAGGAACCCTATACCGACTTCCGTTATGCAGCGCTCTACGGTCTCCACCCCAACGTCGAGATTTACGCCGAGAGCCTCAAGCACATCAGCGCTGCCGCAAAGAGAAGAGACGCTCCGATTTCCGTGTTTGGCAACCTTGACATGACAGGCGGCAACGACAAACGCCACCGTCGTAGAGATATTGAACGACTTGGTCCCGCTGCCGCCCGTACCGCAGGTATCGAGAACCGTCGACATGGTCTCCTGATCGAGATTGATTTCCTCCCGATCGATATCGAGAACCCGACCGACCTTTACCGGCACAGCACGATCCCGCATAACTCTGGCCGCGCCCGTGATTTCCTCCACCGTTTCGCCCTTCATGCGCAATGCGGCGATAAAGGCGCCGATTTGAGCCGGCGTCGCTTCGCCTCCCATGATCTGATTCATAACCTCGACCATGGCGGATTCGTTGAGGTCCTGCCCTTCCACAACGCGGGCAATAGCCTGCTTGATCATGCAACCTCCACTACCTTGGCTGAGATCTCAGCCCAGATGCAAAAAATTACGTAGCAGGTCCTTGCCGGCCACCGTCAAAATGGATTCAGGATGAAACTGCACCCCCCATACAGGAAGTTCCCGATGACGAAGTCCCATAATTTCACCATCGTCCGTCCAGGCTGTTACTTTAAGACACTGCGGGAAACTGGTCTTTTCGATCACCAGGGAATGATAACGCGTCGCATCGAACGGATTCGGCAACCCGGCGAACAGTTCGCGACCGTCGTGATGAATCTGGCTGGTTTTGCCATGCATAAGTGACGCGGCGCGAACGATTTTACCGCCATAGGCATATCCGATTGACTGGTGCCCGAGACAAACCCCGAGAATCGGCAACTTTCCTGCGAGCTTCCGGATCACTTCGACAGAGACCCCAGCCTCCTTTGGCGAACAGGGACCGGGGGAAACGACGAGACGCTGCGGCGCTCGCTGTAGAATACCTCCGACATCAATCTGGTCGTTGCGGTAAACCTCGACCTCCTCGCCCAGCTCGGCAAAATACTGAACCAGATTGTAGGTAAAGGAATCGTAATTGTCGATCATCAACAACATGTCAGTCCAGCCCCTTACAAGCCATCTCGACGGCTTTCATGGCACCACGTGCCTTGTTTATGGTTTCTTCGTATTCGGACTCGGGATCCGAATCGGCTACGATTCCGGCACCAGCCTGGAGATGAATCCTGCCGTTGTGGACGACCAGCGTGCGAATGGCAATAGCCATATCCATATTCCCGGAGAAGGAGAAGTACCCTACGGCACCGCCGTAAATTTCTCTGCGCGACGGTTCGAGTTCGTCGATAATCTCCATCGCCCTGATCTTTGGGGCGCCGCTGAGAGTACCGGCCGGAAAAGTCGCTCCCAGAACATCGAAGGCATCAAGCTTGGCTGCCAGTTGTCCCCGAACGTTGGAGACGATGTGCATTACATGGGAGTATCGTTCGATAACCTTCAACTCGCTGACTTCAACCGATCCGGTGCGGCAGACCCGCCCCAGGTCGTTTCGGCCCAGGTCAACGAGCATAATATGCTCTGCAAGTTCCTTGGGGTCGGCCAGCAATTCCTTTTCCAGGGCCAGGTCTTCAGCAACGGTGCGTCCGCGAGGCCTCGTTCCGGCAATCGGCCGCACCTCTGCCATATCGCCTTCCTTCCGCACCAGCACCTCGGGTGAGGCACCAATGACGAGGGTTTCGCCAAAACGCAGAAAAAACATGTAAGGTGAGGGATTGAGCGTCCTCAAAGCCCGGTAGATATCGAAAGGATCGCAGTGTCCAAGGGCACCGGAAAACCTCTGCGACAAGACTACCTGGATAATGTCCCCGGCACGCACATATTCTTTACAGCGTTCAACGGCGTCTAAAAAAGCCTCGCGGCTATAGTTGGAGGAAAATTCGACATCATTTTTTGGTGCAGTTTCGGCAATTGGAACCGGTAAGGGACGCCGCAATTGTCCGACAAGTTCGTCAATAGCGGCAAGGCCTTTCTTGTAGGCGTCGTCAGGACAGATTCCGTCCTCGATATGTACATTGCAGACCACCTTGATCACCTGACGCAGATTATCAAAAATAAGCAGCTTTTCCGTCAGGATAAAGCAGGCGTCATAAGTACCGATTTCGCTTTCGCTGGAGTCCGGCAGATGTTCGAAGTAACGTACAGTATCATAACCGCAATAACCGACCATGCCGCCCAAAAATCGTGGCAGGCCGTTCACAGACACCAGCCGATACCGCTCCAACATCCCTTTCAGGATATCGAGAGGACGATCTGCATAACCTTCTTCCGCCACACAGGACCCGTTCAGAACTTCCCAATGCCTGCCGCGACAACGAAAAACCCTACATGGTCCGCTACCAAGAAAGGAATATCTCGCCCACTTCTCACCACCTGCAATGCTCTCGAGTAAAAAAGCGGTATTTTTGTCGTCTATCTTTCTGAATGCAGACACAGGGGTTTCCATATCTGCCAGAATTTCCCGGTAGACAGGAATAAGGTTGCCCTGTTTTGCCAATTCGGAGAATTCCTCGATGCCCGGACTATACATAACTCCTCCAAAGGTCGAAGCTTACAAACTAGCACGCAGTCGCCAAACTGGTCAAGATGCCTTAATTTTGAGCTAAAAAAAAAGGCAAGGGGCTTGCCCCTTGCCTTTACCTCTGACCCTCGACGGCCAGATCTTTTATATCGTTATTCGCCTTTTTCCGTTTCTTCGGAAGCTTCGGCAACCTCTTCGACCGGGGCTTGTTCCTCGACGGGAGCAGCGGTCTCTTCAGAAGCCATCGCTTTGCGTGTCCGCGGCGCGAACTCTTCTTCGACCAACTCGATAATGACCTGCGGAGCCTTGTCCCCAAGGCGACGACCCAGCTTGATGATTCTGGTATATCCGCCGGGACGATCCTTGTAACGCGGTCCGATCAATTCGAAAAGCTTTCCGACCACATTGCGATCGCGCAGCACCCTGGTGGCCTGCCGCCGCGCGTGCAGATCGCCTCGCTTACCCAGGGTAATCATACGATCCACGACTTTACGTAGCTCCTTGGCCCGGGCGTCGGTCGTCGTAATCTTTTCATGCTCGAGAATGGAGGTCACCATATTGCGCATCATGGCTGCGCGATGGCTCGAATTACGCCCGAGCCGCCTACCGGATTTATTGTGACGCATGGTTCAACGGTCCTTTCTTTATAAATTCCTGGCCTTGCCCGTTACAGCTCTTCCTTACCTTCCTGAATCATTTTAAGGTATTCAGGGTCAGGGAAGTTTTCGAGAACCATTCCCAACGAAAGCCCCATCTCGGCAAGTATATCCTTTATCTCGTTCAAAGATTTCCGTCCGAAGTTCTGCGTCTTGAGCATCTCGGCCTCGGACCGCTGCACCAGATCGCCAATGAGATGGATATTGTCGTTTTTCAAGCAATTGGCGCTTCTTACGGACAGTTCCAATTCTTCGACGGAACGGTACAGGTTTTCGTTTATCTTACGGTTCTCTTCGCTCTCTTCCTCCACAACAGTCTCGGTTTCCTCATCGAAATTGATAAAGATCTGCAACTGCTCCTTCAGAATCTTGGCAGCGTAGGCGACAGCATCGTCAGAACGCACACTCCCGTCGGTCGACACCTCGAGGATCAACTTGTCATAGTTCGTGATCTGGCCGACACGGGCGTTGGTGACGGTAAAATTGACTTTTTTTATGGGCGAAAAAAGCGCATCGATGGGAATGGTACCGACAGGCGCCTTTTCGTCCCGGTTGCGCTCAGCAGGCACATAGCCTTTACCCATAGCTACAACCATGTCCATCTCGATATCCGCATCCTTACCGCAGGTCAGGATATGATGATCGGGATTGAGCACGTCCACATGGGAATCCGTGATAATGTCGCCGGCCGTGACGATGCCAGCGCCTTTTTTCACGATCCGAATGTTGCGACTGTCAGAACCATGCAGCTTGAGCAGCACCCCTTTGAGATTCAGGATAATGTCGGTAACGTCCTCGGTAACACCCGGGATGTTCGAAAATTCATGCAGAACCCCCTTGATGCGCACCGAGGTGATTGCTGCGCCCTGCAAAGAGGACAGCAGAACCCGGCGAAGCGAGTTTCCCAAGGTGGTACCGAAGCCACGCTCAAACGGCTCGGCCATGAACTTGCCGAAGGTGTCCGACAAGGAGTCCGCATCAACCTGGAGGCGCTTGGGCTTGATCAGGTCTCTCCAGTTTTTATACATTCACATCCTCCATGATGAGGTAGCTGCAATCACAAGTGCCTATTACTTGGAGTACAGCTCGACGATCAGCTGCTCCTGGAAGGCCGGAGTAGTCATTTCCTCCCGCACGGGCAGAGTCTTCAGACTGCCTTTGAAGGCTTCCCGATCAAGTTCTACCCAAGAAGGCAAACCGCGGCGCATAACACCGTCCAAAGCCTCATTAATGCGGGCGACCTTGCGACTCTTTTCGCGCAGTTCGATGACGTCATCGGGACGCATGACATAGGAGGGTACATTCACCTTCCGGCCGTTGACCAGAAAATGACCTTGACGCACAAGGGCGCGACCCTCGGCACGAGAACTGGAAAATCCCAACCGGTAAACAACGCTGTCAAGCCGACGCTCGAGCAGTACCAGAAGGTTTTCGCCGGTAACACCCTTCATACGGTCCGCTTTATCGAAGTAGGCACGAAACTGCTTTTCCAGCAAGCCGTAGGTACGTTTCATGCGCTGCTTCTCGCGCAACTGAGTGCCAAAATCGGAAACTTTGGAACGTCCCTGACCATGCTGTCCAGGAGCGTAGTTCCGCCTTTCCAAGGCGCATTTATCCGTATAGCACCTGTCCCCTTTAAGGAACAGCTTCATCGTTTCTCTTCTGCACAGGCGGCAGACAGGCCCAGTATATCTAGCCAACGTTCATCCTCCTTGGTTTTTTAAACTCTTCTGCGCTTGGGCGGACGGCAACCGTTGTGGGGAATAGGTGTAACGTCCTTGATCACGCTGATGTTCAGACCTGCCGAAGAAAGTGCCCGCAGAGCGGACTCACGACCGGAACCGGGCCCCTTAACGCGAACCTCAACAGAGCGCAGGCCATGGTCCATGGCCTTCTTGGCCGCATCCTCGGCTGCGATCTGCGCCGCGAACGGAGTGCTCTTGCGCGACCCCTTGAAATTCATGGTCCCGCAAGTGGACCAGGAGATCACGTTGCCAGCAATGTCCGTAATAGTAACAATGGTGTTGTTGAAAGTCGCCTGGATGTGGGCGATACCATTGGCTATATTCTTTTTTTCAACTCTTTTACGTACGACTCGCCTACTACCCTTAGCCATGGTTCCTCCCTTTACTTACGCTTACCGGCAACGGTTTTGCGCGGACCTTTGCGCGTACGCGCATTGGTTTTGGTTTTCTGACCCCGAACGGGCAGACCGCGCCGATGCCGCAGGCCACGATAACAACCGAGGTCCATCAATCGCTTGATGTTGCCGGTCACCACACGCCGCAGATCCCCTTCAACCTGGCATTCAGCGTCTACAACGTCGCGGATCTGTGCCGCTTCCGCTTCAGTCAGATCGTCGGTGCGGGTGTTCGCATCAACACCGGCCTTCTGTAAAATATTCTGGGACGAGGAGCGGCCAATGCCGTAAATATAAGTGAGCGCAACCTCGATCCGCTTGTTTCTAGGTAAATCGATACCAGCGATTCGTGCCAATGTCGTATCCTCCTGATCCCTTTATCCCTGTTTCTGCTTATGCTTGGGGTTTTCGCAGATGATCCTGGCAATTCCCTTGCGTTTAACCACTTTACACTTGGAACAAATCGGCTTGACCGAAGCTCGAACTTTCATTGATCATCCCTTTTGTGTACGATGCTTGTTATTCCGAAAAGGCCGCATTCCTTGTTTGACCGACCCTTCTCGTTCGATTCTTTCTATATTGCGGTCAGTATCTGCGGACCGTCCTCGGTAATCGCAACAGTATGCTCGAAGTGGGCTGAGGGCTTGCCATCCAAGGTCACAGCCGTCCACCCGTCATCCAACACCTTGACACCGCCCTTGCCTACATTAACCATAGGCTCAATGGCCAGAACCATGCCGCTGCACAGCAAGGGACCTTGTCCAGGCGGCCCGAAATTCGGCACCTGCGGATCCTCATGAAGGCCGCGCCCGATACCGTGTCCGACAAATTCCTTAACAACGCTGAATCCCAGGCCCTCAACATGACTTTGCACGGCATGAGATATGTCGAACAAACGATTGCCAGGCCAGGCCTTTTCAATCCCCAATTCTAAGGATCGCTTGGTAGCCTTGAGCAATCGATGCTTTTCACTGCTGATGTTTCCCACAGCCATGGTCCTGGCAGAGTCTCCGAAAAAGCCTTTCCAGACAACCCCGAAATCGATACTGAGTATTTCCCCCTCAGGCAGCGGCCTGTCATTTGGGAAACCGTGAACAATCCTGTCTTCGGGGGAGGCACAAATACTGAACGGGAAGCCACCGTATCCCTTAAAAGCCGGCTTGGCCCCCCTCTTTCTGCATTCGCGCTCGGCGATCTGATCAAGCTCCAGCGTCGTGACGCCAGGAACCACCCGCTCTTCGAGCAGATCAAGAATCTCAGCAACGATACGCCCGGAATCGCGCATACGCGCGACTTCATCAGCGGTTTTGATAATGATCACTGGCCGCAGCCCAGTTCGGACAATATCCGTTCCTGAACGGCAGAAATGTTCTGCATACCGTCCACATCACGGAGAATGCCGTCATTTTTATAATAAGCAATCAACGGAGCGGTCTGCTCGGCATAAACCTCAAGGCGCTTGCGTATCGTCTCTTCCTGATCGTCACTCCGTTGAAAGAGCTCTCCGCCGCATTTATCGCACTTGTTCTCAACGGCAGGAGCGTCAAATTCGACATGGTACATCTTCCCACAATCGCGGCAGGTACGACGACCCGCAATACGACCGACGACAGCGTCGTCGTCCACCTCAAGAGACACAACCGCATCGAGTTGCTTATTCAATTCGGACAGCGTGCCCTTAAGTGCATCCGCCTGCGCCAGGGTACGCGGAAAGCCATCCAGAATGAACCCCTTGTCACAATCGGGCTTTAACAACCGTTCCTTAACGATGCCGACCACGACCTCATCGGGAACCAGACCACCCGCTTCCATTTTGGCCTTGGCCTTCAACCCCATCGGCGTACCTTCCTTGACAGCAGCCCGCAACATGTCCCCGGTCGAAATCTGGGGAACACCCAACCGCTCGGAAAGCATCTTCGCCTGGGTACCTTTTCCGGACCCCGGGGGTCCCAACAAAATCATCTTCATCTCTACCTCACACTCCTAACCGTGCCGCCCCCGCAGGGTCACGCCTTTCATGAACCCTTCGTAGGAACGAGAGATAAGATGGGCTTCAACCTGAGAGGCCGTATCGAGCCCAACCCCCACCACAATCAACAGTGACGTCCCGCCGAAAAAGAAAGGAACATTCAAACCGGTTATCAATAGGGTCGGCAATACACATACTATGGACACATATGCGGCTCCGGCGAACGTCAGACGCCCGAGAACCGTGTCGATATAATCGGATGTTGCCTTACCGGGGCGAATCCCGGGTATATACCCGCCCTGCTTCTTGACATTGTCAGCCACATCGACGGGGTTGAACGTAACAGCCGTATAGAAGTAACAGAAGAAGATGATAAATGCAACATAAAAGATGTAATAAACCAAATTCCCGGGCGCCATCCACCCCGCGGCCTTCTGCACCCAGGGTATATCGATGAGATTGGCGACCGTTGCCGGGAACATGATAATGGAACTGGCAAAGATCGGAGGAATAACTCCGCTCATGTTGATCTTAAGCGGTAGATGACTCTTCTGGCCACCATAATTCCGCATGCCGACAACCCTCTTCGCATAGTGAATCGGGAGCCTGCGCTGCGCCAGTTCCATAAACACGATGGCCCACACCGTACCCACTACCACCAGCAGCAGGAAGATCAGCTTGGCCGGGCTCAGCGCTCCGGTATTGGCCAACCGCAGTGTATTGAACAGCGCCGCCGGCATATTGGCGATGATTCCGGCGAAAATGATCAGAGAAATGCCGTTGCCGATGCCTCGTTCGGTGATCTGCTCGCCGACCCACATGATAAAGGCGGTCCCCGATGTCAGGGTAATGACGGTGAGCAATATAAAACCCAGGCCCGGATGCGAAACGACAGGGGCCTGACCTACGGTCATGGATTGAAGACCGACAGCAATACCGGTGCCCTGCACGACCGAGAGAATAATCGTACCGTAGCGGGTCCATTTGGTGATGGTCTTGCGACCCTGTTCGCCTTCCTTCGAAAGACGTTCGACCGGTTCAAACACAACACCGAGCAGCTGCAGAATGATGGATGCACTGATATAAGGCATAATACCAAGGGCGAAGACGGTCATTCTCGCCAACGCCCCGCCTGTAAAAGCACTCACCATACCGAGGAGGGTACCTTCGCTTTTCTGAAAAAATTCTGCAAGCACATCACCGTTAATCCCCGGGATCGGGACATGACACCCAATACGATAAACCGCAAGCATCCCAAGCGTGAAAAGGATACGATTTCTCAATTCCGGGATACTGAAAATATTCTGGATGCGCTTGAACAATTTAAATTACCTCGGCTTTCCCGCCAGCTGCTTCGATCTTGGCGATGGCGGTCTGGCTGAACTTATGAGCCTTGACGGTAAGAGCCTTATCCAGGTCTCCGTCTCCAAGCACCTTGATGCCATCATAAAGCTGACCGACAAGACCATTCTGGCCCATTGCCTCAATATCGACAACGCTGCCGGCCTCGAAGATCGCCTGCAGATCACGGAGATTAACCAGAGCGTAAACCTTTTTATTCAACGATTTGAAACCGCGTTTCGGCAGGCGACGCTGCAGAGGCATCTGTCCACCCTCGAAACCGGGCTTGACACCGCCACCGCTGCGAGCGTTTTGTCCCTTATGGCCTTTTCCGGCGGTTTTGCCTTTGCCAGAACCAGGTCCACGTCCGATGCGCTTCCGATTCTTTGTAGAGCCGATAGCCGGCCGCAGATTACTCAGATCCATATCTAAAACCCCTCGCTCTATCAGTCTTCGACCACAACCATATGCGCTACCTTCTGGATCATACCCCTGATTTCGGGGGTATCCGGCAGCTCAACAGTCTTATGCAACTTGGTCAGGCCAAGACCTTTAAGAACTTTTGTAAAATATTCCTTGCGACCGATGCCGCTCTTCTTCAGGGTCACCTTGATTTGACCGGGCATGAAACCCTCCTCGTCGGCTCGAATTTATTCTTCGGTATCGGCGCCACGCAGCGCCCGCAATTGCTCGGCACTTTTCAAACGGGAAAGTGCGTCGATAGTAGCGCGGACAACATTATGCGGGTTATTCGAACCGATGCACTTCGACAGAATGTCGCCGACTCCGGATACTTCCAGAACAGCGCGAACGGCACCACCGGCAATCACACCGGTACCGGCGGAAGCGGGTTTGAGCAGCACCCGCCCGGCACCGAATTTGCCGAGCACGTCAAAAGGAATGGTGCGATCCTTCAACGGTACGCGAATCAGGTTCTTTTTGGCCTGCTCCACGCCTTTGCGAATCGCCTCGGGAACCTCTTTGGCCTTTCCGTGACCATAGCCGACGATTCCCTGACCATCACCGACAACTACCAGCGCCGAAAAACTGAAACGCCGTCCACCTTTGACAACCTTGGCACACCTGTTGATGTGTACAACCCGGTCCGTCAGTTCCAACTCATTGGGATCGATGCGAAGCAAAGATATCCTCCTTAACTAAAAAGACAGACCGGCTTCCCGGGCGGCCTCCGCCAGGGTCTTGACACGCCCGTGGTAAAGAAAACCGTTCCGGTCGAAGACCACGTTTTTGATATCCATACCCAAAGCCTTCTGGGCGATGGCCTTGCCGACAGCCTTTGCGGCTTCGACATTTCCAGTATTTTTCAGACCTTCGACGACATCCGGACTCACCGTCGATGCCGAAACCAAAGTCTTTCCGGTTGTATCTTCGATAATTTGTGCGTAGATATGTTTGGCGCTTCGATATACGCACAATCTGGGCATTTCGGCCGTACCCCGCACCTTGCGGCGCACACGAACCTGCCTCTTGAATCGCGCCTGGCGTCTTTTCATTGCGGCGTTCACTGTCTATCTCCTTGCCCTGTGTTCCGTTATTTTTTCCCTGCCTTACCGGCTTTACGCAGAATCCGTTCTTCGGCGTATTTCACACCCTTGCCTTTGTAAGGCTCGGGCTTGCGGAAGGACCGGATTTTAGCGGCGGTTGCGCCAACAAGTTCCTTGTCAATCCCGCGTACGAAGATTTTCGTCTGCTTTTCGACCTCGGCAGAGATCCCTTTGGGCAGCGCATATTCAATCGGGTGCGAATACCCTAGCGACAGATTCAATGCACTTCCCTTGACCTCGGCACGATAGCCGACGCCATTGATTTCCAGAACACGCTCAAAGCCGTTGGTTACACCTTCCACCATATTAGCGACAAGGGCACGCACCAGGCCTCTGTAGGCACCTTCCTGCTTGCCTTCCTTCTCGCTCTGAACCAGAATCTGGTCACCAGCGGTTTCCAAACGTATCCCAGCAACGATATCCTTTGAAAGCTCCCCTTTGGGCCCTTTTACGGTGACGGTGTCTCCGGCCAGAGACACCGTAACGCCCTTGGGAATGTTGATGGGCTTTTTCCCAATTCTAGACATTTTCTGGCTCCTTAGCCGTGTTCTTTCTACCAGATAGAGCACAAAACTTCGCCGCCCAATTGAGCCTCGCGAGCAGCAGTATCATGCATAACTCCTCTCGAAGTCGAAAGGATGGCATTACCAAGACCGTTTTTGACAACGGGAATTTCGTCTTTATTGACATAAACCCGACATCCCGGAGTCGAAACCCGGTCAATGGCATGAATAATATGCTTGTTATCGTTATCGAATTTCAGGTAGATGCGCAGAATTCCCTGCTTATTGTCGCTGATCTGCTTGAAATTCCTGATATAGCCGAGTTCCTTCAGCACGTTTACGATGGCCAGCTTGACGTTCGAAGCGGGCACATCACACTTCTGATGCTTGGCCAATCCCGCGTTGCGAATGCGGGTAAGCATGTCGGCTATAGGATCTGTCATTGCCATGGATGCAACTCCTTACTGATTTACCAGCTGGATTTAATCACGCCGGGGAGCTTGCCTTCCAGCGCAAGTTTGCGCAAGCAAATCCGGCACATATCGAACTTGCGATAATAAGCCCGCGGACGCCCGCACAAAGGACAACGGTTGTATTTCCGCACCTTGAATTTATTAGACCGGGCGGCCTTGATCATCATCGATTTCTTTGCCACGTCGTCCTCCCCTAGTCTTGGGCTTTTTTAGGAAACGGCATGCCGATGGCTTCCATCAACGCATACCCTTCCTCATCATTTTTGGCCGTGGTGACGATGGTCACGTTCAAACCCTTCACCTTGTCGACCTTGTCCAGGTCAATTTCGGGAAAGATGAGTTGTTCCCGTATACCAAGGGTATAATTGCCGCGACCGTCGAAGCCCTTCTTCGATACGCCCTTGAAGTCACGGACACGAGGCAGGGCAACATTGATCAGACGATCAAGAAACTCGTACGCCTTGTCGCGACGCAGAGTCACCATGCAACCGATAGGCATCCCTTCGCGCAGTTTGAATTGCGCAATCGACTTCCTGGCCTTGGTCACGACAGGCTTCTGCCCGCTGATGCGGGTAAGCTCTTCCACAGCCGACTCCAGAACCTTGACGTTCTGGATAGCTTCCCCCAAGCCCATGTTCAGGACTACCTTTTCGACTCGGGGGACTTCCATTACATTTTTCAATTGCATCCGCTTTGCCAAAGCCGGAGCAATTTCTTGCGTATACACTTCCTTCAGTCTTGCACCCATGGAAATCCTCCGTTACTTATCCAAGGTCTCGTTGCACTTCTTGCAGAACCGAGTCTTGGTTCCGTCTTCGAGAACCCTCACACCAGTCCGCGTAGGCTTGTTGCAGGCGCTGCAAACGAGTGCAACATTGGAGGCATCCAGCGGGGCTTCCTTTTCGACAATACCACCCTGGGTATTGACGCGATTGGGTCGCGTATGCCGCTTGACAACGTTAAGGCTTTCCACCACAACGCGTCCTTTACCGGGCAAAACGCGCATTACCTTGCCGGTTTTGCCTTTTTCCTTGCCCGCTATGACCATCACCATGTCATCTTTTTTGACATGCATTTTTTTCGCTGCCATTTCTCTTACTCCCAGTTCCGGATTAAAGTACCTCGGGGGCCAGCGACACAATCTTCATGTAGCGTTGCGCGCGCAACTCCCGAGCAACCGGACCGAAAATACGGGTCCCAACAGGTTCCCCGGCCTGGTTGACAACCACTGCGGAATTCTTGTCGAAACGAATCGCCGACCCGTCAGGGCGCGGTACTTCCTTAGCGGTCCGAACGATGACAGCTCTCACCACGTCTCCCTTCTTAACACGGGAGTTGGGAAGGGCCTCCTTTACGGAGCAGATGATGATATCCCCAAGACCGGCATACTTCCGCTTGGAGCCACCAAGAACCTTGATGCAGCAGAGTTTACGCGCACCAGAGTTGTCCGCTACATCAAGCATCGTCTGCATCTGTATCATGACTGTTATCTCCTACAGGATTACGTTCTTTTCCAGGATTTCGCGTACCCGCCAACGTTTATCCCGGGACATGGGACGGGTTTCAACGACTGAAACCTTATCCCCGACATTGCAGCGATTTTCTTCATCATGGGCCTTAAAAGTGACCCTTCTCTTGATGTATTTCTTGTAGATGGGATGCTTGACCATCTGGTCAACTCCGACCACAACGGTCTTATCCATCTTGTCGCTGATGACAACCCCGACGCGGGATTTCCGATTACCACGTATTTTACTCATTGAAATTTATCTCCCCGTGCCGATTAGCTTTGCTTTTGACGCAGGACGGTATGCACTCTTGCAATATCCCTGCGCGTCTGGGGAAGCCGAGCACTGTTTTCCAACTGCCCGGTAGCCAATTGGAACTTCAGGTTGAACAACTCCTGATTAAGTTCCTCCACCTTTTTTTCCAACTCTTCGACCGTAAGGTCACGAAGCTCACTAGCTTTCATTGGCCACATCCTCCCTGACAACAATCTTGGTCTTCATGGGGAGCTTATGAGCAGCCAGCCGCAAAGCTTCGCAGGCCACTTCCCTATCTACACCCTGCATTTCGTACAACATCATACCGGGCTTGATCACAGCCACCCAGCTATCAGGCGAACCCTTACCTTTACCCATGCGGGTTTCGGCAGGCTTTTTTGTCAGCGATTTGTCCGGAAAAACCCGGATCCAGATCTTCCCGCCACGTTTGACGTGGCGCGTCATGGCACGACGCGCGGACTCGATCTGGCGCGATGACATCCAACCGCACTCGACAGCCTTGAGCCCATAATCCCCGAAATTGAGCTCACTACCGCGATAGGCAACGCCCTTCATGCGGCCTTTGAACTGTTTTCTATGTTTAACCTTCTTGGGCATTAACATGGTAGAATACTCCTATCCGGTTCCCTTGCTTAATCCTGCGACAGGACTTCGCCCTTGAAGATGAGAACCTTGACGCCGATGATACCGTAAGTGGTCTTGGCTTCGGCGAATCCATAATCAATATCAGCTCTGAGGGTGTGCAGAGGCACCCGGCCTTCGCGATACCACTCAGTGCGGCTCATTTCAGCTCCACCCAGACGCCCGCTGCAGGTGATCTTGATGCCCTGCGCTCCGAATTTGAGAGCCATGCTTACGCTCTTTTTCATGGCGCGACGGAAGGCCACGCGGCGCTCCAGCTGGGTAGCCACGTTTTCGGCAACAAGCTGTGCATCGATTTCAGGTTTACGGACTTCCTGAATGTTTATAAATATTTCTTTATCGGTGAGCCGGGCCAGATCTTTTTTCAGAGCCTCAACCTCGGCCCCTTTCTTACCGATGATAATGCCCGGGCGAGCGGCATATACGTTGATCTTGGCTTTGCTCGCAGCTCGCTCAAGCTCAATCTTGGCGACACCGGCATGATAAAGCCGCTTTTTAAGATAATTACGAAGCTTTATATCCTCGTGCAGTAGCCGGGAATAATCCCCCTCGGCATACCACCGGGAGCTCCAGGTCTTTACGACTCCCAGTCGAAATCCTGTCGGATGTACTTTCTGGCCCAAACCATCACCTCCTTAAACTTATTTTTCGTTCAGTACCACGGTAATGTGGCTGGTCGGTTTACGGATCCGGGTGGCCCGACCCTGTGCTCGCGGCATAAAGCGCTTCAGCACGGGACCCTGATCGACGGCAATGCTCTTTATATACAGCCGGTCGACATCGGCTACCCCTTTCTGCTCGGCGTTGGCCACAGCCGAACCCACCAGCTGGTAAACAATGCCGGCCGCCTTCTGGGGCGAAAACCTCAGAACATTCAGCGCCTCCTGAACACCCTTGCCGCGCACCATATCGACGACTAGCCGAGTCTTGCGAGGCGACAGACGCACATACCTAAGCTTGGCCTTAGCTTCCATGAATAGAAACTCCTCTTGCGAAATCGCTTGTTACTTACCTTTTGCTCTTCTTGTCAGCACCATGTCCATAGTAGGTGCGCGTAGGAGCGAATTCGCCGAGCTTATGCCCAACCATGTTTTCGGTTACGAAAACAGGAATAAACTTTTTCCCGTTGTGCACGGCGAAGGTATATCCAACAAACTCAGGAATAATAGTCGATCGCCGAGACCAGGTCTTGATTACCTTTTTGGAACCGGCTCCCCCTTCAAGATCAATTTTGCGAAGGAGGCTCTCTTCGACATACGGCCCTTTTTTGATCGATCTAGCCACAGTGGTCTCCTCTATGTTTCAACAAAATCATTTTTTCCGGCGTACAATAAAGCGATCGGTACGCTTATTGACGCGGGTCTTGTATCCCTTGGTGGGCACACCCCAGGGGGTAACCGGATGACGTCCACCGGAACTCTTACCCTCACCACCACCATGGGGATGATCGACGGGGTTCATGGCAACGCCGCGGGATTGCGGACGCTTGCCAAGCCAGCGATTACGACCAGCCTTGCCAATTTTGACGTTTTCATGCTGGATGTTACCCACCTGTCCCACTGTGGCGCAACAGTCTTGAAGCACCAGCCGCACCTCGCCCGAAGGGAGACGCAATTGCGCGTACTTGCCTTCCTTGGCGGCAATCATCGCATAGGTGCCGGCGCTCCTAGCGAGCTGCCCGCCCTTGCCTGCCTTGAGTTCCACATTGTGAACCCAGGTGCCCAGAGGTATGGATCGAATGGACAGCGCGTTGCCGGGTTTGATGTCGGCCTGCTCACTGGCAATCACGATGTCTCCGACCTTCAATCCGAGAGGCGCCAGAATGTAGCGCTTTTCGCCGTCAGCGTAGCAAGCAAGAGCAATACGCGAGGAGCGATTGGGATCGTACTCGATGCTGACGATTTTGGCTGGAATATCTTTTTTATCCCGGCGAAAATCTATAACGCGATATTTGCGCTTGTGCCCGCCACCGGTATGCCGCTTGGTAATGCGACCCGCATTGTTGCGCCCACCGGTCTGATTAAGCTTTTCTACGAGCGACTTTTCCGGTTTGGCCACAGTGATGTCGGCGAAATCGGCCGAGGTCATGTGCCGACGGCCAGCCGAGGTCGGCTTATACTTTTTGATTGCCATTATCGTAACTCCGTTTTACCTGATTGCACCCCATTAAACACCGAACAGATCGATCGAGCTACCTTCGGCCAGGGTTACGTAAGCTTTCTTCCAATTGGAACGCTTGCCGTAAGTGCGACCCAGGCGCTTTACCTTCCCGGCGACGAGCACAGTATTGACATTCTTGACTTTGACTTCAAAAGCCTGCTCAACAGCCCGTTTGATTTCGACCTTGTTGGCTTCTCTTTTGACCTCAAAGGCAACAACCTGCGCTTCGCCTTCCTGCTGAACGGTTTTTTCGGTAACCAAGGGCCGTTTAAGTATCTCGTGCAGCGGTTTCATTACCCTAACGCTCCTTCCAACTGTTCGACAGCCCCCTCGGTGACAACCAGATTCCGATAATTCATCAGATCGTAAACGTTCACACCTTCGGCTTTAAGAACCTTGACATGAGGCAGGTTGCGCGCGGAAAGCTCGAGATTCCGATTACCTTCGCCAACAACGACCAGTACGTTATCAAGCTCAAACCGCTTGAGGATCTCTGCGACACCCTTGGTGCTGATGGCGTCCAACTGGATATCATTGAGCACAGCCAACCGCTCTTCCTTAAAACGTGCGGAAAGCGCGCTACGCAATGCGGCCTTTTTTACTTTTTTGTTCAATTTGAAACTGAAATCACGCGGAGTCGGCCCAAACACTACACCGCCACCAACATAGTGAGGTGCTCGAATGGTCCCCTGACGGGCATTTCCCGTCCCCTTCTGGCGATAAGGTTTTTTCCCGCCACCGGCAACCGCAGCACGGTTTTTGACCGCCGAGGTTCCCTGACGGCGCGCAGCCAGTTGATATCGGACCATATCGTGAATCAGATACTCCTTGACTTCGGCATTGAACACCTCGTCAGAGAGTTCCCGCTCCGAAACCTGATTCCGGTTTGTGTCATATACTGCGATTTTTGCCATGGTATTTCTCCAGAATCTTTGAGTACAGCCCGGCCATCAAACCTTGCGGCTTTTCCGGATGAGCAACAGGCCATTAACAGGCCCCGGTACGGCCCCCTTAACAAGAACCAGGCTCTTTTCGGGGCGCACATCGACCACCTCCAGACCCTGAGTGGTAACACGTTTATCACCCATCTGGCCCGCCATTTTCTTACCCTTGAAAACACGTGCGGGCCAAGCACTGGCGCCAATACCACCAGGGCGACGGTGAAACATGGAACCATGACTTGCACGGCCACCTGCAAAATTCCACCTTTTCATAACCCCCTGAAAGCCTTTTCCTTTGCTGTTGCCGGTCACATCGACCATGTCCCCGGCGGCAAAAAAGTCTTCGCAGGTTATCGCATCACCCACCGTATGATCGTCAACATTCTCGCACTCGACCTCTCGGAGAAATTCGAACGCACCCTTGCCGGACTTCTTGAAATGGCCCATGGCAGGCTTGTTGACTCGATGAGTCTTCTTGGCCCCAAACCCGAGTTGAAGGGCATTGTAGCCGTCTTTATCCTCGGTCTTTTTCTGCAGAACGATGCAAGGGCCCGCCTTGACTACTGTCACGGGGATACACTTCCCGTCCACAGCAAAGACCTGGGTCATTCCCAGCTTCTTACCCAAAATTCCCTTCGTCATGGTACTTTCCCTTACTTATAAGAAAAGTCTTACAACTTGATTTCAACGTCTACGCCCGCAGAAAGGTCGAGCTTCATCAATGCATCGACAGTCTGCTGCGTGGGCTCGACAATATCGAGAAGCCGCTTGTGCGTACGCATCTCGAATTGCTCGCGGCTCTTTTTGTCCACATGAGGTCCACGAAGCACGCAATACTTATTGATAACCGTAGGCAGGGGGATAGGCCCCGCAACCCGGGCACCAGTACGCTTAGCGGTATCGACAATTTCGTTGACCGACAGGTCGAGCAGTTTATGATCGTAAGCCTTTAAACGGATCCTGATCTTCTGGCTCTGCATGGCAATTCCCTTTATTCGATAATTTCGCTGACGACGCCGGCGCCGACAGTACGACCACCTTCGCGAATAGCGAAGCGCAGCTCCTTGTCCATGGCGATCGGAGTAATCAGGTTTACGGTCAT
>JASKKK010000006.1 GCA_030154185.1 Desulfuromonadales bacterium
AGGGAGCAGATCTTCGTCTGTTACGAAGAGGTCGCCAACCTGCTCGGCAAGCAGGGCATGGAAAAACTCCCCCTGGGCGCTCTGGGCATCTACAGCTATTGCCAGAAAATCAAGGTCGGCCTGCAACAACTCATGGCCGGTGCCCGCTGCTTCAACGTACCGGCCATAAGCCGCGAGGAACTCATGTCCCTCACGCATGAATGCGCCAGAGCCACCGGCATCCCCTATCTCATGGAGGCCAACCGAAACGAAGCCCTACATATTCTGGAAAGCTGAATAACCCTTCGCCATCAAATTGGCTTTCCAGGCCATAACAGCCGGCTTGTTTTCAGGCCGGCTGTTTCAACAAGACAGCCGTATTGGAAAAAAAGAGCTTCTGTCGGAGCTCTCTATCGCTGCCTCAAAGGTAGGGGGACAATAATTTCGCCGTGGCATCGCGCATCTTTGCAGGCAACGATCGCCCATCGACCTCGGCAAGGGTCAAAGGTCGGGCTGCGCCGCGACAAATCTCGAAATGGTCGGCAAGCCTTGCATTGAGATCGGCATCATAGATTTCGAGATTGAATTCGAAGTTAAGACGTAAGCTTCGCGGATCGAGATTGGCCGAACCGATCAATGTATAGAGATCGTCGACCAACAGCAGTTTGCTGTGATCGAAGGGAGGCGGCTGCAGGTAGATGCGCACTCCGTACTGCAAAAGCTCCCACAGATATGCGCGGCTCGCCCACTGCACCAGCGGCAGATTGTTACGCTCGGGCAACAGCAGATCGACCTTCACGCCGCGCAGGGCAGCCGAATTCAAGGCCGTAACCAGGCCGCGATCCGGAATGAAGTAAGGCGTCATGATACAGACCCGCTCCCGGGCCACGGCCAGCACGCCGGTCAACAGCCAGTGAAGCTTTTCAAAATCTTCATTGGGCCCGGCACTGATTCCGCGACACAGTGCCGATCCCTTGGAAGCCGGAGGCTCCATACGCCCGGAAAGGCGTTCTTTGGTCACGAACTCCCAATCTTCGCAAAACGCATCCTGCATCTGTCCGACAATCGGTCCCTCAATTCGAAAATGCAGATCCTTCACCCCACCATCGGACTGTTCCGGAACCAGATGCCGATCACCGATATTCATGCCGCCGGTAAACCCGACACGACCGTCCACCACCAGCAACTTGCGGTGATTACGCAGGTTGAAATGCAGGCCCCTGCCGCCGAGAGAAAAGGGCAGGAATTTCGCCACCGGCACCTTGCTGCGCTCCAGAAGACGGCTGATGCGCGGAAAGGAATAATATTCGCCGAGAGCATCGATCAATACTCTCACCTCGACTCCCCGCTGCCTCGCCAGCGTCAACTTCTCTACGAACTGCAGGCCGGTCGTGTTGCTTTCGAAGATGTAACTCGACAGGTAGACGTGATCACGGGCATCGTCAATGGCCTGGAGCATGGCCGGAAAAGCGGTGTTGCCGTTGACCAGAATATCGACCTTATTGCCGCCCAGCAAAGAGCGTCGGGTTACAGCCTCGGCAAGCGACAGATAAGGAGCGTACCATTCATGATAGGGCGGCAGTCCGGCCGAAACGACTCCGTCGCCCCTTTTTCCGCTCGCCGTATCCCGCATGGGAAGCCCCTGTCCCCCCTCCTGCCAACCGCGGCCCCGCATGCGTATGCGATTCACCCCGAGCAACCAATACAACAAGGGCCCCACACCCGGCAACGCCAACGCGGTTACGATCCAGCCGAGTGCTGCGCGGGGGTCACGCTTGTACAACAACGCATGCAATGCCGTCAGTACGCCGTACCCCATCAGCAGCAACCAGAAAAAATCCTCCAGCCAGGTGTAAGCCATGCATGCCCCTTAAAAAAGAATCGGAAAGCGTCCCTCTACTGTAACAAAAACTCGGAAAAGGATCCAAATCTCGGATTTATCCAGGGAGGGCCAACTTCAGAGAGCTGCATAATCAAATGTGGCGACAGCTATCTTGACACCCGCCGCGTCTGACGAGTCGTGATTCACGAGACCCAGATGGGGGGTGCGGCAATCTTCCGAAATCGGGAGATTATCCCCCGGAGTGTCCAGGAAACGAGGGACGATTCAACATCGCTCTAAACCATTGTAAGTTGGGCTATTTTTGAAAAAAGTTCAAAAACGGCTATAATAAATGCGAGTAACTTGACGGTTTGCCAATCTGGCAAACAGGAAACTTCTCACCTGGCGGCAGGAAAACGAGGAAGGAGATGTGATTATGAAACGATCTAAAGTCCTGTTCGGAATGTTGGTGGCGGCTCTTTTGCTGGCCGGTTGCGCCACAACCGGAAGCAAAATGGATACAAGCCCAATGGTAAAATGTCCGATGTGCGGACATGAATTCAATCCGTCGAATTGACCCGCCCAACCAAAATGCCCACTTTGAACATTAGTGTAGTGCAACTATCTCCGATTCTAAAGCCGTTGCCTGATATGGCAACGGCTTTATTGTTTATGGGGCTGGAGGCTTTTAGCCAAGTGAACTGTGTGGACGGGTCTCGTTGCAGTTTCGTCGCTACTTTTCAATGATGTCAACGGAACTCGAAAATTGACCCACCGGCTCATTCAGTCCTTCACTTGAACGGCTGCGAGTTGCTGCCCAATCAGCCCTGAGCGGCGCTTGTCTCATAGCGCTTGGCAATGACTTGAAAGAACAGGTTCGTTTGGGTGTCGCTCAGTGCAAGTAGCCAATCCCATCGATGACCAACAGCCTGGGCCCCAGCACACTTCGTCTCATCATTTCCTTGTAACGGCCTTGACGTTGGGTACTTTCCAAGTGCAGCATCAGATCCGCGGCCGTGATGAACCGACTCTTGACCCCTCACTGCGTGACAAGGAACCCCCAGAGCGATCGCCAAGTGGGTTTTACCGATACCGCTGGGACCAAGCAGGATTACTTCTCTTTGCGCTGTAAAAAGGCCATGCCCGCCAGTTCCTGCTGGCGTTGCCGCGGGGCACCGGTAGCGAAGTCGTAGTCCTCCAGTGTTTTGATGGCCGGAAAGCCTGCCTGTCTGGCAAGAGTCTGCCGGGAGCGGGTCTGGCGTAAGTAAAAAAAAGCGTGATGTAGCATTGTCGTGGCCGAGGCAATATTTTTTGCATATACTTATATACATATCCCGCCAGCAATCTTTAAAGCGCACTAAAGGAGTTTTGCAGATGAAATACGAAATGATACATACCTGTATCAGGGTCATGGATCTGAAAAAATCGGAACTTTTTTACCAGCAGGCCTTTGGTTTTGAGATCGTGAGGCGCATGGAACTGCCCGACCACAAAAGCACTCTGTCCTGGCTGCGCAGTCCCGGAGGGACTTTCGAACTGGAACTGACCTGGAATCATGACCAGAAGGAACCCTACACCATGGGCAACGGCTATTCCCATCTTGCGGTGGGTGTTAAGGACCTTCTGACCTCGCACAAACGCCATGAGGCCATGGGACTCAACCCGAAGCCCCTTAAATGCCTGACCGACGGCAACCCCAAATTCTACTTCCTCGCCGATCCGGACGGATACCTCGTTGAAGTCCTCGCGAAGTGAGGTGCGGCAACCTTTCAGGACACTGGATTTACAGGGATTATCATGCGGAAAAGGCTCGACACTGTTCAAATGCACAGTCGAGAAAGGACAACCTGCCCGCCTTTTTTACGCAATGCCACGTGGCACACAGATCCGGAGGAGGGTATAGTTCAGCCATAAAACAAACCGCTCGACAAAGCGATAAAACACACACGGTTTAAAACCTCCATCTTTTGCGCGTTGCCTATACCTCCAGGACAACGCGCTTTTTTTTATGCGGCCTTGGCTATCCGCCCGGCCATACCATGCCGGTTCCAGTCTTTCCTTCGGGAATCACTTCGTCGGTTTTTTGCCGACATAATCTTCGTATTCCGCAATGTAAAAATCAGCAGGCATGCCGGTTTTTTTAACCGAATCGCGTTTCCGCATGCTTTCGATCCAACCTATCAGGGACGTCAACTCGCCCGGAAGGCCCAACCCCCTGCAATGTTCCAGAACCGGCCAACGCTCGAACCATGGGTAAAAGGCGATATCGGTCAGACCGACCTCTCCTCCGAACCAGTAAGGCGCTGCGTCTTGGTGCCGACGCTTCAATTCCGTGTCAATAGTCCCCAAAACGGTCAGCAAACGCTCCTGAATCGCCAAGCGTTCCTCTTCCTCCTGCGCCTTGAGCAGTTGATAAAAGAGAGGCACGAAACGGGTATCGGCAAAATCTATCCACCATCGTGCCATGGCCCGTTCCTGAGGGGATGCCGGCATCAAAGCAGGCTCGGGAGCAAGCTCGTCGATATATTCGTTTATGATGAGCGACTCCCGCAACACAAAGTCCCCCTGACGCAAGGCAGGAACCGCTTCATCCGGGTTTATGTCCCGGTACCATGCCGGTTTGTTGCGCAAATCGATATCCACGACTTCGAAGGGCACCTGTTTTTCCAGCAGCGCCAATCGACACCGATGGGCAAAGGGGCATACGCTGGCACTGAACAGCTCGATTAATTCCATGGTCCGTCCTCCGGCAATCCGTTGTCGACATATCTTATAGTGTAACATCCATCCCCCGTGAACACAGCGTGGTTTTCCTCCCGTAACAACCGGCATTCATACCGCTCAGGCATTCTTTCGGCAGAGTGCTCGCAAACTGGGAAAGGATCGAATCCGTTTACGGCATTGGTCGGAGACCTGACTTAAACTATTAAAAATATTGACAGTATTTTTTTACACTGCCAGAATAATGGCATCCGGAGGCAAAAATCGACGCACTGTTCAACTTGCTGACGACAGACATTGTCGACGAGGAGGCCCGAAAACACGCATCCAACAAAACTCTGCTCCAAAAAAAGATGCTTTCGCAAAAAGCGCCAAATGCAGGGCGTGCCATGAGGCGTTCTTTCGTACGTCGAAACAGCGAGGCAATTACAGCAACGCAGCGGTTGCTGCGATTTTTTGCGATGCCATCAATAAAGACAAGGAGAAAACATGGAAGGACGGAAAATTGCCAAGAATCAGCGAAGGGTTGTTTTTACTCTTGCTGATCGCAGTGTCGTGGAGGGAGAGGTTTTTCTCAGCCTTTACGAAGCTCATCGTCAGGGACCGCAGCGGGTCGGCGAACTTCTGAACGGCAAGGACGATTTCCTACCGGTAAAAACCGAAAATGGGACCCTGCATCTGAATGTGGCGAACATTATCAAGGCTCAGACCCCGGAAGAAGAGGAAATGCACGACCTGATGATTCTCGGGAAAAAGTACAACGTGGAAGTCCATACCCTGTGCGAGGAAAGAATCGCCGGCGATATTTTTGTCGACCTTCCCCAGGACCGCAGCAGGGTGAGCGATTATCTCAACCAGCCGCACCGTTTTGTCACCGTCATTGTCCCCGGCAGCGTCGTTTATGTCGCCCGCCGATTTATCCTTTCGGTGCAGGATTAAACTTAGACTAAAGTCCGCACTGCGCTTTACGCTCCGGCTTCTGCAATCCACCGCCAAAAGCTCCAATCTCTGCCCTCCGCGGTTTCACACCGTGCACGAACCTCGGAACCGATTGGCAGACATATAAAAAAAGCTCCGCCATATGACGAAGCTTTTTTAAACGATGTTTGTCTTTGTCATCCTTTATCCCAGACCACCCGGTTGACCTTGAGATCCGCATCGCGTTGCACGGTGCGATGGTAATTAACGGCAGGATTGCCGAACAACATCACGTAAACGATCTCGTGGGACTCGGGGATACCGAGCCTGGCGCCGAGTCCGGGATTCATGTCGACCATGGCCCATTTGGCCAAGCCGTCCCACAGGGTGCCCAACCCCATGGTCGCAGCCATCATTTCAAAAGTGGTCATGGCTATAAACCCGTCGGCCGTCGGGGTCGGTGCCTTGGCGTCGACGGATACGATCAACAGGTGGGGAGCCTTGCGAAAAAGAATATCCGCTCCCTTGTCCCAGGCCCGCAGGATGCCGCCGTAAAATTCCTTGCCTTTGGGCAGTCTCTCTTCCTCGACCATTTTTCGAACGCCTTCCATGGTAGCGGCTTTGACCTGCTCCATGGTCTGCTGGTCTTCAACCACCGTGAACAGAACCTTGCGGGCATTGACCCCGGTGGGAGCATGGGTGGCGATTCTGAGCAGTTTTTCGATGGTCGCCGGATCGACGGGCTCGCGTTTAAATCTCCGGATCGAACGACGTCCTTTGATGAGGGTTTCCATCTGACCGGGTTCGGGGAAATGTCCGTCGACAGGCAGGCTGTCTGCAGGTTTCAAACCGAAAATACCGAGGGCCGCCGTGGGGCAAACCGCAAGGCAATGCTGACACTCGATGCATTTTTCCGCCTTATCTTCCCCCACGTAAGGCACGCCCTGATCCATCACCAGAACATTTAACGGGCAATCCCGGACGCACTGTTCGCAGCGGGTGCATTTTTCGCTGTCTATCACCAAATCGAGCATGCCATCCTCCTTAGGACATTTCGGCGTTCATGTTTGCAACATTTTTAGCATGGTGACGCGTCTGGGACAAGCGCATAAAGCCCTCTCCTCCCGGAGGGGGGGGGGGAGAGGGAACCTAGCCGGGAGGACGTCTGCCTTATTCAGAACGATCGGGTGCGCCGCGGAGGCCGGCGACCGAGAAACCATCCGAGCCACAACACCCCGACTCCGGCAAAAAACCAGCGCAGAATATTATTGCGCCACAAATAACGGTTTTCCTCCTTGAGGGCGGCAATTTTCTGCAGATGTTGCTGGTTTTCCCGCTGCAGACGATCACGTTCGGCTATGGTTTCAGTGATATTCTCAGCCCCTTCCCTGAGCTGTTCATACTCACCTCTGACCTTCTGCAGTTCCGCCTCCGTACGCTGAAGCATGGTTCGGGTTTCATCCTGCAAAGCCTGCAGCTCCTGATTCTTCTCGGTCAACTCGGCCATTTTTTTCTGCAGGACGGTTTGCTCATTTTGCAGGCGTGCGGAGATGACGGCATGAGGCTCCTGGCGTGTCACATACTGTTTGAGGATAAAACCTTCGGTACCGTCCGCCGCACGAACCTTGAAGTAGCTCTCGCCGTCTTCGATAATTTCGATCCTGGCCGGGCTGGCCAGAGATTTGAGAATCTTGTATTGATTGCCCGGACCGCGTCTCAGGGTCACGGCGATCTCGTCACTGATCCAGGCGGCCCGAGCAGTGGAAAGATTGCCGCATAACAACAGAATCGTCATCATCAGAGGCAACACCCGTTTTAAAACGTGGCTTGCGGTACCGGGGGAAACCATACTTAGGTAGCGGCGAACCCAGATGGCCGGTTCCCTTCCTGCCCAAAAGGGGGGTAAGGTGGGAGATATCCGTGGGGTCGGTACCGATATGCCGGGCCTGGTTGCAGGTCTTTTCATAATTTCTCCACACTTTTGTGAGACAGGCGAATTGCCGTCATGTCATGCGTTTGCTCGCGATCAGCCCCGGTGGCATCGGCAACGGCCTTGCGCAGAGATGGTCGTCCATAATCGTCACCGTAACCTACCTGTCCCGCCAACGCCGCCAGAGCCATAAGCGCACCGCAAGCCATCACCACCAGAACACGCCAAATCCCCTTCATTGTACATCCACCTCTCGTCAATCGAAACATCATATCAAAACCGGCCTCACGCCCGTTCCGCAATTTTAAACGCCAAGGTTCAAGGAAAACCGCCAGGCAACTCCGATGGCTCCATGATCCGAGTGAGAAATCGAACGGGCGAGAGATATTTTCAGTATGGGGAATAGGCATGAGCAAAGCCCGCACCAACTTTTCCCCACCACGGGAAATGAATGCGCCGGCGCAAAAACACCTGGCATGAGACGCAGAAAAAGACGCGTCTGCTTTTACCTAACCGTCACCAGCCAGATATATCTTTGCAGAAAAGGGTCTTAAAGACCTTCCTGCAATGCAGGATGGGTTGGGGACCGGCCGGAGAATCAGAAAAAAAGGTCGCAAGAGAGGCGTTTTGTCGTCAATTGGCAACAGAAAGAAGGAGCGCTTGTGCAAAACGCCCCGGAAGAAAAAAGAAATCCCGGGATATCGCCCTTTTGGGGCCAACACATCCTGTCGTTTTCTGGAGACAAAGTGCTTCAGGTCTTTTTAAACAGACTCGGTACGATATGATGACGTCCGAGAAGCTTGTAGAATTCCGTACGATTGCGGCCCGCAAGCCGTGCGGCATGGGCCACATTGCCACGGGTAAGCTGCATCAGGCGCACCAGATAATCTTGTTCGAACTGCCGACGGGCTTCGCTGAAGGTGGGAATCTTTTCGACATTTTCGTGGATGGCATCCGCCACCAGCGAAGCCGAAATCAACGAGGTCGTGGAAAGAGCCAGCCCCTGTTCGATCACGTTGATAAGTTGGCGGACATTGCCCGGCCAGGATGCCGACACCAGGGCATCCATGGCTTCGGGTGCAAACCCGGTCACTTTTTTCCCGCTGCGGGCGGCGAACTTCTGCAGAAAATGACCCGCCAGCAGGGGAATATCTTCGCGTCTTTCCGACAGGCCGGGCAACTCCAGAGCCACGACATTGAGACGATAATAAAGATCTTCGCGGAAACGTTCGGCGGCGATTTCCTCTTCGAGATTGCGATGTGTTGCAGAAATAATGCGAACATCGACAGCACAACTGGTGACGGACCCGACCGGCCGCATCTGCTTTTCCTGCAGCACGCGCAACAGTTTGACCTGCAGAGGCAGAGGCATATCGCCGATCTCGTCAAGAAAAAGGGTCCCTCCTTCCGCCGAGCGGAAAAGCCCGGGATAATCCTTCATGGCTCCCGTAAAAGCCCCTTTGGTGTGACCGAACAATTCCGATTCGAGCAGGGTATCCGGAATAGCGCCGCAATTGACGGCCACAAAAGGCTTCTCGGCGCGGGCACTGGCACGATGAATAGCGCGCGCAATCAGTTCCTTGCCGGTGCCGCTCTCCCCGCGAATCAAGACCGCCGCGTCGCTCTCGGCGGCCAGTCGGGCCTTGGCCAAAAGATCTTCCATGACCGGACTTTTGGTAATGATTTCGCTACGCCACGACTCTTCACCCTGTACGCTCTGTTCGGCGCCTCCGCCCGACATCCTCAGGGCGCGCTGGACTTCCTCCAGCAGGGCTTTGCTGTCCAGGGGCTTGGTCAGAAAACTGAACACGCCCCGCCGGGTCGCATCGACAGCATCGGGAATGGAACCGTGAGCGGTCAGGATGATAACCGGCAAAGATGCCTGGCGGGTGCGAATGGCATCGAACAAAGCCATACCGTCCATCCCTGCCATACGCAGGTCGGTTATTACCAGATGGGGCCGCACGGCCGGGATCTTGGCCAGGGCTTCTTCCCCGCTCTCGGCAATGTTGACATCGTATCCGGCACCGCGCAACCGTATTGACAATAGGCGCAGCAGATCGGTGTCGTCATCTACCAACAGCAGTCGCTGTTTTTTCTCTTCCATTCATATCCTCAGGTTGTCGCCAGAGCCTCCGAGTCACTTTTCTCTCTGGCGAAGAATTTTTTCGATATCTTCCAGAGCCTGCAGTTTATCCTGCAACTCGCGATTGTCGGTCTCCAGCTTCCGGGCCCGCTGCAGAACCTGATCGCGCTCTCCGACAAGCTCCAGTTGCTCTTTGAGCTGATCTTCCAGCAGGGATGTCAGGGAAAGCAATGTCGCCCCCCCTTTATCCTGTCGACGAAAATCGATCAGCAAATCGAGTGCCAGTTTGCGATCTACAGGTGGACGTCCGGGTTGGGAAGCCAGAGCCACAAGCTGAAAAAGAGCATTGTCGTCGGGCTTGCGATTGAAGTCCTTGCGCAACCTCACGATTTCCCTGTCGATCTTTGCAGGGCTCAAGGTACCGGCCTTGCGGTAATAATCCAGAACCGTTGCGGGTTCGATCCCCTCGCCCGGCAGCTGCGGCCAGGAGACCTTCGGAAAGCCAGCGCAGCCGGAGAGGAAAAGCCCCAGAAACAATCCAATTGCTATTCCAGCCTTGTGTCTTGGCATCATGTCTTTGCCTCCTGAGCCGAAAGCGGCAGTGTCACCCTGAAACAGGCACCCCCCAGCGAGCTCTCAAGAACCTCGATGCTGGCGCCATGATCACGTACGTATTCCTGCACGATGGACAAACCGATTCCTGTCCCCTGAACGGGTCCCACCAATGGAGCCGAACCCTGGTAAAAAGGTTTGAAAATCTCTTCCCGCTCGCTTTCCGGAATGCCCGGACCCGAATCGGACACTTCAAGAAGAGCCTGGTGATCCTGTCGGCAAAGGGAAACACGAATAATGCCTCCCACAGGGGTATATTTGACGGCGTTGGAAAGCAGATTGTCCACCACGTTGCGTAATCGCTCCCGGTCTCCGAAAAGTTGCAGCGGCTCCAATTCGAGTGTGAGATCGAGATTTTTTTTAAGCATGGCAGGCCTCTGCGTCGCGGCGACCCCCTCAATCAGACGGGAAAAATCGATACTGCCGCCGCGAAATGTGGAAATCTTGGCCTGCACTCGGCTGAAACCGAGGAGGTTATCGATAAGCTTATGCAGTTG
Organism: Desulfuromonadales bacterium; assembly: GCA_030154185.1. Lineage (GTDB taxonomy): Bacteria > Desulfobacterota > Desulfuromonadia > Desulfuromonadales > Syntrophotaleaceae > Syntrophotalea. Next base: position 10,566 of record JASKKK010000006.1, read on the forward strand.
CAATCCGTTCTTACGCAATATCCAGGCAATCTCCCGTTGCTGGTCGTTGAGTGGTCCGACCTCTTCCTCGACCAGTAATTCCGTACCTTCGCGGATGGATGCCAGGGGCGTTTTTAACTCATGAGAAACATGGGAGATAAACTTGCTTTTTTCCTTTTCCACTGCATTAAGGCGCTGCCGCAACCAGTCGAGACGCGTCCCCAGAAAACGTAGATCGTCCGGGCCGCCAACCGTGATGGGCGAGGTAAAATCCCCTTCGCCCAGACCGGTGATACCGCGGTTGATCTGCCGGATCGGATTGGTGATGCGCTGTGCAAAAAAGATGGCGAACAGAGCGGTTACCGGAACCAGCAGCACCGCCAGCCAAAGCAGTATCCTGCGCGCTCGGGTAGTCGAAGACCGCAGGGCGTCGACCTCGTGGACGATAAGCTCCTGACTTTCGTCATACAGACCCCGTGCCAGATTGTTGAGTTCTTCGAACCCCTCCAGAAAAGCTTCATTGTCGCCTGCATCGCGACCGTTGCTGCGCAAATCGGCATAGAGCTGTTTTTCCCCCTCGGCCAGACGCCGCAGACGCCGCAACTGATCCCGCTTCAGGGGCAGGTTGCCGAGATGTTCGACCGAAAGCGCAAACTCTTTATGCTTTTCTTCGATCCCTGCCAGCAATTCACCGGCCTGCAGCACCTGATACTGACGAGCGCGGCGCTCCAGAGCCAGCAGTTGCTCGACCAGATTGCGGCTTTCCTGAATCACGTTGACGGACCGATAGACGGCCTGAGAGCCCCGTCGCGCCAAGCGATCCAGGAAAAACTCGGCATTGATCATGGCCAGGTTGAACGGTAGCGCCACCATGGCAAAACCGATCAGCACCAGGGCAAGAAACGATTTTGGACGAAATAGGTGCATAGTCCGCCATTCCCAGACTGTCGGCTGCAGATCAAACCGGCAGCGGCCAGTCGGTCTGGTAACCTTCGGGATAGAAATTCTCCCGCGTGCGATTGAAATACCCGTACTGCAACCGGGGAATACGCCGCTTCAAACGGTCCAGCATCTCCACCATCCCGAGCCCCTCGTCTTCGATCCCCATGACCCGGCAATACAGTTCGGGATCGATACTCAGGTTGCGCATCTGGATCAGATCGACGCCGGCTTCCTCGATCAGGTCACCCAGGGCCGACACTTCCTCCAGTCGATCGTTCAACCCCGGGAACACCAGGTAATTGATCATGGTGAACAGGCCATGCCTTTTGGCCCGCCGCAGCGATTCGCGAACCTGCTCCAGGGTATAACCGCAGGGACGATGGTAGGCGTCATAAAAACGATCCTGTACCGAATTCATCGATACCCGAATGGAATCGATACCGGCCTGCGCCAGACGATCGACGGCATCGGGATCGGAGGCGTTGGAATTGAAATGGATCGTCCCCTTGTCCGTGCGACGCCGCATTTCCCGCACCGCGTCACAGATGGTATCGGCCTGCAGAATAGGGTCCCCCTCGCAGCCCTGCCCGAAGGATACGATGGCCTTTTCCGCCCGCTCCAGATGAGGCACGGCGATCTGGCATAGTTCCTCAACCTTCGGCACGAACGTAATGCGTTCCTGGCTGGAAGGACAGCATTCGGGAGCTTCCTGCAGGGAAATGCAGCCCAGACAGCGGGCATTGCAGACCGGCGAGGTCGGCAGCGGCGCCTCCCAGCGACGGAAGAACAGGTTCTTGGCGGCGAAACAGTGGTAGTCCAAGGCGCAGCGGGCCAACTGCTCGAGCAATCGGTTGTCCGGGTGGGCCCGCAACAGTTTCCTGACCAGAGGATCGAGCTTGCGATCGTCAAAATGATCCGGCTGCCACTGGGTGTTACGGTCGACGCGCACGGCGGCAGCGTAAAACCGCTCCTCCTCGACGCACCAGCCAACGGCGGTATAAGACCACAAAGGCAGTTGAATCTGTTTGTCGCCGTAAGCCGCAGCCGGCAACAGGGTTCGGGTATAGCCCGGCGTCAGAAAAGCGGAAACCGCCTGAGCCTTGCCGCCGCCGAAATGGCGCGGCAGTTTGCGCAAGGTGACCGTACGCTCGCCGCCATCGTCGAATCCGATCGGCGGTGTATCGGGAATGGTGAAAAGACGACTCCCCGCCGGCAGGGGAATCAGTTCTTCAGGGCGGGGAGGTCTGATCCGAGCTCCGTTCATACCGACCATCAGCAGATCGGGATGTTCAAAAACTTCACCGGAGGCGTCCGCCACTACGGCGAGAATGGTCTTTTTACGTTTCATGCAGTAAAAATCCTTTTTTTGTCGATGCGGTAACCACTTAGACCGGTAAGCATAACACAGGACCCCCTCCGGAGGGAATAGTTCCCATCGTCGCTGAATTTTACCCTTTCCTCCGCAATCATCCTTCGCTATGCTGGCGGCCATGCGCGTCATACTGACTACCCTTCACAGCAAATTCGTTCACACCAGCCTTGCCCTGCCGCTGCTGGCCGCTTACTGCCGGCATCCGGGCCGGACCCTGCTGATTCGCGAATACACCGTTCACGAACCGAAGGAAACAGTACTGGCCGCCCTGCTGGCAGAGCAACCCGACGTGGTGGCGTTTTCCGTGTATCTCTGGAATCGTGCCGCCACCCTGGAACTGGCCGACGCCCTGGCTGTCGCTCGCCCCGGTCTGCGTGTAATCCTGGGGGGCCCCGAAATCTCTTTCGACGGGCCCGAGCTGTTCGAACGTCACCCCGCCATCGACGCCGTGGTTCACGGCGAAGGTGAAATTCCGTTGAAGGCGTTACTCGACTCCTGGCAGCAGGGAAATCAACCCCATGGCGTGGCACGTGTCAGCTGGCGAAACGATCAGGGCGTCATGACCGCCCCCGATGGTCCGCCGCTTCAAAACCTCGACGACATCCCCTCGCCTTTTCCCCTCGGCCTGGTCGACCTGTCGCGCGGTCTGGTTTATCTGGAAACGAGCCGCGGCTGCCCCTATCGCTGTGCATTCTGCATGAGCGCCCTCGACGCCAGCGTGCGATCCTATTCGATGCAGCGCATCCGGGCCGATCTGCTCTGGCTTATACGGCATGAGGTCCCCTGCATCAAGCTGGTGGATCGCACCTTCAACTACGACGCCGCCCGGGCCCGCGACATATTCCGATTCATCATGGAAAACAACCGCGTCAGCAAGTTCCATTTCGAGATTGGCGCGCATCTGCTGGACGACGCGACCCTTACACTGCTGAAGCAGGTGCCGCCCGAAATGTTTCAGTTTGAAATCGGGGTGCAGTCCACTCTGCCCAAAACCCTTGAAGCCATCCGCCGGGAAACCTCGCTGGAACAGCTCGAAACCAACGTCCAGCGCCTACGGGACACAGGGCGCATCCACCTGCATCTCGACCTGATCGCCGGCTTGCCGGGGCAGGGGCTCACATCGTTTCTACGATCGGTCGATCGGGTCATGGCCCTGCGCCCCCACCATCTGCAACTGGAGCCGGTTAAACTCCTGCCGGGATCCCCTTTGCGCCGCGATGCCGCCGCCTCGGGCCTGCGCTTCGATCCCCATCCCCCCTATACGGTTCTGACCACCCCCGACCTGACTTTCGAGGAACTGGAACGCTTGCGCGGCATCAGCCGCCTGCTGGATTTGACATGGAATTCCGAACGCCTGCAGGAATTCCTTGAGCAGTTGACCGTTCCGTACGGAGGCCTGTCGGAGGCCCTGGGCGCCCTGGAACGGTTCTGGCGCCGCCACGGACTGTTTCGCCGGTTGCTGTCCCAGCGGAGCCTGTTCGAGGAGTGCTGGAATTTCCTCCGATGCGAGAGCCCCCAGGAATACCGCCAGATATTGCAGGAAGCCCTGGCACGCGACTTCGCCCGAATCGAACGCGTAGCTCCGGCCAAAGCCCCCGAGTTCCTGAATCTCGATTTGCAATCGGACGAGGTGCAACGCGTTCGGGAACGGGTGCGCCTCGAAACCGATCGCATCAAAGGGCAAGGCATCAAACTGCAACATCTCGCCTGTGTGTTCTTCCATATCCCCGGCAGGGAAAACCAGCGAACGGTTCTGTTGTTCGTGTACCTGACCCGTCCGGGAGCGACCATGCAGGTCAAACAGATCGCATTATGATGTACGCCCTTTCATTATCCGGAAAAACCGTCTTTTACTACCACCTTCCCGAACTTTTCTTTTGATTCAGGCATTCGTCTGACCTTGCAAGCTTCCAACTCTGTGTTACTTTTTTCAATATGGCCAAAGTGCTGGGAACCTACGCGTCCGCAGGTATTCAGCTTTCGAATTTCAACACATTAAAACAACGGTTTACCGAAAATCCTTCAAAACCGTCAAGCTCTTCTTGGACAACCCTGATCTTGTCAGGGCCGAATGTTCATGTCTCGAATGTGTTCCAAATGAGGCCGACCTGGCTTTCGGCAAAAAAAGGAGGCATAACCTGTTTTCACGCGGTTGTTTGGCTCCCGGGAGGGTTCCCGGACGGTTGGACAACCTTTCATGCTGAACATGGAGGTAAGGACAATGAAAAGATGGAGCGTGTTGTTTCTCGCAATGTTCGTGTTGTGTGCGGGCCTGACTTCAACAGCTCAAGCCAAGATCGAGGTCGAAGGCGATGTTTATGTGGGCATCTGGGACAAGTACATCTGGCGCGGATTCGACCAGAGCGGCAGCAAACCCACCATCCAGGGCGGCATCGATTTGAGCACCCACGGATGGACCCTGAGCTACTGGGGCAACTGGCAGCTGAGTGAGGACAAGGAAGAAGGTTACGAATCGGGTGAAAGCAACGAAACCGATATCATCCTGACCTACAGCCATGACGTCACCGACTGGCTGAACGTTACCGTTGGCGATATCTGGTACGCCATCGACTTCGGTACCAAGGACGACCTCAATCGCGACGGTTCGGTCGATACCAACGAGGTCTTCGGCATTTTCAGCTTCGACACCCTGCTCTCCCCCAGCGTCAAGATCGCCTGGGACTGGGACAAGGCTGATGAAGACGGCCTCTACTTCACCTTCGACATCGGCCACACCTTCGATTTGAGCCAGTGGGTACCCAAAACCGCCCTCAACCTGGCTGCCGAGCTTTCCTACAACCTGCACAGCGATTACCTGGTAGGCGACTATGCCGGTTTCCACGATTACGAACTTTATGTCAGCCTCGACTACGCTCTGACCGATCAGCTGACTCTGAGCCCGACTTTCTGGTTCACCTCGCCGATCTGCAGCGCGGCCAAAGACACCATCGATACGGAAACCACCGGCGCCATCAACCTGACATTCGCGTTTTGAACGTACAGGTTTGACAGTCTTCGGACGTACCAAAGCTACGGACATACAGTAGCATAAAGGAACTTTCCCAAGACGACCTTGTTATTGTTAACTTGTGCTACAGGCGGGGAGGCCTCCTCCCCGCCTCCACAGTTTGACCGGCCCCTTCGGTGCCGGCCAGGCAACAACCCAAGGCAACCCCAAAACTCCGCACACCGAAACGGCAGGAGGATCATCATGAGAAAAGCACTTTCGGGAACCGCGCTTTTCGGCATCCTGGGCCTGGTCGCCATCGGCCTGGCCCTGGCACCGGGCTGCGGTAAAGCAAAAAAAGAAACATTGCGCATTACCTGCTGGGGAGGCTACGCCAAGCCGTATGTAGCCGACTTCCAGCAGCTGATCAAAGAAAAGCACAATATCGACGTGGAAGTCCAAATCACCAACCCCACCGACCAGGACGAGTTTTTCATGGCGGTGAAAGACAATACGGCCGATCTCATATCGCCTCCCATCGAGTTGCCGAAGACTCCGCGATTCTATGCTTATTCGGCGGAAACCCCCTATCTGCAACCGGTCGACGTCGAAAACATCCCCAATCTCAAAAACATGATGCCGGTATTCCGCGACGATACAACTCCCATCTTCGCCGGAAAACGCTACGGCGTCCCCTACAATTGCGGACCTTACGGGCTGGCTTACAATGCCGACGTCATCGATGCAGCACCGACCACGTGGAACATCCTGTGGGAGCCCCGATATGCCGGGAAGTACACCATAAACAACAACTTCCCCAAGGTTAACGTCTGGATCACCGCCCTGGCTCTCGGCTACGGGTATGACGATATTTTCGATATCGCACGTCTCGACAGGGAAAAGGTGCAGCGACAGCTCAACGTTCTGGCCAAAAATGCCAAAAGCCTGTGGGATGGAGCCGCCAACCCGGATGAATTCCCCGAACTGTCCCTGGCCACGACCTGGGGCTTTGCAGCGCAGCAGGCCAACCTGAAAGGCGGCAACTGGCTGCTGGCCAGTCCCAAGGAAGGCGGCACGGCATGGATCGATTGCTGGTACATCGGCGTCGGCGCCGAGGGTATAACCAAGACCCTGGCCGAAGAATGGATCAACTTCATGCTCGATCCGGCCCGCCAGGCCGACGTGGTCAAGTCCCAGGGTGTTTCTCCGGTCATCGCCGACGTGGGGGACCTGCTCGATGCCAAGGACAAGGCCATGTTCCACGTAGGGGATGAAGCATACTTCAAGACCGTTGCATTATGGAGGGTCATGAGCGAGGAGACGGAAGAGGCATTCAACAACATGTGGGAGGAGGCCAAAACACACAGAGAGTAGATTCGGGCAACATCTCCAACAAACAATTCTTGTTCAAGAAATGACGCACAGGGCATCCCGAGAACAGCACACTCACCCTGTGGTTCACCCGAGACATGGAGGTGTCACATGCAACTCAAGTCAAAACTGTTTTACGGCATAATTTTTGGCCTGGCTCTGGCTTTTACAGCCAGCCTGGCCGGAGCTGTCGCCATCCGCGACGTCAAACCGGGCGAGGACGTATTCGATTACGTGAGCCGGATCAACGGCCAGTTTGATCAAACCCTTTATCAGCAGGTGGTCGGTGCCGCCAACTCCTTCAAGGAAGGGGACGAGGCCATCGGCGTGGCGGCCGACAACGACGCCACCCGCGAGAACGCCCGCAAATTGCTGGCCAACACCAAAATCAAGGATCTGATGGCCAAGCCCCTGTTTGTGGACGCCCAGTACGACCTCATCACCAATACCACCGACATGGCCCAGTACAACAAGGTCAGGGACTGGACCCTGGGCGAATTGAAGGATTTCCTTCTCACCAAGTCCGAGGCTCAGATCAAGGGTATCATGTACGGGCTGCACAGCGATATCATCGCCAACGTGGTCAAAATGATGTCCAACGAGGAGCTGACCCGCATCGGTCAGACGGTTTTCAACCCTCTGCCCGGCTCCAAGATCGGCGCCAAGGGTTATCTGAGCGCCCGCATCCAGCCCAACTCGCCGACGGATAATGTCGACGACATCGTCTGGCAGGTTTTCGACGCCTACTCCTATGGCGTTGGCGACATCGTCGTCGGTACCAACCCCGTCGACAGCGAAGCAGCCAATATCGAGAACATCGAACTGGCCCTGCGCGACGTCATGCAGACTTTCGGCGTCGACAAGTACAACCCCTGGTGCGTGCTCTCGCACATCGACGTACAGGCCGAGGTCGAAAAGAACAACCCCGGCTCCACCGCTATCTGGTTCCAGAGTCTGGCCGGGGTGGTCGACGCCAACAAGACCTTCGACCTGACGCTGGAAAAGATGATGAATTATGCCAGCATGCGCAACGGCAAATACGGTCTCTACCATGAAACCGGCCAGGGTGCCGACTTCACCAACGGTCACGCCAAGGGCTTCGACATGGTCGTTCACGAATCCCGCAAGTACGGCTTCGCCCGCGCCCTCAAGCAGCAGGTGGCGGCCGCCCAGATCGACGGTCAGGGTGCCTGGTGCCATGTCAACGACGTGGCCGGCTTCATCGGGCCCGAGGTCTTCAAGACTCGGGAACAGCTGGTCCGCTGCTGCCTGGAAGACATCGCCATGGGCAAGCTGCACGGCCTGATCATCGGCCTCGACATCTGTTCGACCCTGCACATGCCCGTCACCCTGGACGATCTCGACTGGTGCCAGGATCAGATCGCTCCGGCCAACCCCGGATACCTGATGGCCTTGCCGACCAAAAACGACCCGATGCTCAGCTACCTGACCACCGCCTTCCAGGACCATGTCCGGCTGCGCGAGAAGTTCGGCTACAAAGTCAACGACGACATGTGGAATTTCTTTAAGAAAATCGAAGTCATCGACGACAATGGCAAGCCGACGGAACACTTCGGCGACCCGATCTGGGTCTATTACCAGTACCGCCTGGCCAAGGGTGACACCCGCAGCATGAAGGAAATCTACGCCGAAGGCCAACAGAAGGTCGAGGAAGTCCAGGCTCGCGGTGTGCCCCTGGCCATCGGCTACGGCGAAAACATATGGGATCTGGAGCCGAAGACCGACAAGCAGATCCACGACCTGTATAACGACGCCAAGATCAGCCTGTGGGCCGAATTCACCCCGGAATTCATCGCCTCCATCCCCAACGCCGTAACCGTGCAGACCAAATCGGCCGACCGGGAAGACTATGTGGCGCACCCGAGCACCGGCGAGGAATTCAATGATGCTTCCGTGGCCACCCTGGAGAAACTGCGGGCCAGCTGGGGCGGCAAGGCCCCGGACGTGCAGGTCATCATTTCCGACGGTCTGAACGCCAAGGCCCTCATGGACGAAGATCACCTCATGCCCTTCATGGAAGAGCTGAAGGATCAGCTTGCCAAAGCCGGCTGGACCCTGGCCAAAGAAAACATCGTGGTCACCAGCGGCCGGGTGCGCGCCGGTTACCGGGCCGGCGAAACCCTGTTCACCGATCCCGACAGCACCCCGAAGGCCATCGTCCACATCATCGGCGAACGCCCGGGCAGCGGCCATCATGCCTATTCGGTCTACCTGACCCGTCTGGCTCCCGTCACCTGGTCCGCCGAGGGTGCCGACCATGATGTGACCAAGGTCATCTCCGGCATTTCCAACACCGGTCTCGACCCGCGCAAAGCGGCACGTCAGGCCGTAAGACTGCTGCAGGAAATGTAATCTCGACCGGGTCGCCGGGCTCTCCCGGCGACCCGACAGCAACATGTGTCACCAACAGGAGGCGTAACGGTCACAGCATCGCCGTTGCGCCTTTCTTTTCCCCATGCCTATCTGCTTTCCCTATATCTTTACCCCCGCCATACGGAACCGGGGTCAGAAAGAAACGGTCGCATGAACCATAATCTTCCCCCAGCACCACCACCGGAGACCGGTCCGCCGCCCCCACAGGATAAACGCCCCGGCCTGATCCGCGACGTCTTTCATAAAACACATCTGTGGGCCCATGCTCTGGTTATCAGTCGCTTCTACCGCTTCGGCGAAACCGGCAATCTCATGTATACCGTCGGCAAGAGCATCCTCGAGGGCGCGGTTCTGTACACCATGTTCAGCATGGCCCAGACCGAATACAAGGTCGCCGCCGTGCTGGGAGTCATGACCAAATATATCTATCCGGGCATTACCTTCGTCAGCAGCGTAAAAGTCTCTTCCTTTGTCGATCATCTGGAAAGATTTCCCGACAAAACCCTGCAACTCCAGAAACTCGTCGGAGGCGTCATTCTGGTCGGCATCGGCCAGGCTCTCGGCGCCCTGATGCTGCTGTTTTGCTATCCACCGTTTTTCAGGGTCTGCTTCGACAGCATGGGAATCAGCCGGTATCTGCTCGTTGGACTCTATCTCCTGCATCATATTTTCGACGGTTCGGCACAGGTTGCCGAGGGAAGAATCTGGTTCAAACTCATCGAAATCAAATTGCGCCATGGCAATCTGAGACACATTTCGGAGAATTTCTGGGGCATCCATGCCATGAGTCAGAACGTCCAGCTCATACTCGGTCTGATTCTGCTCTGGGGAACCACTCTGATCACGGGATTGTTCATAAACCGTCTCGATGCCGGCACCATGTGGACGATCGTCCTGACGGGAACCCTTTTGACCGCCACCTCAAAATTCTGTCTGCCTATCGCATGGCACCTGCGCCTGCGCCATGAAACGAAGATGGACTCACCCTCCTGAGCCATGGTGAAATCCCCCCATTTGGGGGATGGTTTTATATTCAGGTATCTGCTAGAAATAAGTCCAGGTAGCAGGAAATATAAAGAATCTGCTATTCACACAATTTGACAAGGGACGGGTGCTTAAGAAGCCTAACAGGGAAGACGGTGTAAATCCGTCGCGGTCCCGCCGCTGTAACCGGTGACGATGGCCATATGATGCCACTTTTCGTACTCACGAAAGGGAAGGCGTGGCCGGCAGAATGACCCGGAAGCCAGAAGACCTGCCTGCCCCGCATACGTGCTGTTGTGACCTTCGAGGATTGAGGACCGACATTTCGTGCACGTGTGCAGATCGTTGGCTGGCGGATAAAAAACGGTATCCCCGGAGCTTATGGCTCCGGGGATTTTTCTTTTTGAGGGAGGTAACCATGCATCTGCCGATTCATCTATCCATCCGGGGAAGGCTTTGTCTGCTGATCGGCAAAGGCGACCTGATTCAGTCCCTCATCCCCCGGCTGAGCAGCCATGGCGCACAGCTGCGATGCATGGATATCCGGCAACGCTCCTATCGAAGAGAAGATCTCGAAGGCGCCTTTCTGGTCATTTCGGACACCGGGGACCCGACCCTCAACAGTCGGGTGGCCAACGATGCCCGCGATGCCGGCATACTTGTGATGCGTGGCGACCGGCCCTCCGCCGGAGACTTCACTCTGCCCATATTGCAAGCTGCCGGCTCCTCTCCCGGCATCCAGGCGTGTTTTCAGACCAAGGAGGGCAGCGAAGTCAACCTCCCCGGCAAAGTCTCCCTGATCGGAGCCGGCCCCGGAGATCCCGGCCTGCTCACGGTCAAGGGAGCCGCCTGCCTTCAAACAGCCGACGTCGTTCTGTTCGATGCCATCGCCAACCCTTTGTTGGTGACGCGCTACGCCCCGCATGCCGAAAAAATCGACGTCGGCAAACGCAAAGGCAACTGCAGATACAGCCAGGAAGATATTATCCGACTTATGCTCGATCTGGCGCGCCAGGGGCGCAATGTTGCGCGCCTCAAAGGGGGCGATCCAACCATTTTCGGACGTGGCGGCGAAGAGGCCCGTGCCCTGTTCGAAGCTGGCATCCCCTTTGAAATCGTACCGGGCGTTAGTTGCGTGGCCGCCGTACCGGCTTATGCAGGCATCCCTATCACCGATCGTGAATTCGGCTCGTCCTTCGGGGTCTACACCATTCATAAAAAGGGGGGAATCTGCCTTAACGAAGAACAATGGCGACGCATGGCTCAAGGTCCCGACACCCTGGTGCTGCTGATGGGTAAAACCATGCTCGCTACGGCAGCCGAAAAGCTGATCCGCCACGGGCGTCCGGCTTCCACTCCCGTAGCCCTCATCACCGATGGCACGACCAGGAAACATAAACGTTTTCTCGGCACCCTGGCCACCATTGTCGATATCGTAGAGAAAAACGCCGACGGCAGCGAGGGCCCGGGTCTGATCGTAGTCGGTGGAGTGATTTCGGCATTTTCGAGCATGGAATGGTTCCGTCCGGAGCCGGAGGCTGATCTTTCCGCTGCAACCGGTCAGGAAACAGCTTTCGCCATTTTAAACCGCCTTATGGAAGGGATCGCAGCATGAACGGTGCCCAGGTTTTTCTCATACGTCATGGTGACACAGGGGACGCCCTTAAAGGACGTTTTGTCGGACGTCAGGACGTGCCCCTCAGTCCCCTGGGCCGACGACAGGCTTCTGCTTTGGCCCGCTGCTCCTTTCTGCAAAACTGTCGGGAAGCTTTCTGCAGTCCCATGCTTCGGGTACGGGAGACCCTGGGGCTCTCGGGACTCGACCTGGTCTGTCGACAGGATGAGGATCTTCGGGAAATCGATTTCGGACGCTGGGAGGCTCTCTCATTTGCGGAAATTTCCCGCGACTATCCCCTTGAAGTTGACCGCTGGGCGCGCCTTGAACGGGATTTCCGGTTTCCCGACGGCGAGGCTTACACCGACTTTTTGCATCGTATTCAAAAAGCAGCGGAACGTATCGCCCGCACCGCGGCATCTCAAAACGAACCGGTTGCCGTTTTCGCCCACGGTGGCGTCATACGCGCTCTGATCTGCCAGTGGCTCGGTCTTCCGGCCAAACATTACCTGCTGTTCGAAATCGATCACGCTTCGATTTCCGCGGTGCGCCTGTTCGGCGACCAGGGGGTGCTGATGCGCCTCAACGATCTTGCTCACCTTCAGGAGGAAAGAGCATGAATCGCATGATCCTGATCACGGGCGGCGCCCGCAGCGGAAAAAGCGCGTACGCCCAGCAAATGGCCGAGGACCTGCCCGGACCGCGCACCTATGTGGCGACCTGCCCGGTGACCGATCCCGAGATGGCCGGACGTGTCCGCACACACCGGATGGCCCGCGCCGAAAAAAACTGGCGGACACTGGAAGAACCGCTCGACCTGCCCGGGGTCCTGACCCGTGCGGGAGACTGCCCGACGGTGCTGGTCGACTGTCTTACCCTCTGGATCAACAACCTCATGTTCCGGGCCGCAAACAACGGGCAAGCCCTGACGGAAGAGGATGTACGGCAGCATTGTCAGGCCGTCATCGGCGCCGTGCGACAACATCCGGGCACCGTCATCTTCGTCTCGGGGGAGGTCGGCCTGGGCATCGTTCCGGAAAACCGCGAAGCACGACTGTTTCGGGATCTTCTGGGACGCTGCAATCAGATTATCGCCGCCGCTGCAGGACAGGTCACCCTGGTGGCCTGCGGCTTGCCCATGCACCTCAAACAGGAGATAACCCCATGAGTCTGCTCCAGAACACCCTCGCCGGCATCAAACCCCAGGATCAGGACATCCGTCGTCAGGCCAAGGATCGTCTCGACCGGTTGACCATGCCTCACTGGGCTCTCGGGCGTCTGCTCGATCTGGCCCTCGACCTGGCCGGCATGACCGGCTCTCTGAAGCCTCCTGTAGACCGTCGGATTATCGTGACCATGGCCGGCGATCACGGCGTTGCGGCCGAAGGTGTAAGTGCTTTCCCACGAGAAGTCACCGGCCAGATGGTGGCCAATATCGCTGCCGGCGGCGCCGGTATCAATGCTCTGGCGCGGGTCGCCGACGCACAGGTGCAGGTGGTGGACATGGGTGCGGCCTGTGATCTCTCGGCCCTGGCCGACGACGGCAGCATTCTCTCAAGGCGCATCGCACCCGGCACGGCGAACATGGCACGGGGAGCGGCCATGAGCAGGGATCAGGCCGTGCACTGCCTGGAGACCGGCATCGAGATCGCAAACCTCTTCGCAGCCGAAGCCGAACTTTTCGGCACCGGCGAAATGGGTATAGCCAATACGACTCCTAGCAGTGCCATCGTGGCGGTTCTGACCGGGGCCACGGCCGAAGAGGCCACGGGGTGCGGAACCGGCATCGATGACGAACGACGCAAGCACAAGATCGACGTCATCGAACAGGCGTTGCAGGTCAATCGTCCCGACCCTCACGACGGTCTCGATGTGCTGACCAAAGTCGGCGGCTTCGAAATCGGCGGACTGGCCGGACTGATCCTTGGTGCCGCCGCCCTGCGCAAGCCGGTCATCATCGACGGATTCATCAGCACTGCCGCCGCCTTGCTGGCCCAATCCCTGGCACCGGCGTCGGCGGACTACATGATCGCCGCACACCACAGTATCGAACAGGGGCATCAACTGGCCCTGGCGCGTCTCGGCAAAAAACCGCTCCTCGACCTCGACTTCCGCCTCGGCGAGGGAACCGGGGCGGCCCTGGCCATGAATCTGGTGGAAGGAGCCAAACGCATTCTCACTGAAATGGCGACCTTCGATGAAGCCGCTGTCTGCAAAGGAAACGGCAAGGCATGAAAGGACTGTTCGCCGCCTTCGGGTTTCTCACGGTGCTGCCCCTTCCCGGAAGCTGGCTGGGCGACGAGAACGATCTCGCCCGCAGCTCGGCCTGGTTTCCGCTGGTGGGAGGCCTGATCGGCCTGTCCGCCGCATTTGTCGACCTGGGGCTGGGTATGGTGCTGCCGCCCATGGTCGTCAGCACCGTCACGGCACTGGTCCTGCTGGCATCTTCCGGCGGGTTGCATATGGACGGACTGGCCGATTCGGCCGATGGATTTTTCAGCTCCCGCAGCCGCGAACGCATGTTGGAAATCATGCGCGACAGCCGCAGCGGCCCGATGGGCGTCATGGCCATCTGCGCCATGTTGCTGCTGAAAACGGCAACTTTGGCTTCGGTGCCGACGCCCTTGCGCTTCTCCACCATCGTCCTCATGCCGCTGGCGGGACGCACCGCCCTGACGGTCAGCCTGGCCGCAACCCCTTACGCGCGCCGCACCGGCGGCCTGGCAGGGGTTTTCCGTCCCGGCGGGGTTCACCCGCTGCTGGCCGCAGCGACCCTGATGGCATCAGGATGGATGCTGCAGAGCCATGCGGGCCTGATCGCGGCCATGGCGTCACTGACGGTCACTCTGCTGCTGGCGGGCTACAGCAAAAGAAAAATCGGCGGTTTTACCGGAGACACTCTCGGCGCAACCTGCGAGCTGACGGAACTGATCCCGGCCCTGGTTTCGGCCGCCGTCGGCCATATTGGTGTTATTTAGAGAAATAAGTCCGAGGACAAAGGACAAGAAGCCTCTGTCTTATAAGACCTATAGGACATATGGGGCGTATGGAAACAAAACCTCAGCTACGGATGACCGACGATAAAGCGGAAAACTGAGCGCAGCGAATCTTTTACGACTGTCCGGCGATAGCTCGACCCCGCGGTGTTGAGATCGAAATACCGGGCACCAAATATCAAAAACAAAAGTACTGAACCATGAAGGATATAAGACCATGACCGAATCCGGCAACTGGCGTCACGGAGGCCATCTTCGACAACTGGCCATAACTGCCGGGCTGAACCCCGAGGCCTTGCTCGATTTTTCAGCCAACATCAACCCACTGGGTCCACCCGAATGGCTGCGTTCCCGCATCAGCGGCTCCATCAGCTCCCTGGTTCACTACCCTGATCCCGAAGGGCAGGCACTGATCGATGCCGCTTGCCGTCGTTACAGTGTAAATGCTGAGGAAGTCCTTATCGGCAACGGCTCCACCGAGTTGTTTTACCTGCTGCCTCAGGCTCTCGAAGTTCGGCATGCCTTGATTCCCGTTCCGAGCTACGTCGATTATGCGACCGCGGCAGGCATCGCGGGGCTCACAATCCACACCCTGCCACTTGCGGCCGGCAACGGATTCTGTCTCGATTTCGAAGCCCTCGAAACCGCCCTCAAGGAACTGAGGGACACCCCTGTCATGGTGCCTTTAGGCCAGCCCAACAATCCCACCGGTCGCAGCTTCGACGCCCGACGGTTGCGGCATCTGGCCCGCCGGTTCCCAAAAGCAACCTTTGTCGTCGACGAAGCCTTTGCCGATTTTGTTGAAAATTTCGACAGTCTCACCGTCAATCGTCCGGCCAATGTCGTGGTGATGCTGTCCCTGACCAAGATTTTCGCCATCCCCGGGCTGCGTCTCGGAGTGGCCGTCGCTGCGCCCTCCACCGTGCGGAAAGTCAAATCCCTGCAGCCCCCCTGGTCGGTCAACACCATTGCGCAGAGGGTTGGAGAAGCCGCCCTGCTCGATACCGCATACACACAGCAAACGCGAGCCGCCGTTTCAACCCTGCGGGAAGAGCTGCGATGTCACCTTGAGCAGGTTCCCTTCCTGACCGTTTTCCCGGGGGAAGCCAACTTCCTGCTGGTGCGTTGTGACCGCACCTCGCTGGACGCCCGCACTCTGGCCGGCCGTCTGCTCAAGCGCGGGCTTGCCATCCGGGTCTGCGACAACTTCGACGGTCTGGACGAGCGGTTCTTCCGTGTCGCGGTACGCACCGAGCCGGAAAACCGTAAACTGGTGGAAGCTCTGAGCCAGGAACTTTTCATGGCGCCCCTGGTCAAAACCCGCCGCCACACTCCGGCCATCATGTTTCAGGGAACCAGCTCCAATGCCGGCAAAAGCGTCCTGGCAGCCGCTTTGTGCCGCATCATGCTGCAGGACGGCTACCGCGTGGCGCCTTTCAAAGCGCAGAACATGTCCCTCAACTCCTTCGTCACCCGCGACGGAGGCGAGATGGGACGCGCCCAGGTCGTGCAGGCCCAGGCCGCACGCCTCGATCCGGACGTACGCATGAATCCCATCCTCCTCAAACCGAACAGCGACACGGGCAGCCAGGTGGTGCTGTGCGGCAAGCCGATCGGCAACATGAAGGTCATGGACTATTTTCGCTACAAGTCAGAAGCCTTCGAGCGGGTCAAGGAAAGTTACGACGATTTGGCCGCCGACCATGACGCCATCGTACTGGAAGGCGCCGGCAGCCCTGCGGAGGTCAATCTCAAAGCGCACGATATCGTCAACATGAAAATGGCCCTTTTCGCTCAAGCACCTGTCCTGCTGGTCGGCGATATCGATCGCGGCGGCGTGTTCGCCTCCTTTGTCGGATCCATGGAAGTTCTGTCGGAACGCGAACGCGCACAGATTGCGGGATTCGTCGTCAACCGCTTCCGCGGACAGCCCGACCTGCTCAAGGATGCCCTCGACTATACCCTGCAACACACCGGTCGGCCGATCCTCGGTGTGGTCCCCTATCTGAAGGATCTGGGATTGCCCGAAGAGGATTCCGTCGGGTTCAAGGAAGGACTGTTCGACGATGCGCGCCCGGCCGAAGATGCCGTCGATATCGCGGTCCTCGACTTGCCGCATATCTCCAATTTCACCGACCTCGAACCCCTGCGTCTCGAACCGGATGTTCGACTGCGCACGGTGCGCCGCATCCAGGATCTCGGCCATCCGGATGCCGTCATCCTGCCGGGGAGCAAAAACGTCATCGGCGACCTTACCTTTTTGCGGGCCGTCGGCTTCGACCGCAGCCTGGAAAACCTGGCAGCCGAAAGCCGCTGCGAAATCATCGGTATCTGCGGCGGCTATCAGATCCTCGGACGTTCTATCAGCGACCCCCACGGCATCGAATCCCCGGGTACCGACCTGGTCGGCCTCGAACTGCTCCCGGTGGACACGGTGCTGGAGGAGGACAAGACCCTCATACGCACCGAGGCACGCCATCGGATTTCAGGCATAAAACTGCACGGCTACGAAATTCACCACGGCCAAAGCCGCGCCGATCAACTGCCGCCCGCCCTGATCGGAAGCGACGGCAACGGTCTGGGAGCCTGCCGCGGCGACGGTCTGGTGTGGGGCAGCTATCTTCACGGTCTGTTCGATGCCGACGCCTTCCGTCGCTGGTTTATCGACCGCCTGCGCCAGCGCAAAGGGCTCCGGCCCGTCGGCAAAGTTCAAACCCGTTACGACCTTGAGCCGGCCTTTGAACGCCTCGCCGACACCGTGCGGCAGAGTCTCGACATCCCTGCCATTTACCGCCTCATGGGATTGCGATGACCGTCGAAATGCAGATACTGGCCGCCATCGGCCTCGATATGCTCTGGGGGGATCCCCGCCGACTCCCCCACCCCGTCAAGGGCATGGGTCGCCTGGCCGTGGCGCTCGAACGGCCGCTGAGAAAACGTATGGCAAGCCCGCGCCTGGCCGGCATCGTCACGGCTTTCCTCGTAATCGTCGTAACGACGGCGACAGCTGCCGCACTTCTGACCGCGGCCTACCGTCTGCATCCGTGGGTTGGAGATGCGCTGAGCATCCTGTTGTTGTCAACCTGCCTGGCAACGCGCGACCTGGCCGCTCACGCCTGGCAGGTCTTCAGTGCTCTGCGCCTGGGCAACCTGGGACAAGCCCGGGAGCGCGTCGGCCGGATGGTCGGTCGCGACACCGACAAACTGGATCAGGGCGGAGTCGTGCGCGCCGCGGTGGAAAGCGTGGCGGAAAATACCGTCGACGGAGTCACCGCCCCCCTGTTCTGGGCAGTCCTTCTCGGCCCCGTCGGTGCCCTGGCTTACAAGGCCGCCAGCACCCTCGACTCGACATTCGGCTACAAAAACGAGCGATATCTGCACTTCGGCTGGGCCTCGGCGCGTCTCGACGATGTTCTCAATTATCTGCCGGCACGGTTGACCCTGCCCCTGACCGTAGCAGCCGCAGCCCTGCTCGGCCTGCGCCCCGGAAATACCTGGCGCACCGCCCTGCGCGATTGGGACAAACACGCCAGCCCCAATTCCGGATGGAGCGAAGCCGCTACGGCAGGAGCCTTGGGGGTCCAACTCGGCGGACCGGTGTACCGCCAGGGAAACCTCACCGACATGCCGCTTTTCGGCGAGTCCGGCGAAGTTCCGGCACCACGGCATATCCAGAAGGCGGTGCGGTTGATGCTGCTCACTTCGCTGCTGGCAGCGTTGGCTTTTATCGGGGTGCGCTGGATGGTCTGGTAAGGCCCCGAGGCCCGAGGCCCGAGGAAAAATTTTCCGTTTTTATGATCCGTAAGTCCATAGGTCCTATGGGACCCATGAGGCCAAAGCATCGACAAACTTCGAAAGGTTGACAGCCATGAGCCACAAACCACGCATCCTCATCTTTACCGGCGACGGCAAAGGCAAAACCACCGCCGCCATGGGTATGGTCCTGCGAGCCAGCAGCCACGGCATGCGGATCAAGGTCGTGCAGTTTCTTAAATCCGATACCGGCAGTGGCGAGATAACGGCTCTGCAAAAACTTCCTGGGGTTGAATTCGTGCGCCGCGGGCTGGGGTTCGTGCCGAGACGCAGGGACGATCCGCAATTCGCCGAACACCGTCGCGTTGCCGAAGAAGGGCTGGTCCTGGCCCGGGAAGCGATCCGGTCCGAAAAATTCGACCTGGTGATAATGGACGAAATCTGCGGTGCCATCGCCGCCGGGTTGCTTGAAGAACAGGAGGTTGTCGACCTATTGAGCCAGGCGCCTGCCGGACTGCGCCTGGTTCTGACCGGCCGCCATGCGACAAACACCTTGATCGAGCTGGCCGACACCGTCACCGAAATGCGCTGCATCAAGCACGGTCTCCAGCAGGGTCGAGCGGCCCAGAAAGGCGTGGAGTTCTGACCATGAGTTGTCCGAGACTGGTCATAGCCGGCACCTCCAGCGGCGTCGGCAAAACCTCCCTGACCCTGGGACTTACGGCAGCGCTGTGTCGTCGGGGTCTGCAGGTCCAGACATTCAAGGTCGGTCCCGATTTTCTCGACCCCACCTGGCTGTCGTTGGCCAGCGGACGTCCCTGCATCAACCTCGATGGCTGGATGTGCGGCAAGACATATGTGCGGGAACGGTTTGCCAAAGCTACTGTCGATGCCGATATCGCCATCATCGAGGGTGTCATGGGATTGTTCGACGGTGCCGCTCCCTGCAACGCCGAGGGCAGCACCGCCGAAATCGCCCGCTGGCTCGACGCTCCGGTACTGCTGGTGGTCAACGCACACGGCATGGCCCGCAGTCTGGCAGCATTGGTAAAAGGTTATGCGGAATTCGATCCCGACCTGCATCTGGCCGGGGTTATCGCCAACCGTTGCGGCTCACCGCGCCACACCACATGGCTTTCCGATGCCCTCAACGCAGCCGGGATGCCACCACTGGCCGGTGCCGTTCGACGGGATTCCCTGCCGCCTTTGCCCAGCCGTCATCTCGGCCTGGTGACCGCCGACCGGCAGAATCTCTCCATATCGGCTCTGGCCGATATGGCCGATGCCATCGAACAACATCTCGATTTGACCCGCATTCTCGCCTTGGGTCAAAACATAGCACCAAAGCACGTGGCTGCCCCCCCCGATGCCTTGCCGGTTGCCGAAAATCGAAAGGTCCGCATCGGTTTGGCTTACGATGAAGCCTTTCACTTCTACTATCCGGACAACCTGCAGGCGCTGGAAGATGCCGGGGCGAGCCTGGTGCGTTTTTCTCCGTTGCATGACCGCTCTGTGCCCGCTGGCCTGGACGCCCTGATTTTCGGCGGCGGCTATCCCGAGGAATACGCTCCGGACCTTGAAGCCAACAGCGACATGCGTCGCGCCGTTGCGGCTTTCGTATCTGCCGGTCATCCGGTTTACGCCGAATGCGGCGGACTCATGTATCTGTCCGAAGGCATCGAACTGCGCGATGGCTCCCGTCACGACATGGTCGGGGCCCTGCCCTTTGGCACCCGGATGTTGGCAACACGCAAGCGCCTCGGCTACACCGAGGTCAGGCAGTTGGAAAAAGGCCCCTTCGGCGATGCCGGCACCTGTCTGCGCGGCCATGAATTCCATTATTCCGAAATAGTCGACCAAACCTCCACCGGCACCTCGGATGCCGCCTGGCAGGTTCGTTACCGTCGTAGCTCGGATCCGGTTATGGAAGGTTATCGGCGCGGCAATGTGTTCGCCAGTTACGTCCACATCCATTTTGCCTGCCGCCCGGGCGCGGCCGAGGCTTTTGTCGATTTTTCCCGAGGAGACCGATGAAACCGTTGATTCATGAATTACTGGCCGATCCTTTGAGTGGCGAACAGATCGAATGGCGCTCCATGGCCATTATCGACCGGGAAGCGCCGCCCCACAATTTCACGCCAGAACAATGGCCGGTGGTAAGGCGCATGGTCCACACCACCGCCGATTTTTCACTGCTTGACCTGGTGCGCTTTTCGCCCGATGCCATCGATGCCGCCTGCCATGCACTAAAAGCCGGCGCGTCGATCTACGCCGATTCGAACATGATCCGCGCCGGACTCTCCAAGGCCCGCCTGCAGCGGGTCTGCCCGGACTACAAGGCGGAATCGATCCTTTGCCATGTGGCGGACACCGACGTCGCCGGCCAGGCGCGACAAAGCTCCCTGCCACGTTCCCTGTTCGCCGTGCGCAAAGCGGCGGCCAACCTGCAAGGCGGTATCGCGGTATTCGGCAACGCCCCCGTCGCCCTGCTGGAGCTCAACCGTCTGATTATGGAAACCGGCCTGCGCCCGGCCCTGATCATCGGCATGCCGGTCGGTTTCGTTCACGTGGTGGAAAGCAAGCAGGAGCTGATGGACATGGGCGTGCCCTACATCACCATCGAGGGACGCCGCGGCGGCTCCCCGCTGGCGGTCAGTGTGGTGCATGCGCTGTGCGAGTTGGCGCTTCGGTCTTGAAGTCCAAGGTCCAGGGAGATTGTGATTTTTGCCTTGCTTTGACAGTCAAGTCCCCTGTGACGCAGCCCCGCGGTGTTGGTTGATTTCCAAATGATCCAATAAAACCGAGCACCACTCATCCAACACGAAAGGAGGTGATTGCATGAAGCAGCAGCGCAAGGAAGTCATCGCCTACCGCAAATCCTGCGCGGCGAACGGTACCGGTCTTTCCCATTACATTCTGATGGACAAGAAGACCACCTAGTTTTCAGAGGGAAGATATCCGTTTCCCGGATGAAAACGTAAAACCGCGGGGCGCTTCCGGGCGCTCCGCACCTAAAACCGAACCCAGTTACATACCGCCGTTTTTGTGCGGAGCTGATAACCATATCGACCATTGGGAGAAACTCCATGAATGAGACGAATGCTTTCGCCAACAAGGCCTCCTCGCGGGGCATCCACTTCAACACCGGCAACGGTCCGAGCCTGCTGCCGGTCAACATCGACCATCCCGACTATATCGCCCTGCTCGATCCCGACGCGGCTTTCTGGTCCTTGATCCAGAAGGACAAACTGGGTGAGGCCCTGAGCAGCGAAAGTACTTTCATGCAGCAGTTTCTCAGCCGCCGGGACGAGTTCCTGACTGAGATCGACGCCCTGCGCTTCGGCCTGAAACCCTCGGCGGTCTACTTCAACCCCACCGACCGCTGCAACCTCAACTGTTCCTACTGCTACATCCCGGAAGAGATGCGCAGCGAAGGCAAGACCATGACTCCGGACGAGTTGATCAAATCCCTGGGCATCCTCAAGGAGTATTTCAAGACCACCGTGCCCGAGGGCCTCAAGCCGCAGATCATCTTCCACGGCGCCGAACCGATGATGGCTCGCGAAGCCGTCTTCGCCGGCATCGATGCCTATCTGGACGATTTCCGGTTCGGCGTGCAGACCAACGGCACCCTGCTCGACGACGAAGCTATCGCCTTCCTCACCGAGCGCAATATCGGCATCGGCCTGTCCCTCGACAGCCACCTCGACGACATCTGTACCCGCACCCGCAAAACCTGGGACGGAGACAGCGTCTTCGGCCACGTCGTCAAGGCCATGAACAAGCTCAAAGACTACGCCAACTTCAATGTCATCTGCACCGTAACCCAGGAAAACATGGACAAGCTGGTGGAGATGGTCGACTTCTTCCATGAGCAGGAAGTACCCATCTGCATGCTGAACCAGGTGCGCTGTACCCGCCAGGGCGCCCGAGATATCAAACCCCTGGACCATGAAATGGCCGAGCATTACTTCAAAGCCCTCGACCGCACCTACGAACTGTATCAGAAAACCGGTCGCAAGCTGGTGGTGGCCAACTTCGCCAATATCCTCGTCGGCGTCGTCGCACCTGCCGCCCGCCGACTGATGTGCGACATCTCTCCCTGCGGCGGCGGCCGCTGCTTCTTCGCTTTGTCCGCCTCCGGCGATCTGTTCCCCTGCAGCGAATTCGTCGGAGTCGAACGCTTCAAGGGCGGCAACCTGTTCACCGACGACATCGACGCCGTCCTGCAGACCGAACCCTTCCGCGCCGTCACCGAACGCGTGGTGGAAAATATCGATCCCTGCAAACGCTGCGCGGTGCGCCACTTCTGCGGCTCGCCCTGCCCGGCGGAAGCCCATGAGATGAACGGCGGCCAGAACGTTCCCGGTGCCTTCTGCGAACTCTACGAAGAACAGGTACGTTACGCCCTGCGTCTCATCGCCGACGGCAAAGAAGAGGCCTATCTGTGGGACGAATGGGATGCGGATACCACCACCAGCATCGATCTGACGTCGTTGTAAAGGTTCGGGGCCAAAGGCCCGAGGTTCGCGGGACACGGGACGCGAAAACCCGTTAAGTGCACAAAACAAATCATCTTTGTTTTTAAGGTTTCTACTCAACAAAAACGCATGAGCCCGCAACGCAGGAGAGCAATAATTTGCAGGTTGGCAATCAAATGTCAAAAGTGGGGGAGGTCCGAAGATACCACCTACGGCTCTTATCGGCATATCGGCGGCAACTTCCGCTCCCCCGCCGCGACAGCCATCCCGCCCCGAAGGGGAAGGTATTTTTTGCTTACCTTGGATATTTAGCCTGCATCGTTCATGGGGCTAGTCTCAACCTGAATATTGGGAGAAATGACCAATATGGCCCGTCTTTTTAAAGTCACTGTCTGGCTGTTTCCGGTATTGCTGGCCGGTTGCATAACCGGAACGCCCGAAATGACAGCCGAAAAGGATCCATCCATGTGCAACAAACCGCCCGCCATCGTACTGGTAGCCTTCGGCACCACCTCGGACAGAGGCCGGGAAGTCTTCGACGTCATCGAAGAAGCGGCACATAAACGCTACCCGGAGCACGATATCTTCCTGGCCTTTACCTCCCGGACGGTGGTCGACCGTCTGCGCCAGCGCGGGGTGATGGTGCATAACCTACCGGAAACCCTGGCCCGACTGCAGGCCGAAGGTTACACACAGGCCATCCTCCAATCGCTGATGATCGTTCCGGGGCAAAAAGACGCCGAGATCGCCCGGTTTTCGACCGGCACGTTGCAGGTTGCTTACGGCCAACCACTTATGGCCTGTGCCGACGATATCCGTGACACCGTCGAAGCCGTCCGCAGGGACATCGCCACCGGCCGGCCCACGGTTTTCGTAACCCATGGCAACAGCAAGTACCCGCAATACAACCGGGCGTTGCTCGCTTTTGCCTCCGCCGTCGAGAACCGCTTTGCTACGGCTGTTACCTGCAGTGTGGAAGGCGAACCGGGCCTTGACAAACTCGGTCTTGCCCGGCAGTGGGCCGAGGAAGCGGGTGCCGTGCATTTCGTGCCGCTGATGCTGGTGGCCGGCGATCATATCGAAAACGATGTCCTCGGCGACGAGTCCGACTCCTGGAAAAATCTCATCGGCGTCTCCACCGCCAGTTGCGCAACGCCTCTGGGCTACAATCCGGCCATACTCGAGATCTTCTTCCGGCACCTTGATGCGGCCAGGGCGGCTTTGCAGGCAACGGAAGGGTAAAACGCATGTACCGGTCTATTCTGCTTTTGTCCATACTCGCTTCTCTGGCCATGGGTTCGCTGATTCCGATGCACGCTCAGGCGGCGGACGCCTCCCAATCTGCCGCAGAGGTTTCCGCTTCACGAGCGGAAAAGGTTCAGGCCGAGGGAGAGCGCGGCCGCGCCCTGGAACGCGCCCACCGAGAGACAAAAGCGCGTCCCTCGCCCTACGCCTCCTGGAAGCGGAAACTTTCTTTCTGGCCCCGCAAAACCGTGTTGCTGGTGGAGCTGGCTCTCTTCATTACCGTCGGCATTCTCATCGGCCAGGTGCTTGAAGTTGCTGGGTGGATCGGTGTGCTTTCCGTGCTTGCCTGGCCCCTGATCCGCTTGGGGCGCCTGCCCCGTGCTGCAGCACCGGCTTTCATCATGGCCTTTCAGTCGGGAGCGGTGGCCAACAGCATGCTGGTTTCTTATCGGGACGAGGGAACGCTCAACAATCGACACCTGTACACCTCCGTACTGGTGGTGTCCTGCATTTCCCTGTTTGCCCATCTGCCGACCTTTATCGTGCCGCTGGGCTTTGCCTTCGGCTGGGCGGCCACCGGTGCCCTGTTCGGCGTCCGGCTGGCCGCCATTGCGCTGGAAATCGTCCTGGTGCTGATGGTATCCAGCTGGCTCGGCAGGCGGTGGCGGGAAGACCGGAGCCTGTTTGACCAGCCCTTGCGATACCTGGGTGAGGATGGCCGCCACCCGGTCAGGATCCCGTTCTTCAGCGTCGATTTCTGGAGGCGGGTATGGAAACGTTCCCGCCGCACCATCCGCCGGCTGCTCTTGTATGTGCTGCCGACATTCGTGGTCATGGCCCTGCTGGAGCAGTTCAAGGTTTTCCAAAGCCTGGCGGCCTGGTTGCCGGGTCTGTTCAAACCGGCCTTTCTGCCTAGCCAGGCGGTGGCCATTATTCCGGCTCAGGCGGTCAACATGTACAACGGCGCCATCGCCGCGGCCAACTTCGTCGACGCCGGCAGCCTGACCATCAAGCAAGCTGTCACCGTCATTCTGCTCGGTTCGGTCATCACCGCCCCGCTACGCACCCTGCGCCATGCACTGCCGACCTATCTGGCCACCCTCGGCGCGAGACCCGGCGCGGTCATGGCGATAAGCGCCCAGGCGCTGCGGGTCACTTTTGTACTGCTCTGTACCTGGGTGATGGTGATGGTTTGGTAACGACAGGCCAAAGGCCCGAGGCCCGCAGGACGCGGAAACCTTGTCATCGTTTCGCCTTTCAGGATAGGGGCGATCCTTGTGATCGTCCTTCGGGGAAAAACAGATCGCTCTGTCCATTGACCGGGGCGAATAAAAGATTCGCCCCTACAAGGAATGATTGATATGACCATCAAAACAAAAAATTGCCAACCCGGCCATTTCTATGCCGTCGGTGTGGGGCCCGGCGCTCCCGACCTGATCACCCTGCGCGCCGCCGGTCTTATCGAATCCGCCGATACGGTGATCGTGCCGCGCTCGGAACTGGCCGGCGAGAGTCTCGCTTTACTGACCATCCGCGACCTGATCGACGAGCAGGAAGTGATCGAGCATGTCTATCCCATGAAACGCGATTCTTCCCGAACCCGTTCCTGCTGGGCGGAAGTAGCGGCGGAAGTGGCGGCACGAGTCAGTGCGGGGCTGGCAGTGGTCCAGGTCACCATCGGCGATCCGATGGTTTACAGCACCAGCTCCTACCTTCTCGAAAGCCTTGTCGACCTGCTGCCAGCCGAATGCATTCATGTGGTTCCCGGCATCAGCGCATTTCAGGCAACGGCCTCCGTACTCGGCGAACCCTTGACCCTGCAGGAGGACCGTTTGAACATCATGCCCGCCACCGACATGGACGCTGTGGCCCGAGCTTTGGAATGCTGCGAAACGCTGGTCCTGTATAAGGTCGGACCGCGCCTGCGACAACTCGGCGCCTTGCTTGAATCCCGCAACCTCCTCGATCGGGCGCGCCTGGCCTGCTATGTCGAGCAGCAAGGCAGGGAGGCGATCTTCCGTAACTTCCGCGATGCCCTGGCCGACGACAGCCACGGCTACATGTCGACGGTGGTCGTGCGCCTCGGACGCCGCTCCTGGGAACAGACGCCTTCGATGGGAAAGGTTGTCTGAGCATGGGCGGCCTGCATAATGGATTCACCACCGGTGCCTGTGCCGCAGCAGCGGCCAAAGCCGCCGCCGGACTGTTGGCCGGGTGGACGATGCACGAAGCGGTAACCATTCCCCTGCCGGACGGTACGCGGGAATCGCTGCCCCTGGCCTATGCCCGCACTTTGCCCGACGGAGCGGAAGCGGCCGTATGCAAACAGGCCGGCGATGATCCGGATGTCACCGACGGGGCCCTGGTCATCGCCCGTATCGCATGGAAGAAAAGCGACATCGCGTTTCATGCGGGCGAAGGGGTCGGCATCATCACCAAACCGGGGCTGGCCCTGCCCCCTGGGGAACCTGCCATCAACCCCGGGCCGCGACGCATGATCGAAGCGGCGGTGCGCGAAGTGACGGATCGCGGCCTGCATATTACCGTCGCCGTTCCCGCCGGAAAAGAACTGGCCGCCCGAACCTTCAATCCCCGCCTGGGAATCGAGGGCGGAATATCGGTCCTCGGCACCACCGGCAGAGTGCGGCCATTCAGCCTTGAAGCAGTCCGCAAAACCATGGAATGCGCCTACGACGTGGCCATGGCCGCAAACATCCGGTATCCCGTCCTGGTGCCCGGGCATATCGGCGAACGGGCTGCACGCCGGCACTTTCGCTTGCAGGACGAGCAGGTGGTGGAGGCCGGCAACGAATGGGGGTTCATGATCGACCTGACGGCACGCAAACCGCCTGCAGCCCTGCTGGTGCTGGGACATCCGGGCAAGCTCGCCAAACTTTCCCTGGGCCACTGGGATACCCATTCGCGTCGGTCCGCCAGTCCGGTCCCCTCCGTCAGGAAACTCGCCGCCCAGGTCCTTGACTTTCCGATTCCCGAAGCAACCACCGTGGAAGGCGTGTTTGCAGACCTGAATCCCGAACAGCAAAAAAGCCTCGGCGATGCACTGGCCAGAGCGGTTCAGATTGCCATCAGCCATCGCCTCAACTATCGGATGCCGGTTTCAACCTTGCTCATCAACCTGGCCGGCGACCTCCTCGGTTCCTGCGGAGATTTGACACCATGGCAATAACAGACAGACCCATCATCATCGTGGGATGCGGTCCCGGAAGCCCCGAATACCTGACGGATGCCGCCCGACATGCAGTAGAACATGCCGGACTGTTGATCGGTGCCGACCGCCTGCTGGATCTGTTTCCGGATGCGAAAGCCGAGAGAATTGCCGTTGGGGCGGATATCTCCGCCGTTCTGCATACTATGGAAATCCGCCTGGGAAAAACGCCCATGGTAGTGCTGGTCACCGGCGATCCCGGCATGCACAGCCTGGCCCGTCCGGTGCTGCGTCATTTCGGACGCGCCTTGTGCCGCATCATCCCTGGTGTCAGCTCGGTGCAGGCCGCCTTTGCCGCCGCCGGCGTCGACTGGATGAACGCCCGCATCCTCAGCGCCCACAAAACGGTACCGGACATCGATCCCCGGGAACTCGCACCGGTCGACAAAATCGCCGTGCTGGCCGGCTCGCCGGCCGCCCTGCGCTGGATTGCCGAACTGGCGGAGCGCCTCGCGCCACGCTGGATTTTTGTCTGTGAAGAACTGACCCTTCCCGGCGAAACCGTCACCAAGGTTAGCGCGGAAATGCTGGCGAGAATGGAAGCCAGCCCCAGAACCGTGGTGCTGTTGCTGCGCCCCGGCGTATGGGATGTTTAGGGGCGAGGACAAAGACCCGAGCTTCGCGGGACGCGGGACGCGAAACCCTTGTATCGCCTCACCCTTCAGGGTAGGGGCGATCCTTGTGATCGCCCTTCGCTCAACCCGTTTCACTCCTCGGCACGTTTCACGGGATGCCGTTTTAGCATAGAAAAAGCCAATCACCCGCAAGGAGAAAAAAATATGAACGTCTACTTCATCGGCGCAGGGCCCGGCGATCCCGAGCTCCTCACTCTCAAGGCCAAACGCCTGCTGAACCGCTGTCCGATCTGCATCTTCGCCGGCTCCCTGGTCAACCCGGCGGTGCTCGACCACCTGCCGGCAGATGCCGAACGTTACGATTCGGCCCTCATGAGCCTGGATGAAATCACGGTCCTGTTTCAACTCGCCCGACAGCGTGACATGGACGTGGTAAGGCTGCACTCCGGCGACCCCTCCATTTACGGCGCCATCCGCGAACAGATGAATGAACTCGACCGGCTCGGCATAGGCTACGAAGTCGTCCCCGGCGTAAGTTCCTTTCAGGCGGCGGCCGCCACCCTGTGCACGGAACTGACCGCGCCGGAAATCTCGCAGACCATCATCCTGACCCGCACCGCCGGACGCACGCCCATGCCTGAGGACCAGGACCTGCTGAAACTGGCCCAAAGCAATGCGACCCTGTGCATTTTCCTGTCGGCGCATAAAATCGCCGAGGTGGCATCCACACTGGCCGAGTCCTACGGCAGCCAGTGCCCTGTGGCGGTGGTCTACCATGCTTCCTGGCCCGACCAGCTGGTACTGCGCGGCACATTGGCCGATATCGGTGAACAGGCGGAAGCCGCCGGGATCACCAAAACCGCCATGATCGTCGTAGGATGGGCCCTGTCCCGGAACATTCCGGTTTCCAAACTTTACGACGCTGGTTTTTCTCACGAATTCCGTCAGGCCAAATCGTCATGAGCGTCGCTCTCGTTTCCTTCTCGGCAGAAGGGCTGGATACAGCTCGCAGATTGAGTCCCCACCTGCACGGTGCCGAAATCCATGTGCACAAATGCGTCGGACAGGTGCCGGATGCGAGACTTTTTTCCCGCGTGATGGATCTGACCCGGGAACTCTTCGACCATTGCAGGGGCATCGTCTATATCGCACCAAGCGGCGTGGCGGTACGCGCCATCGCTCCGCTGATCGAGCACAAGTTCCGTGATCCGGCGGTGGTCGTCGTCGATGTTCTCGGGCGCTGGGCCGTGAGCCTTTTATGCGGTCACGAAGGAGGCGCGAACGACCTGACCCTGCACATCGCCAATGTGCTTGAGGCCGAACCGGTCATCACCACGACCTCGGAAGCAGCAAAAAATCTCATCGTCGGGGTCGGCTGTCGCCGCGGCACCCCGGCGGACGACATCATGACGGCGGTCAGGGAAAGTCTGGCAACGGCAGGGCATCGCCCCGAGGAGGTGCGACTGCTTGCTTCGGCAGACCTCAAGGCCGACGAAGCCGGCCTGCTGGAGGCTGCCCATCTTCTTAACATTCCTCTACGGTTTGTTTCCGGCGCCGAGATTCGCGCCTGCGACCGTAATTTCAACGCATCCGCTTTTGTTCAGGACAAGGTCGCTTTGCCGGCCGTGGCCGAACCTGCCGCCCTGCTGGCGGGAAGGAGGACCCGATTAATACTTCCGAAAACCATCATCAAAAGTGTCACAGTGGCCATCTCGCGGGAAAACTTTTCGTGGTCGGTATCGGCCCCGGAAACCGCCTCGACCGAACCCGCCGGGCCGAGCAGGCCATAGCGAAGAGTCAGGTCGTTGCCGGATACCACCTGTACCTGGATCACATCGCCGATCTCATATCCGGCAAGGAACGCATCGCTTCGGGAATGATGCAGGAGACCGAGCGCTGTCGCGCGGCGTTGCAACGGGCGGCGGCAGGAGCCGTGGTCGCTCTGGTGTCTTCGGGGGACCCCGGCGTGTACGGTATGGCAGGGCTGGCGCTGGAAATGGCGGCGGCCGAAGGTTTCGATGTGCCGATCGACATCATACCGGGCATCTCCGCGGCCAATTCCGCGGCAGCGCGGCTTGGCGCTCCGCTGATGCTCGACTACGCCTGCATCAGCCTCAGCGACCTGCTGGTATCCTGGGAATCCATCTGCGACCGCCTGGCGGCACTCGCTGCCGCCGATCTGGTGGTGGCTCTGTACAATCCGCGCAGCAAAAAACGCATCCGGCAACTTGAAGAGGCCGTGGCCATCATGCAGCGCCATCGCAGCGACAACACACCGGTCGGTATCGTTACCGCCATTGGCGAAACGGACGAGCAGGTCGTTCTGACCACCCTTGGCCGTCTGCTGGAAGCCGATGTCGGCATGCGCAGCACGGTCATTATCGGCAACAGTACCTCGCTGTGTCTCGATGACCGGCTGATCACCCCGAGGGGTTACCGGTTATGATCCTGCTCCTCGGCGGTACGAGTGAAACGGCGCCGCTGACGCGGGCCCTGCTGGAAGCCGGCCACCAGGTACTGGTATCGACCGCCACGGATGCGCCGCTGAAGCTCCCGGAGCATCCCCGGCTGAAACGCCGCCATGGCCGACTCGACCGGCATGCCATGATCGCATTGATGCTGCGCTGCGAAATAAGGGTGCTGCTCGATGCCACCCATCCTTATGCGGCCCAGGCCCAGGATCAGGCGCGGCAGGCGGCTGCCGAGCTGGGTCTGCCGTATCTGCGCTGGGAAAGACCCCCTTCCGATTTCGACGGATATGCGGTCACCTGGGCGGAAAACCATCGACACGCGGCGCAGTTGGCCTGCGCGAACGGGCGGCCGGTACTGCTGACCACCGGTTCCAGGCACCTGGAGTCCTATGTAAGCCGGGCTCGCCTGACCGACGTCCGGTTACGCGCCAGGGTTCTGCCCCACGACGAGTCCCGCCGTGCTGTGGAACAGGCCGGCCTGGCACCCGAGGAAGTGATCTGGGGGCAGGGGCCTTTTTCCGTCGAGAGTAACCGCGAACACATCCGTCGACACGAAATCGGCGTGCTGGTCACCAAAGACAGCGGCAGGGCCGGGGGCGTGCCGGCCAAACTGAAAGCGGCACAGCTCGAACAGTGTATCGTTGTCGTCGTCCGCCGCCCCTCCACCTCCGGTTCGTCACCGCGATTTGACGATCTGACGAAACTGCGCACCTTCCTTGCAGACGAGCTTTAAACCCCACCCTCGTTTCTGACAAACCAGTATTTTCCCAACAGTTGAGGCATCACCCCCCTGCTTTATCCCCCCAATTGGTGATCGAAATTCCCCTCCGTTGGGGGATACTCCCGACTTCCCATCATGAGGTATTTTAGTTCACGGATGGTAAGACAGTTGTTCTTCGGAGTTCGCTATAAAGGCGTTCTGAAACGTCCGTTCCAGAAATTCCGCAGAGCAATCTCCTAGGTAGCCGCCGTATCCTTTTTCTCAGGATCTGGGACGACATGCCATGAGCCGGTTGACAACGAACATGCTTAAAAAGTTCAAAGCAATAGCCGACGAAAAATTCCGCTGTCGCATTTTTGCATGGCTTTGCCATCTTCCTTTCTTTGCCTTTCCGCACCCGCCTGCTATGACGGCAACTTCGTCCCGGAGCGCATTTCTCGCCCGGGCCTTTGCATGCCTTATCTCGGAACGGTTGTTCTCTGGATGGACCGGAAGAATATCCGTTCCTTTTTCATCCTTTTATGGAGGTACATCATTATGAAGAAGTGGAGTGTTTTACTGGTCTCCGTCTTTCTGCTGGCCGCCGGCTTCGTCAGCTCGGCCCAGGCGAAGATCGAAGTCGAGGGCGATGTCTACGTCGGCCTCTGGGACAAGTACATCTGGCGCGGATTCGACCAGAGCGGCAGCAAGCCCACCATCCAGGGCGGCATCGATTTGAGCACCAACGGGTGGACCCTGAGCTACTGGGGCAACTGGCAGCTTAGCGAGGACAAGGAAGAAGGCTACGAATCGGGCGAAAGCAACGAAACCGATATCATCCTGACCTACAGCCATGACGTCACCGACTGGCTGAACGTTACCGTTGGCGATATCTGGTACGCCATCGACTTCGGCACCAAGGACGGCCTCAACCGCGACGGTTCGGTCGACACCAACGAGGTCTTCGGCATTTTCAGCTTCGACACCCTGCTCTCCCCCAGCGTCAAGATCGCATGGGACTGGGACAAAGCTGATGAAGACGGCCTCTACTTTACCTTCGACATCGGCCACACCTTCGACCTGAGCCAGTGGGTACCCAAAACCGCTCTCAACCTGGGTGCCGAGCTTTCCTACAACCTGCACAGTGATTACCTGGTGGGCGACTATGCCGGTTTCCACGATTACGAACTTTATGTCAGCCTCGACTACGCTCTGACCGATCAGCTGACCCTGAGCCCGACTTTCTGGTTCACCTCGCCGATCTGCAGCGCGGCCAAAGACACCATCGATACGGAAACCACCGGTGCCATCAACCTGACCTTCGCCTTTTAATCGATAGGCAAGTTCAGGCCTGAGAAACACCAGAACTCTGACGGGGCGAGAGGCTGTTCAAACACCCCTCGCCCCGTTTTCCGCGAAAAGCCGGATGGCCAGCGGACAGGTTAACGAAAATCGCAAATCACTGTTCACCGCTTTCCTGAAACCGACACTTGTCAGGAGGAACGTCATGAAAAAAACCTTGTGGGGAGCCGTTTCCGCCACTGCCGCGATTGTGGCTGCCGGCGCCCTGTTGCTAACCCCGGCCTGCAGCAAAAAAGCAGAGCTGCAAGAAGAAACCCTGCGCATCACCTGCTGGGGCGGCTATGCCAAACCCTACGTTGAGGACTTCCAGCAACTGGTCAAGGACAAGTACAACGTCGATGTGAACGTTGAGATATACAACCCCACAGACCAGGACGAGTTCTTCCAGGCAGTCAAGGAGAATACTGGGGATCTGATCTCTCCACCCATCGAACTGCCCAAGATTCCGCGGTTCTATTCCTATCAGGAAGGCAAAGAATACCTGCAGCCGGTGGATGTCAACAACATCCCCAACCTGGCCAAAATGATG
The DNA here is from genome assembly GCA_030154185.1 of Desulfuromonadales bacterium. Classification (GTDB taxonomy): domain Bacteria; phylum Desulfobacterota; class Desulfuromonadia; order Desulfuromonadales; family Syntrophotaleaceae; genus Syntrophotalea. Next base: position 43,508 of record JASKKK010000006.1, read on the forward strand.
CCGGTATTCCGTAATGACCAGACGCCTTTCTACAACGGCGTTCGCTACGGCGTGCCCTACAACTGCGGCCCCTACGGGCTGGCCTACAATCTTGACAAGGTCTCGACCGAACCCAACTCCTGGAACGTGCTGTGGTCCCCGATGTATGCCGGACAGTACACCATCAACAACAACTTCCCCAAGGTGAATGTCTGGATTTCCGCCCTGGCTCTGGGCTACGGCTACAAGGACATCTTCGACATCAACCGGCTCGATCGCGCCAAAGTTCAGGAAAAGCTCAACGTTCTGGCCAAAAACGCCAAGAGCCTCTGGGACGGCGCAGCTAATCCGGATGAATTCCCGGAACTGTCTCTGGCGACGACCTGGGGCTTCGCCGCCCAGGCTGCCAACCTTAAAGGCGGCAACTGGCGTCTGGCCACTCCCGCCGAAGGCGGTACGGCCTGGATCGACTGCTGGTACCTCGGCGCAGGCGCCAAAGGCATGACCAAAACCCTGGCTGAAGAATGGATCAACTTCATGCTCGAACCCGAGCGCCAGGCCGACGTCGTGAAATCGCAAGGCGTATCCCCTGTCATGGCCGACACCGGCGACATCCTCAACGACGAGGAAAAAGCCATGTTCCACGTAGGCGACGAAGCCTACTTCAAATCCGTTGCCCTGTGGCGGGTTCTCAGCGAAGAGACCGAACAGGCGTTCAACGAAATGTGGGAAACAGCAAAACAGCAGCGGAATTAAAACCTGCGGATGTCCCGTCATCGGGAGCATCCCGTATTTTTCACCCATGCTCCGCCTGCGGAGATAGCCGCAGAGCGGATGGCATCCCCATCTAACGAGACGGAGGTAAACGCATGTTCAAAAAGGGGAAACTCGCAGCTGGCATTACCGGTGCTCTGGTAATGACCTTCCTGGCCAGTCTGGCCGGGGCCGTCACCATCGGGAGCGTCAAGCCCGGTGAAGACGTCATGCAGTATATCACGCGCACCAAGGGCAAATTCGACCAAACACTCTATCAGAAGGTCATCGGCGCCGCCAACGCTTACAAGGAAGGCGACGAAGGTCTCGGCGTGGCGGCAGACAACGAACTGTCCCGCGAAAACGCCCGCAAACTGCTGGCCAACACCAAAATCAAGGACATTAACAACAATCCGCTGTTTGTGGACGGACAGGAAAAACTGATCCGCCGCACCACGGACAAGGCCGCGTACAACAAGGTCAAGAACATGACCATGGGCCAGTTGAAAAACTTCCTGCTCACCCAGCCCGAGGCCGAAATCAAGGCCATCATGGGCGGTCTGCACAGCGATGTCATCGGCTCCGTGGTCAAACTGATGTCCAACGACGAACTGATCCGCGTCGGCAGCAAGATCTTCAACACCCTGCCCGGATCCAACATCGGTGCCAAGGGCTACCTCAGCGCCCGTATTCAGCCCAACTCGCCCACCGACAATCCGGAAGACATCCAGATGCAGGTACTGGACGGCTTCTCCTATGCCGTCGGCGACATCGTCATCGGTACCAATCCGGTCGACAGCCAGCTTGAAGCCACCCTGCGCGTTCAGAACGCCCTGAAGGAAATCGTGACCGCGTTTGAACTCGAAGATACGGTGCCCTGGTGCGTTCTGGCCCACATCGACGGTCAGGCCGCCGCTGAAAAAGAAGAGCCCGGCTCCACCGCCATCTGGTTCCAGAGCCTCGCCGGCACCGAAAGCGCCAACAAGACCTTCGACCTGACCATCCAGAAGATGATCGATTACGCCAAAATGCGTAAGGGTCCCTACGGCCTCTATTTCGAAACCGGTCAGGGCGCCGACTACACCAACGGTCACGGCCACGGTTTCGACATGGTCGTTCACGAATCCCGCAAATACGGTTTCGCCCGTGCTCTGAAACAGGAAATCGCCAAGACCAAGGGCGTTCCCGAAGACGAAGTCTGGCTGCACCTGAACGACGTGGCCGGTTTCATCGGTCCCGAGGTATTCAAAACCCGCGAGCAGCTGGTACGCTGCTGCCTCGAAGACATCGTCATGGGTAAACTGCACGGCCTGGTGCTGGGCCTCGACATCTGCTCCACCCTGCACATGCCCGTCACCCTCGACGACCTCGCATGGTGCCAGGACCAGATCGCTCCGGCCAACCCGGCCTACCTGATGGCCCTGCCCACCCGTAACGACCCGATGCTCAGCTACCTGACCACCGGTTTCCAGGACCATGTCCGCCTGCGTGAGAAGTTCGACTTCAAAGTCAACGACGCCATGTGGGACTTCTTCAAGAAAATTGAAGTCATCGACGCCAACGGCCAACCGACCGAACATTTCGGCGACCCGGCATGGGTTTACTTCAAGTTCCGTCAGGCCAAAGGCGACACCCGCTCCTTCGACGTTATCTATGCCGAAGGCAAAAAAGCCATCAAGAACGTTCAGAACCGTGGTGTCGATATCGCTGTCGGCTACGGCGAGAACATCTGGGATCTGGAACCGGTCACCAACAAGCGCATCCACGATCTGTACGACGATGCCAAAATCAGCCTGTGGGCCGAATTCACCCCGGAATTCATCAACTCCATCCCCAACGCCGTAAGCATCAAGAGCCAGGCCCACGATCGTGAAAACTACATCTCGGCTCCGGCCACCGGTGAAAAGCTGTCCGCTTCCGCCGTGGCCACTCTGGACAAACTGGCCGCCTCCTGGGGCAATAAAGTCCCCGATGTGCAGATTGTGATCTCCGACGGCCTGAATGCCAAGGCGATCATGGACGACGGTCACCTGATGCCTTACCTGAACGAACTGAAAAAACAGTGCAAAAAAGCAGGCCTGACCCTGTCCGACAAGAACATCGTCGTGACCGGCGGCCGCGTTCGCGCCGGCTACAATGCAGGGGAAGTACTGTACGGCAAAGCCGGCAGCGCTCCCAAAGCCGTGGTTCACATCATCGGCGAACGCCCGGGCAGCGGCCATCATGCCTTCTCTGCCTACCTGGTTAAAGTCAAGCCGAGCACCTGGGCCAAAGCCGGCTCGGTCGACCATGACCAGTCCAAGGTTCTGTCCGGCATTTCCGACACTGGCCTGGTTCCCGCCGAAGCGGCCCGCCAGACGGTTAAGCTGCTGATGGAAATGTAAAACCTCCTTCCCTGTGATAGACCCGGGGGCCTTTCGGCCCCGGGTCACCTTTTTCCCCGCCTTGCCAGTTCTCCGGCCCCCTGCCGTTGGTCGGATTCCTGGACACTTCGAACAGTTAACAGCCCGGGCCGCTTTTAGCGGCCCGGACTTTATGCGAAACAGACCGGGATCCCCTATGCCTGAGCCAAGCCTGAAAACCGTCGTCGTGAATCGAGATCCCTCACCGCGCCCTCTCTGGCGGGATGTGGTTCACAAAACCACCCTCTGGTTTCACGCCATGGGGCTGAGCCCGTATTATCGCTATGGCGAGATCGGAAACCTGTTGTACACTTTTGGAAAGAGCATTCTTGAAGGGGCGGTGCTCTATACCATGTTTTCGATGGCCCAGTCCGAATTCAAGGTTGCTGCGATCCTCGGCGTGCTGACCAAGTATTTTTACCCGGGCATCACCTTTATCAGCAACGTCAAGGTTTCTTCTTTCGTCGATTACCTGGAAAGGTACACAGATACCAGAACCCAGGTTCGTCGTTTGATACGCGCCATGGCCCTGGTAGGAGGAGGACAGGCTTTGGGCGCTATTTTGTTGGTGCTGTGCTATCCTCCCTTTTTTACCAGTCTGTTCGGCACGAGTGCAGCCGGACGCTACGTGTTGATCGCTCTGTACCTGTTGCACCATATCTGCGACGGATCGGCCCAGGTGGCGGAAGGGCGCATATGGTTCAAACTGATTGAAATCAAACTGCGTAACGGACGACTGCAGCGGATATCCGAAAATTTCTGGGGCATACACGCCATGAGCCAGAACATTCAGTTGTTCGCCGGGCTGATACTGCTCTGGGCGGCGACGCTGGTCACCGGCCTGTTTCAGGATCATCTCGGCCATACCGTCATGTGGGGCATCGTATCATGCGGCACACTGCTGACCGCTTTTTCCAAGTTCAGCCTGCCGCTGGCCTGGAAAATGTCACTGCACCGTCAGGAGCACGAGGGAGAATGACAGAAACACCGATACTCCAGATTGAGAAACTCGATTTCGGCATCGGCGGCCATGCCATCCTCAAGGATATCAATTGCCGGTTTGCCGCCGGAGCCATTCACGGTTTGATCGGACCTAACGGGTCGGGCAAGAGCACTCTGCTGCGTAATATATGCCGCATCTGGGAACCGCAAAACGGCCGGGTGATGATCGAAGGCAGGGATGCCGGCCGTCTGCCGCGGAAATCTCTCAGCCAGATCGTGACCCTGGTGCAGCAGGATACGCGTCTCGATTTTTCCATTCTGGTCTCGGATTACGTCGCCATGGGACGCCATCCGCATCTGAAGCGCCTGCAATGGCTGCGCAGACGCGACATGGATATTATCGATCAGGCTCTGGCCGTGACCGGAACCGAGATTTTTCGCAACAGGCTCATCAACGAGTTATCCGGAGGAGAAGCGCAGTTGGTCAGTCTGGCAAGAGCCCTGGCCACCGAGGCACCGATCATTTTGCTCGATGAACCGACCAGCGCTCTGGACATCCTGCACAAGCTCGAAATCATGGATCTGCTCTGCGATCTTCGAACCGCCGGCAAGACTATCATCATAAGCATCCACGATCTCGACCTTGCAAGACGTTACTGCGACACCGTGACTTTGCTGCAACAAGGGCGCGTCCATTACCACGGCATGGCCGAGGAAGGCTTTGCCGAACAACGCATCAAGGAGGTTTTCCATGTCGGCGTGGAAGAAATCGCATCCGAACATGGCGTCTCGCTGTTGTTCTACCGTTAAACAAATTCTCGCAGGCTTCATATGGGCCGGACTGCTGACAATACTTCTCGGCGGAACCGCCATGGCGGCGGAAAAGGCTCGCGGAGCCCGAAAATTCCCCCTGGAGATGGATGCCCTGATGGGAGCATTGAGCGATACCCATCGGCCGGCAGCGGTTTCCGTGCAGGGTTTCCCCCGTACCGTCAGCTACCGATTCGTTCGTTATGATTTCGCTTCGGACCGCATGTCTGAAGAAACCCGTTCGGTGACCCTGGCGCATCAACCGCAGCGTATCATCCCTCACTCCATCGGGTTGACGGAAATTCTCTGGGCCATCGTGCCTCATGAACGCCTGATCGCCGTTCACAAAAGCTGTAAAGACCGGCAGTTTTCCTTTCTCGCGCCGCTGCTGCCGAAAGACCTGCCCACCTATGGCACCGACGATGCCGAAATCGTCATCGGCTACCGTCCCGACCTGGTCTTGACGTCTTTCTATTCCAACGAAAATTTTCTGCATCAGTTGCAGACGGCCCATGTACCCCTGGCGCAATTCGGATTCTTCGATGATCTCGAGTCGATCAAGGAACAGATCCTTCTGGCCGGACGCCTGACCGGCGAGGAAGCATCGGCACAACGCCTGGTCAGCGTCATGAACGAAAAGCTGCGCGACATTCAGACCGCGGTGCGACAGCGACGCGAAAAGATGAGCAAACCGCCGTCCGTTCTGTATTACGACAACATGGCTTATGTAGCAGGGGCCGGTACCACTTTCGACAGCATGTGCCGGGCTCTTGGGGTCGTCAATATCGCCGCCGCCAAGGGAATCCGCAATTTCAAGCAGATCGACTACGAAACCCTGTTGCAGTGGAACCCGGACGTGATCATCGTGCCGGAGGAAAGCACATTCGATCGACAGCTTTACAATCAGGAAATCCTGGCGACGGCCCGCGCGGTCAGGCAGAAAAACATTCGCAAGATGCCGACCGTCTATCTTCTGAGTTCATCGCAATATCTGATTGCCAGCATCAACTACCTGGCGGGACTGCTTTATGAATCGTCGTTCTGATCGTCGCCACTATGTCATTACCGGTATCGTTGCCAGTTCGGCGGCCGTGGTACTGTTGCTGGGCGGTATTTTTCTGTCGATCCGCATCGGACCGTGGGAAATCGGCCTGCAGGATATCGGACGGATCCTGGCAGCCAAGATTCTGCACATGAACATGTCCAGCGATCCGGCCCTGGAAGCCATCGTCTGGCTGGGAAGGGTGCCGCGCACCCTGACGGGAGTACTGGTCGGTTTCGCACTGGGCGCCGCCGGCACCATCATGCAAGGCATATTCAAAAACCCCATGGCCAGCCCGGGAGTCATTGGCACCAGTTCCGGTGCGGCTCTTGGTGCGGTCACCGCCATCTACATCGGCATGGCGGCCACCAGCATCTACGCGGTGCCGTCTTTCGCCATTCTTTTTGCATTTCTGTCGATGCTGATCGTGCTGGGCATCGCCACAAGCGGCGGACTGACCTCTCGCTACACTCTGCTGCTGGCCGGCATCGCTTTCAATGCCATATTCAGCGCCCTGACCTCTCTGGTCATCGTACTGTCGACGGACCAGTTCGAAATGGCCCGGCAGATTGTCGGCTGGTTGATGGGCGACCTGACCAATCGCAGCTGGCAGCATGTCCACATCGTCCTCATCATCACCCTGGTCGGCACCTTGTGGTCGTTGCTGTTCGCTCGCGATCTCAACATCATCATGCTGAACGAAGAAATAGCCGCCAACCTCGGTGTCAACGTGACCTTGTCCCGCAACATGCTGCTGTTTTTGGCAGCGCTGCTGACCGGGGGCGCCATCGCCGTGTCGGGCGCCATCGGTTTCGTCGGCCTCATCGCGCCGCATATCATGCGCAGCTTCATCGGTTCGGATAATCGCCTGCTGATTCCCGCCGCCGGGGTGCTGGGTGGCGCACTGGTCGTCTATTCCGACTGCGTGGTCAGGGTCTGGGGTGGCGGCGGTCTGCGCATCGGCGTATTGACTGCCCTGCTCGGCGGTCCGTTCTTTCTCTATCTGATCATCCGCGACCGTCGCAAATTCGTCTTTTTCTGAATCCCGTTCCGTCCGTCGGCATCCGGTCGACGGACGATATCGCTGGAGGCAACACTGTCATGAGCTATAACGCCAACGACGATTCTTCGCCTGTCGAAACATCTTCCGCGGAAACCTTCCGCAGCAAGATTCAAAAAGTCGAGGAAGAAATCGGCAAAGTCATCATCGGACAGGATCGCATGATCGAAGCCATCATCTGCACCCTGCTGGCGCAAGGCCACGTCCTGCTTGAGGGCGTACCGGGCCTCGCAAAAAGCCTGACGGTCGGCACCTTCGCCCGAACGATCGGGGGCGAATACAAACGCATCCAGTTCACGCCGGACAAGCTGCCCAGCGACATTACCGGTACCACTGTCTTCAACCAGGCCACAGGCACCTTCACTTTTCACCAGGGACCGGTGTTCTGCAACATATTGCTGGCCGATGAAATCAACCGCGCCGCACCGAAAGTCCAGTCGGCGCTGCTCGAAGCGATGCAGGAAAAACGGGTCAGTATCGACCGCGATCAATACCAGTTGCCCGATTTGTTCATGGTACTGGCGACCATGAACCCGGTGGAACAACTCGGCACCTATCCCCTGTCGGAGGCCCAGCTCGACCGCTTCATCGCCAAGGTCAACCTCACCTATCCTCCCAAGGAATTCGAAGAGGAATTGCTCCGGAAAAAAAGCACCAACTTCGAAGAAATTCGAAATGCCGTGCCCTGCCTGCTGCAACCGGATGAAGTCGTCGCCATGCAGCATCATGTGGCCGATCACATAACCGTTTCCCCGACAGTCGTCGCCTATATACTCGATATCTGCCGGCGAACGCGGCCTGATGCTGCCGAAGCGCCCGCAAGCATCCGCAATTACGTCTCTGTGGGCGTTTCGCCACGAGCCGGCGAACACCTCATCGCCTATTGCAAAGGCTTTGCTTTCCTGCGAGGCCGCGATTACGTAGCCTTCGAGGATGTCGATGCCTGCGTCCCTCAGGTGTTGGGCCATCGCATGATACTCAGTGACGCGGCATGCCTGGAAGGCATCCGCACGGAGATGCTGCTGCAGGATATCATCAGCACGGTTGTTCCCCGTGCCGGAAACCAAAATTCGCGGAGCCTGTCCGACTCATGAAACCGCCGTATTTATTCAACATTCAACTCAAACATCCGCCCCGCAGCCAAATGTCCGGTGACTGGGCAGGACTCGACAAGGGGACCGGATACGAATTCTGGGGACTGCGCAAATACCTGCCGGGCGACAGCTGGAGCCGCATCGATTGGAAAGCTCGCGCCCGCAGCGGCGAGTTGTATGTGCGCGAATTTCTCAAAGACAGTGCCTACAATCTGCTGCTGATCTGCGATGTCAGCCCGTCCATGCATTTCGGACGAAAATTCGGAATGTTACAAGACCTCGTCATCTCACTGGCCTATGCCGCGCTGCACTCCAACAACCCCTGCGGATTACTGCTGTTTGCCGACAGGGTGTTGACCTGGCATCCGCCCAGTGCCGCGCCGCAGCAGTTTTCCCGAATCGTTACCGCCCTGGAGCAGGCCCCCGTCATGAAAAGCCGACAAACCCGACTGGCTCCGGCGCTGAATTTCATGATGAATCGCCTGTCCTCCTGTCTGGGGGTGATCATCTCCGATTTTCATACAGATTTGGAGAACCTGAGGGGATTGATGGATGCAGCAGACAGCCGTCTGCCCGCGCATGAATTGGTTGCTCTGCACGTTCTGGAAGAATCCGAATATCGCCTGACCGGCATCGAGGATGGTCTTCTGACTCTCAGGGACATGGAGTCGGGGCATCAGATGCCTCTCGACCTGTCCCGCAAAGAAGAATTCAACGCCCTGCTGCGCGCAGCCAGAGAAAAAAACATCAGGACCCTGGCCGGAGCAGGCATCGACTCGGCGGTTCTACCGGTAGGAGCCGCGGATATTCAAGCTCGCGTCAATACCCTGTTTGCCCGACGCCTGGCGGCCAGGGTCTGAGCCGCCCATATCAAGACCAAGGAAAGTTTCGATGAAAAACCGTTCATATCATGCCCTGAAGACATTGGCAAAACGGCGCGATCACATTTCTGCAGGCAGCCGGTTTGCCCTTGCCCTGTTTTTTGTCCTGCTGTCGGTTTCCTCACCCTCCGCAGCCCAGCCCCTGCCGACCCTCGGGGATGCCGTAAGGCAGGAATCCGGCGGCGAAATGCTCCCCCCGGAAAAATCCGCGGAAAGCCTACCGGATTCGGCGGAAGCCAAACGCATCGCCTGCTTTGACCGCGTCTGGTCAGAGTATCAGGATGATGTATGGTTTTACGGTGAAAACGGCCAGCGGGTCGTTCCTGCGATCAACCACGAATGGCTGGTGATACGTCTTGCCGAGGAAGCCGGCGGGGCAGACGGTTTCTCTCCGGCGGGAAGCGAAAGACGCGCTCCGTCTTTCGATAGCTTCAACAAACAATACGCATATTATTTTTCCCACTATCTGCACGAAGCGTCCCTGGCCCCCGCCATGGCTGCCTATCGATTGCGGCGTGACATGTCAAAAGAGGCCTTCAATACTCTGATGACCCGTTTGCGGCAGGATCCCGAGGTGATGTACGTTCACCCGTCCTGGAAAATCCGCGACAAACTTTATGCACCTCTCGAACGTATCGACCTTACATGGAAACCGGCTGCCGACATGCGCGAACGCGATGCACTGCTGCAAGCTGTCGGAGCCTACGCCGACGAGGATACAGCCATGTCCAGGCAGCATCAGGTTTCCATCGCTCCCTGCCGGAAGAGCGTCTGGCAGGCAGCCAACCTGCTGGCCGACGACATAAACGTCATGCAAGCCCGACCAGTCCTCATGCCCCTGGTACCGCCGGTCGGCGTACGTTTTGATCTCGCCCTGAACGGAGCGACTCCCGGCACCGCCATTCCGTTCACCTTCGAAATACGTTTCACCGAACGGGTCAAGATCGAGTCGAGCACCATCGCCAATCTGAATCTCAAACCGGGCGGTATTTTCCGCAATCTGTACGACATCCACTATGACGAACCATTGAGTGCCATCGATGTCAATCGCAGTCCGATCCGTATCACCGGCTACATCAAGATCTACGCCACCGGTGAATACAGCATTCCCGGCATACCGGTCTACTACACGGACAGCGACGCCCCTCAAAGCAAAGTGCAACTGATAAAAACCAGCGAGATCCCCGTACGCATCGCTGCCATGATTCCTGAGCAGCAAAGCGGATTCGAATTGCAGGCAGGGGATCCCGATCCTCTTCCCGCAGTAGAGGCGACCGGCACCGGAAAAGCCAAAGCTCATTCCGCTTACCTGATCGTAACGGGAGTGATTCTTATCGGGCTGGTATCCGGTTTGTCCTTTTTCTTCTGGCGTAATCGGCGCCTGCAGGTTACCAAATCGGAAAACAACACCCTTGGGCGTTATCACGACAAAATACTGGCCGCCGCAAATGCCGCGCGTCAGCATCCCGGCTTTCCGGAATTTTCCGCTATTGGCAACGCCTTGAAACACTATCTGGCCGAGTTCGCCGACCTGGGACCTGACCAGCGCGGCGGAAGCCACGTATCTTTCTACCGCCGCATCGAATCCGCGTTGCCACCGGCGTCCCGCACGACCGCTGCCGCACTGCTGGCCGACATCGATGCCATAATCGCTCGCGGCACCGCTGCCGCCCTGCCGGGCGATCTTCCGGACCGCGTCGTTGATCTGGTGGAAACACTGCAACACCATGCTGATAACAAAGGGGAATCCCCCCGGAAGCACTGAGCTTTCCCCCGTAAAGAGGCTTTCTGATGCCTGAGTTCGAACTGCAATACCCGCTGGTCCTGATGCTGTTGCTGCCGGCCCCCTTGTTTCTGGTGCTGCGGCGACGCACTCGACACAAGCTGCCGTTTCCGGCCATGATGCCGGAAATGCGTCGCCTGCGTCCGGGGTTCTGGAAACGTTACTATAACGGCATCTTTTTCAGCCTGGTCTATCTGTGTCTGATCGTGAGTCTGGCCAACCCCGGTTATTCCAAAGAAACGGTGGAAGACTTTATCGAATCCAAATGGCTGTTTCTGGCGCTCGACCTGTCCGGCTCCATGAAGCGGCCGATCAGCCGCTTCTCGGACCAGACCCTGGGGGATCTCGCCCTGGACGGCATCCGCTCGTTTATCGACATGCGCCGCAGCGAAGACTATATCGGCCTGGTGGCTTTTTCCAGCTACGCCAAGCTTCTGGCTCCCCTGACCTTTGACAAGGATCTTCTCAAGACCAAACTCGAACTGGTACGCAGTAAAAACCACTCCCGCATATACCGGGAACTCGGTGCCGGCGGAGGCACCAACGCCTCCGAGGCGGTCTGGCTGTCTCTATCCGCCTTCTTTTCCATGCTGCCGGAGGAAAACCGATTAAGTGTCGAACAGATAGCCGGCATGCGCGAGTTTCTGCTGGGCGAACCGGCCGCTTTGCTCGACATCCCGCAAAAAATACGCCATGCCGGGCTGGGTACGGGTATGGCTGTCATCCTCTTTACCGATGGACGTATCGAACCGACCATACGCGCTCATGAACGTCGCGGCGGACTGCCGAACCTGGTCAACATCATTACCCTGATGAAGGCGGTAGGCGTCCGCTTTTACATCATTTCGGTGGGAGGAGAAGTCGACGAAGCGGTGCAAAAGGCCATGGAGCCTAAAGCCGGCGAGCCGACCGTCGGTCGAATATTCGTGACCTCGCGGGGCCTGGATCGGCAGCAGATCGAGGAGGTCTACCGAGAGATAGATATTCTGGAAACCAACCGCAACCTGACCCGCATCACTCTTCAGCCGCGGTGGCTGCGTCGTCCCCTGCTGGTTTTCGGGTTCGGACTCATGATCCTGCATCTGATTCTGCGCAGCCTGCCGCGACTTAGAAAACTGTGAAAAAGTCATGAACAGATGCACGGCGAAAGAAGCTTGTCCCGAACAGGCGTGAAAATTTAACGTTCTGCAATGATTGCGAGGAATGAACCATGTTCAACGTCACAGACATGCTGCAAAAAAACAGACGCGCCGTCATCGGCGTTTTGCTCTTCGTTTTTACAGGAGCCTTGGCGCTGCTGATCATCGGTGGCGTCGGCTACCGAAACCATGCCCGGCAATACGATGCCCGCCAGCAGTTGAACTCGCGACTGGCCCGTATGCCGCAGGCCGGAGACCATCGCGCCAATATCGCTGAACTGGAGCACGTAATCGCCGAGGCAAAGGAACTCGACATTCACCTGCCGGAAGCGGCATACTCCCGCCTTTGGCATAAATGGCAGCTGGCCGTGCAGGATTTCAAACAGATCATTGCGGTCCTCAACAACCGATATCTGGCTGCCGAACAACGGCAACAGCTGCATACGTTCCATGAACGGTTGCTCGCCCTGCGCGACGACTGCGCTGCGGGCCTGGAGACCACCGACAGCCAGTCCATGTCGCTGCGCTGGAAACTGCACAACCTGAAAGGCAACGTTTCGGTCATGTTGGCCTACAGCGTTCTCAGTTTTGAGCAGGACGGTCGCAAGGCGGCTAAATTCCTGTCCGATGCGGTTGACGATTATAAGACCTCCATCGAGCTTGTCGATCAAGCCTGCAGTTCCTCCCTGGAGAGATCCCTGCCGAGATGGAACATGGAACTGATTGTCGGTCTTGGCGAGTACCGCAAAATAGGACTCAGTGAAGTCCGTCAGGAAAACATGTCCGAGGTTCAGGAGCAGCTCGAAGCCTTCATTCCGGAGGTGGCAGGCTTCGCTCCCGGCGTTCCTCTCGAAACCCGGGTCGAAAAATAGAGGTACCATGAAATTCTCTCATTCCGAGTATTTCTGGCTGCTATTGATACTCATCCCCATCGGCTGGCGCGTACTTTCCACCGAGCGCTTTCTCGACCGCCTGCGACGGCATTTCAGGGCCGACATAAACGGCAGATCCCCATGGAGGCTGACCGGCCGCTGCCTGCTGCCATTGCTCGCCCTGACTTGTCTCGCAACGGCTCTGGCGGGTCCCCGGATCATGGTCATGCGTGCCGGCGATATCAGCGACAATCTTGTCATTGCCGTAGGCATCGACGTGAGCAAATCGATGCTTGCCGAGGATGTGGTTCTGGAAAAACGGTCCAGAGATGAAGAAATGCCCCTTTCCAACCGCCTGAATGCCGCCCGGCGATTCGCCCTGACGCTTTTTGAGCACCTCGACGGAGAAAAAGTCGGTTTGTTCTTTTTTGCCCGAAACGGCATCGAAGTCGTATCCCCGACCCGCGATGTCGGTTTCCTGCGCTATATGACCACCCATACCGACCTCGGCGACCTGACGGAATCCGGCAGCAACCTGATAGCAGCCATAGACAGCGGCATGATGATGGTCGACAGCCAACGGAACATACCGGCGAAAGCCGTCATCATTGTCACCGATGGCGAAGATACGGAAAACGACCGGCCGGCCATACTGCAAACCCTGTCGCGCGATTTCGGCGCCCAGACGCCCGTTTTTACCGTCGGTGTCGGCCGGACCAATGATGTTTTCATCCCCATCCGTCGCAAAGGCTCCGCCGACATCGACGGCTTTTACATGGACAATCAGGATATTCCGCTCAAAACCCGCCAGGTTCCCCAGACCCTCGAAGAAATCTCTGCGGCCACCGGCGGAACGTACTTCGATCTCGACCGGAACAGCCCCGCCAAAGTGGTAGACAAGCTCATGCAGAAAATCGCCACGACGACAGCCGAGCCTGTGGACCTTCCGCCCCGCCGTGCGCCTTTTGACCTGTCCCCCCTGTTTCTTCTCGCCAGTCTGATTTTTTATATCCCCTTTATACTTTTATGAAGATTCGGGGGCCGAAAAGGGTGCCAGAAACCCTGAAAACTTAAAAAACCACACTGTTTGCAAACCCCCACCCCCTTGTTTTTCGTCGTGTTTTCAAACACTTGGAGTGCAATAAAAATAATTAACATTAACCGAAAAGCGTATACCTCATCCGATATTGAACTTTCGTTCTATTTTGTGCTATAAATTATCCAATCTGAAAAGCTCTTTGACATCAACATCAGCGATTGACGCAAAACTACCAATCTCCGAGCCTCGCTGCCTACTGGGAAGGTCCCTATGGCGACAGGCCGACGGGTTCCGCTGGAAACAGCGGCGCCTCCCACCCTTGGAAAGGAGATTTTACCCGGAACCATTCCAGAAAGTGAAAGATTGGGAGGAAGTACAAGAATGGACAAAATTTTGCGTGTAAACATGACGGACCTCACCTGCAAAGTTGAGCCCGTCCCCGCCGAGTTCGCCACCCTGGGTGGTCGTGCCCTGACCTCCACCATCGTGGCCGCGGAAGTGCCCCCGACCTGCCACGCCCTCGGCCCCAACAACAAACTGGTTTTCGCTCCCGGCATGCTGTCCGGCACCCCGGCTGCCAACTCCGGGCGCATGTCTGCCGGCGCCAAAAGCCCGCTGACCGGCACCATCAAGGAATCCAACTCCGGCGGCACCACTGCACAGCAGTTCGCCAAAATGGGCATCAAAGCCATGATCGTCGAAGGCATGCCCAAGGATGACAAATGGTATCGCCTGCACGTCACCATGGACGGCGTTACCTTTGAAGACGCTTCCGGCCTGGTCGGCAAGCAGAACTTCGACGTCATCGACGCCATGAACGAGAAATACGACAAGAAGATCGGCGTCATGACCATCGGCCTCCCCGGTGAAAACCGCCTGGCCTCAGCCAACATTTCGGTAAAGGACCCCGACCAGAAAATCCGCTCTCATGGTCGCGGCGGCCTCGGCGCCGTTATGGGTTCCAAACAGATCAAGTGCATCACCGTTGACGCCGCCGGCGCCGGCAAAGTCGAAATCGGCGACCCCGAGAAGTTCCGCGCCGCCGCCAAAGTGTTCGCCAAGGGTATGCTCGACCACCCCGTCAGCGGCGAAGGTCTGCCCACTTACGGCACCAACGTCCTGATCAACATCCTCAACGAAGCTGGCGGTCTGCCGACCAAAAACTTCAAGTACGGAACCTGCGAACACCACGACAAGGTCTCCGGCGAAACCATGTACGACACCATCGTCAAGCGCGGTGGCAAGCACAAGCACGGCTGCCATGCCGGTTGTATCATTCAGTGCTCCCAGGAATACGTTGACGAGTCCGGCGCTTACATCACCTCCGGTTTCGAATACGAAACCGTCTGGGGCCTGGGCATCAACTGCCTGATCGAAAACCTCGACGACTGCGCCCGCATCGACAACGCCATGGACAACATCGGCATCGACTCCATCGAAGGTGCCGTGCTGATCGCTGTCGCCATGGAAGCCGGCGTTATACCCTGGGGTGACGGCAAGGAAACCCTGCGCGTCATGAACGAGGAAATCGGCAAGTGTACTCCTCTCGGACGCATCCTCGGCAACGGCACCGCATCCGTCGGCCAGGCTTACGGCCTGACCCGCGTACCGGTCGTTAAGGGCCAGGGCATCCCGGCTTACGACCCCCGTTCGGTCAAGGGTATCGGCATTACCTACGCTACCTCGACCCAGGGTGCCGACCACACCGCCGGTTACTCCATCGCCACCAACATCCTCAAGGTCGGTGGCTTTGTCGACCCCCTCCAGAAGGAAGGCCAGGTCGAACTGTCCCGCAACCTGCAGATCGCTACCACCGCTGTCGACAGCACCGGTATGTGTCTCTTCGTAGCCTTCCCCTGCCTCGACATCCCCGAAGTCATGCCCGCACTGGTAGACATGTGCGCTGCCCGCTTCGGCGTCGAAATGAGTGTCGACGATTTCGTCGGCATGGGCTCCAAGATCCTGAAAATGGAGAAGGAGTGGAACACCAAGGCCGGCTTCACCAACGAAGACGACCGTCTGCCCGAGTTCTTCGAGCTCGAGCCGATTCCGCCTCACAATGTCGTCTGGGATTTCACCGGCGAGGAAATCGACGAACTCTGGAACTTCTAAGAGTCACGCTGATATGCAATACCGGTGGGCACCCCTCAGGGGGTGCCCACTCTTTTTATCTGCCCTTCACATTCCATTGCATAGCATTTTTCAACGCTCGACATACAGGTGCCGCATGAAAATTACTGTTAAACTCTTTGCAGGATTTCGTGACAACCGTTTCAAGGCCGCCGAGCAGGAATATCCTGACGCCGCCACCGTCGGCGATATTCTTACGGCTCTCGACATCAAAGGTCCGGAGCTTGGCGTCGCGCTGATAAACGGTCGCCATGTACCGCCTGAACATGTCCTGGAAGACGGACAGACCCTGTCCCTTTTCCCAAAGGTCGGAGGCGGTTAATTTTCTCTATAACTGCTTGAATAAACTTTACAACTCGACAAAATCGCGTTAATTTAATCTTGTATACATCCGACGGTGCCTCAGGGCCTAACAGGGAAGAGGGGTGAGACTCCCCCGCGGACCCGCCACTGTAAGCGAGGACGAGAGATCAATCAGCCACTGGCATCAACGCTGGGAAGGCGATCTCGAGAATGATTCGCAAGCCAGTATACCTGCCGATTCGGATCCCCCACATCATCTTCCCCGGGCCATGGGAAGGTGGGCTGAAGCGGCCATCGCTGTTGCAGGTGCGCATATTTAATGCAGCCACATGCATGCAACCGTGCTCCTCTTCCTGCTCCCTCCAGCCTGGGCGCAAAGAGGAGTTTTTCTTTATGGTTAAGATCCCGTCTTTGGCCCTGATCGGCATGCTGATGCTACCCTTTTCCGCATCTGCCATCACCTCTGAACTTACCTCCCTCGAACCGGTTGTCGTAACGGCAACCAAGCTGGAAACCCCGGTAAGTGAAATTGCAAGTTCGGTGACAGTCATCACCGCCGAAGAAATTGAAAACAGACAGCCCACCAGTGCCCTCGATGTATTGCGCACCGTCCCGGGATTGGATGTCGTGCGTCAGGGCGGCCTCGGTCAGCAGACCTCGGTGTTTTTGCGCGGTGGCAATTCGACGCACACCCTTGTGCTTGTAGATGGGATCGAAATGAATGACCCGGCCAACCCAGGGCGCTCTTTTGATTTTGCCACACTTGGCACGGACAACATCGAACGCATCGAGATCGTCCGAGGCCCCGGCAGCACGCTTTACGGTTCGGATGCCATTGGTGGGGTAATCAACATCATTACTCGAAAAGGGTCCGGCAAACCAACTATCACCCTCTCTGCCGAAGGTGGCAGCTTCGAGACCCATCAGGAAAAGTTTTCCTTGAGGGGCGGCAACGATCTCTGGAATTACTCGCTGGCTGCCTCCTTCATAGAATCGAACGGGATATCCGCAGCCGATGAAAGATACGGGAACTCGGAACGTGACGGATACGACCGCACCTCCGTATCGTCCCGCATCGGAATCACCCCCACAACCAACTTCGATCTCGACTTTTTCCTGCGCTATTTTGACTCCGAAGCCGATCTGGACACCTTTGCCGGTCCGTTTGGCGACGACCCCAACAACACCTTCGATTCGGAGGCTCTTTTCCTACGTCTGCAGGGCCGGTTGTTCTTGCTGGATGACTTATGGGAGCAGAAGCTTGGCTTCGCCCTGAGCGACTACGACAGAGAGAACCGCGACGAGACCGATGCCCTTCACCCCTTTGACAGCAGCCTGACGACCTACGATGGGCGCTTGTACAAAGTCGACTGGCAGCACAATCTGTATCTGCACCCGACCAACACCCTGACAGTCGGCATAGAGTACGAAAAAGAAGAAGCCGAGAATACATCCCAATACTTCTATGAGAATCCTCTCTGGAACACCAACGACAAGTTCGACAAGAAAAGTGTGGAGACGACCGGATACTACGTTCAGGACCAAGTCAAACTCTGGCAGGATTTCATTACCACGGTTGGACTGCGGGTCGACGACCATGAGGAATTCGGCGCACGTTTGACATACCGCATTACCAGCAGCTATCTGTTCCGCCAGACCGGAACGCGCATCAAAGGCACTTATGGAACAGCTTTCAAGGCACCGACCCTGGCCCAACTCTATGAGAATTCCACTTACGTTCTCGGAAATCCCGACCTGACCCCGGAAAAGAGCCGCGGCTGGGATATCGGCATCGAGCAGGGCTTTTGGGATAACCGGGCGTCTTTTGGGGTCACCTACTTCGAAAATCATTTCGAGGACCTCATTAATACCTTTTACAACCCGCTTAGTTTTAAGTCCGAATATGAAAACATAGACGAGGCCCAGTCAAAAGGCATAGAGATTGTCGCATCCGTGCGCCCGGTAGACGACCTTACCTTCTCTGCCAGCTACACCTACACCGATACGGAAAACCGCACCACCGGAGAGAGACTGTTGCGTCGCCCGCTTCACAAATACAATCTCAATGTCAATTACCGCTTTCTTGATCGCGCCAACGCCAACCTCGATATTTTCTATTTTGGCGAACGCGAGGACCTCGACCTCTACGATTGGACCGAAACCAAAACCCTTGGCGCCTATACCGTGGTCAATCTGGCCCTTTCCTACGAAATCAGCGAACATTTCCGAATTCACGGCCGAGTGGAAAACTTGTTCGACGAGAAATACGAAGAGGTCAATGGCTTCGGCACCCCCGGCATCGCGGGATACGCAGGCGCAAGCCTGACATTTTAACCAAAACCCATGCGTCCGGCATTCAAGACGTTGATTCCGACACACCGGGATGCGAGACGCAGCCGAGCGACCACCTCCGGACCTGGGATTTCCAGTCCGGAGGATGGTCCCCATATCCGGAAGCGCTGTAAAAAGGCGAGTATCGCTGTCATGTTGTCTCAGGAAACGTTTTTCTACTGGATCATTCTTTCCCTCGGCATCCACGTCGCCGCCCTGAGCTTCTGCCCGCCCCCCGCAACCTGGACCGCACCCAGGCCGGGACCGATTACCGTGGATCTGCTTTACGGACCGGGCGGGAGCGAAAAAAAGCAACCGGGCGAGACCGCAGGCTCCGACGGCCCCGGAAGCGAGCCCCTTGCCCCTACAACTGCGCACAAGCAACCGGTTGCGCCAGCAGCTCCTGATAAAATTGAGCACCCGGAGGCACTCCCGACCGTACCAGAACCGCAGGAAAAGGCTGTTCCCAAAACATCCGCGCCGGTACCCGTAGAAAAACCGGTACCTGTAGAAAAACCGGCCCCCGAAAAGAAACCGCCCCCCCCCTCAACGGTCCCTGCAGAAGAAGTGGCTGATATACCGGAAACGCCAACACCAGCCACGGCAACCGATGCAGGCAACGAAAGCCAGGACGGTCAAGCCACTGCTGTCCAAGGCTCTTCCATCGAGGAAGCTCCCTCATACGGTCCCGCTCATGGGGCAGGCAAGGCCTTGGCCCCCGGGCACGGCACGTCCACCGGCAGCGGCTTCGGACACGGCGAGTCCGGAGGAGGAGGCATTCGCGCCACGCCGCTCGGCTACGGTGAAAATCCGCCCATGCCCTATCCGCGCACTGCCCGGCGCAGAGGCTGGGAAGGTGAAGTGTTGTTGCGGGTAGACGTTTCCGCCGCAGGCACCGTTACCGATATCCAGCTGGAAAAATCCAGCGGTTACCGTATCCTGGACAATACAGCCCGCAGGGAGGTGTTCAACTGGCGATTCAGTCCTGCAAGCCGCAATGGTAAACCCAGGGCGGATACGGTACTGGTCCCCGTACATTTCAAACTTCATCAGCGTTGACACAAAGCTGCCAAACCCAAAACGGCCGGATTCCTTCTTGGAATCCGGCCGTTTTTAAACGCGTAAAGCGTTATCAAAATATCGCAGCCAGACGTTCATAGGACTTTTTAAGACGACTCGCAAGCGCCATAAGGATCGTCCGATAGAGCTTCATCCCCGCCGCAGGGTAATCCTCGAATAACTGCCGGAATTCGTCTCGCCCTATGACCGCCAGAGAGACATCCTCCAGGGCAACGACACTTACGGCCCGAGGGCTCTGATCAAGAAAAGAGAGTTCCCCGACAACAGCGCCAGGCCCGAATACCGCTACCACAACCTGCTTACCGGGAAATTCGGTATCTTTTTTCGCCTCGAGGTGGCCGGATAAAATAAGTGCAAGATAGTTTCCCGCCTGGCTTTCCTGCCAGAGGGTTTCCCCGGCTGCAACCTGACGCCCCTTGAGATAAGGCAAAAGGTGCTTAAGCTCTTCCGAGCTGAAGATATGCAGTCCCTCAAGGTTTGCCGCCATCTCAGGGGACAGCTGCTGCAAGACCTCCCCGGAACTACCGGAATTCACAACAGTCACGCCTCTTGCCCCTCCACCGTTGCATCCGCGTCGGCCTGAGCCGCCTGCAATTCGCGGATCTTATCTTCAAGACGCTTGAGGAGTCCGTCAAAACCTTCCTGACGAATAATTTCGTTATAGCTGCTGCGATAATTGCTGACCAGGCTGACTTCTTCGACAATGACATCGTAAACCAGCCACTCATCCCCTTTGAGTCGCACGCGGTAACTTACGGGAATTTCCTTGTTGGCAACAACGACGGTATCGACCTGGCCACGGCTGCCGCGTATCTCTTCTCCGACGTATTCAACCCGTTCATCCTGGTAGGTGTAATTACGGATTCTGTTGCGATAAGTGTCTTCCAGCAATTGGGAAAACAAATCGACAAAGCGCGCCCGCTGAGCGGGGGAGGCATTTCTCCAGTTAATCCCCAGAGTGCGCTGGGACATGGCGTTGAAATCAAACTTGGAGCGAACCAGAACTTCCACCTGGTCTAGAATAGCTTCCTGGGAAAGGTCCTCATTACGCAAAACTTCGATAATCTTGTCGAGAGTCACCCGCAGTTGTTCCGTCGGGCCGGGGACGGCCATGGCCGTCCCTCCCCGGACGCATATCGCAACCATCAGGACACACAGCAGAAAATATCTGACTTTCATTGCCGTACTCCTTATTTCTTGATCTTGCCGTCGCGGTACTGCTCATAGGCATTCCGCACATACATATAGGGGTCGAGAGCTTCCTGCTTGACACTTTCGTAAGTGTCCTTGTCGAGAGAAAGGTCGTTCTCCTTATCCAAGGCGGTCAGGCCGACGCGTTCGGCAGGCTTCATTTCGACATAGTGCAGGGGATCCATGAAAAAATCGCCAACCATACCCACCGTGTCCCGGGCATTGGAGGGACCGAAAATCGGCCAAACGATATAAAATCCGGAACCGACTCCGTAATTGCCAAGGGTCTGGCCGAAGTCTTCTTCTTTTTTGTCGAGATCGAACCAGGCCTTGGCCGGATCGAACAATCCGCCAATTCCCAGTGTTGAATTGATGACTAAACGGCCAAGTTCGGTGCCAGCATCCTGAAACTTGAGCTGCAGCAGGGAGTTGGCAAACCGAACGGGTGTGCCAATGTTGGAAAAAAAATTAGACACCGACTCGCGTGCCGGCTCGGGAACGACCCTGAACCCCCGCGCAATGGGCTTGAAGAGATAAAAATAGAGTTTGTCGTTGACCCAGAACATACCACGGTTAAAAGGTTCGATAGGATCAGAGATTTGCAGCGTCTCGACTTCACCATTGGTAAAATCGTCGTCGTACGTGAAGTCGTCGTTCGTGAAGTCGTCGTCAACAGCATAGTTCTGCGATTCACCTGCTAGCTCACCGGCATCATTCTCGGCAATCGCGCTTGCGGCAGCTTCGTTAACTGCCGGAGCTGAAGAAACGGAGGACTCGTTGACTGCCGAGACACACCCGGCTGACAGCAGCCCTGAAATGGTTGCCAACAGCAAAAACATCATGAAGCGTCGCATGATATCACCCTCCAGTTCTATTTCATTTTTTCTCGAAAATATATTTGCTCACAAGTTTTTCGATATTAATCGCAGACTCGGTCTCGAAGATTTCGCCGCCAGGCTGAATATAATCGTCCATCCCGCCGGGGGACACCTCGACATACTTGTCGCCGATAATACCGGAGGTACGAATGGACGCGATGCTGTCTTCCTGCAGTTTCACGTTGGCATCGATATCCATTCCCAGCACCGCTTCGTATCTTTCGGGATCGAGGGCAATACGCGAAACAGTGCCGATCTTAACCCCCGCCAACTCGACAACCGCCCCCTCCTTAAGACCGGAAACGGATCCGAACCGCGCATTTACAAGGTAAGTCTTATCCCCTAACAGATCGACATCGCCGAGCTTTACGGAAAGATAGGCGAAACAGATGAAGCCGGCCACCAGAAAAACTCCAACAGCCATCTCAACGTTAAACCTCTTCATAGCAAAACCGTTCCTCTCTTTCACTGGAATAGATCGGCCCCATGGTCTCTTCGACAAAAGCTCGGATCACCGGGTGATCGGAAAGCTGAAACTGCTCGGGAGACATGTTGCCGAGAATCCGCCCATCGTGGATAAGTGCCACGTAATCGGCCAATTTGAAGATTTTAGGCACATCGTGACTGACAATGACAGCGGAATATTTGAGTTTTTTCTGGGTCTTGTGAAACAGCCGGTATATTTCGTTGCTTTTGCTGACGTCCAAACCGGTGGTCGGTTCATCGAAAAACACGATACGCGGCTTCATCACCAGCGCCCGCGCAAGACCGACACGCTTTTTCATACCGCCACTGAGTTGAGCGGGAAATTTCCCCTCCATCCCGGCAAGATCCATGAGAGAAAGCTTTTCTTCTACATTTTCCCGGATCACCGCTTCGCTGGCATCGGTTCGTTCGCGCAACGGCAAGGCAACATTATCGTAAACATTCATGGAATCGAACAAAGCGACATTCTGGAACAGAACCCCGAAATCCTTACGAATCTCCTTCAGCTGCCGCTTGTTCATCCGGGACAAATCCCGTCCATAAACCAAAACCTGGCCACTGTCGGGCTTGAGCAATCCCAACATATGCTTGAGGATAACGCTTTTACCCTGCCCGCTGGGACCCACGATAACCGTTGTGGTACCTTCATGCACAACCAGGTTAACCTTTTTGAGAACCTGTTGCTTACCGAAAGATCGTTCCACATCGATCAATTCTATGGCTGTTTTCGTTTTTTCCTGAGTCATTGAATCGCCCTTGCAATGCCGGCGCTTTCTGCTTAGCCATCCCTTTGATGTTTTTTGGCGAAAGCATCAAATATGATCCCCGGCGACCTGGTTTTTTTGACGGCTATCCCCCGACGGCGGGATTACATCATAATGGCACTGAGCAGATAATCCCAAACCAGGATCGCCACGGACGACAGGACTACGGCGTCGGTGGTCACCCGGCTCACGCCTTCGGCTCCGAAACCGCCGGAACGTTCAAGGTGCAGAAAATATCCCTTGGATGCACCGATCCAGATAATCAGCAATCCGAAAACCAGCGATTTGACCAGCCCCATCTCCACGTCGTTCCAGACCACGCTCGCATACATCTGCTGAAAATAAGCTCCCTTGTTGACCCCCAGCATGGCGACACCGACCAGGTAGCCCCCGACAATCCCGGCCATATCGAAAATGGCCGTAAGCAGGGGCACGGACAGAATCCCGGCAACGAATTTGGGAGCCATAAGATATTTATAAGGATCGATCGCCATGCATTCGAGAGCATCGATCTGCTCCGAATTCCGCATAATCCCGATTTCGGCGCAGATTGCCGAACCGGCCCGGCCAACCACCATGAGAGCCGCGATGACAGGCCCGAGTTCGCGGATGAGACTCAAGGCCACGGCCGCGCCGAGCAAGCCCTCGGAACCGAATTTGCGCAGGGTATAATAGCCCTGCAATGCCAGCACCATTCCGGTGAAGGAACCGGTGAAAAGGATGACAAACGTGGAACGGGAGCCTATAAAATGAATCTGCCGAACAATGGGACCGAGCTTGTAAGGCGGACGCAACACATTCAACAAACAGGCGGCAAGAAAAATCCCCATACGACCGGCCTGTTCGAGATAAAACAGAAACTCACCGCCCAGCTTTTGAAAAAATCGCCCAAGAGCCTGGACCAACCACATCATATTGGAACAATCCCTTCTGAAAGCGGCAGCTTGACTGCATCACTACTTAGGTTACCCAAAGAAAAGCAATCACCCAAGTTCCCGCCCGACGGATAAAATTCTCTTCATTACTTCCGGCTATTCTTTGTTCAAGCTGGACATACTAGCACATGTTTTTCAAAAAATACACATCCTTTAAGATATCAAAATCCTTGAAATGACACTTCTTTGAAAGCCCGGTTTTCCTTTTTAATTGTATACGATTACCAGGCCATGACATTTTTTTTTTGCATTTTCACTTCAAGCCCATTAGTATACCCTTTGCCTCACCAGCCGAAAAGTGCGATGCCGTATTCTTGCGTCCGAGCAAGGAGCCTCGAACTCAAGCTGGTGCACCTTCGTGTCGGCCCCCCTTTTCGACCTGAATGATATCGCGCTCCAACCCGGCAAACCGACGTCGTGCGCCGTACTATGGAGTCAGGCCTGGATTTTTCGTCCAGGCCACATTGGGGCGTTTTCGCATCCGGCCCCATCCCGACTTCGGCACATGCTTTGCGAAACTGTGTCTGATTTCGGAAACGGGCCGTTTTACCGCTGCACATACCAGCACAACCCGCAATCAGAGGATATCAGTACCATGCCTTTGAAAGATCTGATCCGCAGTGCCGTCGGGCGTAAACTTTTCATGGCCATCACCGGTTTCATACTGTTTGGCTTCGTTGTCGCCCATCTGCTCGGCAACCTGTCCATCTATCTGGGCGCCAACGGCATCAACGCCTACGCCGAACATCTGCATCAACTCGAGCCCCTGCTATGGGTATTCCGCATTGGCCTGCTTGTTGCCTTTGGGCTGCATGTTTTTTTCGGCAGCATACTTACCCTTGAAAACTGGAAAGCACGGCCGATCGTCTACAAACGCAAGAAACATCAACGCAGCACCCTGGCCGGTCGTACCATGATCTACACCGGTCTGTTGCTGACCTTGTTCATAGTTTTCCATCTACTGCATTTCACATTTCGCCTGATCGGGCCAGAGACCGAGATCCTGGCCGGCGGTCTCCCGAATGTTTTCCTCATGGTACTCGAAAGTTTTCGACAGGTCGGCTTCGCGCTGGCATACCTGGTGGCCATGACCATATTGTTCTTCCATCTCAGCCATGGCTTTGCCAGTCTGTTCCAGACTACCGGTCTCAACAACGATGTGGCTTTACCCTGGCTGGAACGTCTGAGCCGTGCCATTGCGGTTGCACTGGCGGCGGGGTTCGTATCCATTCCGGTTCTGATTTTCTTTGGCCTTGTAATAAAGTAGGGAGTTTACTGTGATACTCGACGGCAAATGCCCAACCGGCCCCCTGGCGGACAAATGGGACAACCACCGCCAGAACCTTAAACTGGTCAATCCGGCCAACAAACGAAAGTACAAAGTAATCGTCGTCGGCACCGGTCTCGCCGGCGCTTCCGCCGCCGCCACCCTGGGCGAACTGGGTTATCGCGTGGATGCGTTCTGCTACCAGGACAGTCCCCGCCGTGCTCATTCCATCGCCGCCCAGGGGGGCATCAATGCGGCCAAAAACTACCAGAACGACGGCGACAGCATTTTCCGTCTGTTTTTCGACACGATCAAGGGGGGCGACTTCCGGGCACGGGAGGCCAACGTCTATCGCCTGGCCCAGATCAGCAATGCCATCATAGACCAATGCGTCGCCCAAGGCGTACCCTTCGCCCGTGACTATGCCGGTTACCTGGAAAACCGTTCCTTCGGCGGCGCACAGGTTTCCCGCACTTTCTTTGCCCGTGGCCAAACCGGTCAGCAACTGCTTCTTGGAGCATACCAGGCCCTTTCCCGCCAGGTAGCAGCGGGCTCCGTGACGGTTTTCCCCCGTACCGAAATGCTTGACCTGGTACTTGTAGACGGTCAGGCCAAAGGAATCACCGTGCGCGACCTCATTTCGGGAAAGATCAGCTGCCATGCGGCCGATGCCGTAGTCCTTGCCACCGGCGGCTACGTCAACGTTTTCAACCTGTCGACCAATGCCATGGGCTGCAGCGTCACCGCAGCCTGGCGCGCCCACAAAAAAGGTGCTTTTTTCGCCAACCCCTGCTTCACCCAGATCCATCCGACCTGTATTCCGGTCACCGGGGACCACCAGTCCAAACTGACCCTGATGTCCGAATCCCTGCGCAACGACGGACGCATCTGGGTTCCGAAAAAGGCCGGAGACAAACGCCGGCCGCAGGACATACCGGAAAACGAACGCGACTACTATCTCGAGCGCAAATATCCGAGCTTCGGCAACCTGGCACCGCGAGACATCGCTTCGCGCGCGGCCAAGGAAGTCTGCGATGCCGGTTACGGCGTCGGCCCCGGCGGACGTGGCGTATATCTCGACTTCGGCGATTCCATTGAAAGACTCGGCGAGGACACGATCCGGGCCCGCTATGGCAACCTGTTCGAAATGTATGAGCGCATTACCGATGAGAATGCCTATCAGCAGCCGATGCGCATCTACCCCGCGCCCCATTACAGCATGGGCGGGCTGTGGGTCGACTACAACCTGCAAAGCAGTATCGAGGGGCTGTTCGTACTCGGCGAAGCAAACTTCTCCGACCATGGCGCCAACCGCCTCGGAGCAAGCGCCCTGATGCAGGGACTGGCCGACGGTTATTTCATCATCCCCTATACCATCGCCGACTACCTGGCACGGATCACCCCCGGTCAGGTCGATCATACCCATGAAGCGTTCCGGCAATCCCGCAACGAAATTGCCGGGCAAACCGAAAAGCTTCTGGCCATCAACGGCAACAAAACCGTCAACGAATTTCACCGCGAACTCGGCCATATCATGTGGGAAGACGTCGGCATGGCACGCAGCACCGAAGGCCTTTCGGATGCCTTGCAGCGTATCCCCGCCCTGCGTCAGGAATTCTGGCAGAATGTATGCATCCCGGGCAGTGGACTACAGCTCAACCAGGAACTCGAAAAGGCCGGCCGGGTAGCCGATTTCCTCGAATTTGGCGAACTTCTGGCCCGTGACGCCCTGCAACGCGAGGAATCATGCGGCGGGCACTTTCGCACCGAGCATCAGACCCCCGACGGAGAAGCCCTGCGCAACGATGCCGATTTCGCCTATGTGGCCGCCTGGCAATACAGGGGCGCAGACCATGAGCCCGAACTGCACAAGGAACCGCTGACTTTCGAAAACGTTGAACTGGCTGTAAGGAGTTACAAATAATGGACCTGACACTGCACGTCTGGCGGCAGAAAGGCCCCGAAGATAAAGGCAGACTGGCGACCTATAAAGC
Source organism: Desulfuromonadales bacterium (assembly GCA_030154185.1). Lineage (GTDB taxonomy): Bacteria > Desulfobacterota > Desulfuromonadia > Desulfuromonadales > Syntrophotaleaceae > Syntrophotalea. The sequence goes on from JASKKK010000006.1 coordinate 70,663, forward strand.
CACCGATATCAGCGAGGACATGTCCTTTCTGGAAATGCTGGATGTCGTCAATGAAGGATTGATCAAACAGGGCATCGAACCGATCGCCTTCGACCACGATTGCCGCGAAGGCATCTGCGGCACCTGCTCGCAGGTCATTAATGGCGACGCCCACGGTCCTCAGGCCAAAACCACTGTTTGTCAGCTGCACATGCGTCAGTTCAAGGACGGCGACGAAATCTACATCGAACCCTGGCGCTCGCGAGCCTTTCCGATAGTCAGAGATCTGGTTGTCGACCGCCGGTCCATGGATCGCGTCATGCAAGCGGGCGGATATGTGTCGGTCAGCACCGGCGGTGTGCCGGATGCCAACGCCATTCTCATCCCGAAAGCCGACGCCGACACCGCCATGGATGCTGCCGAATGCATCGGCTGCGGGGCCTGCGTCGCGGCTTGTCCCAACGGCTCTGCCATGCTGTTCGTGGCCGCCAAGGTAGGGCAACTGGCCAAACTCCCCCAGGGACGGGCCGAAGCCGCGCAACGCGTCTGCACCATGACCGATGCCATGCGCCACGAGGGCTTTGGCAACTGCAGTAATCACTACGACTGCGAAGCCGCCTGCCCCAAGGGCATCAGCGCAAAGTTCATCGCCCAACTCAATCGCGAATATGTCATGGCGCTGCCCAAGCGACGCAAAGAAAAAGACTGAAAACGGTGCCAATCATATTTCTACCATTTCACTTTTCAAAAAGGCCGCTTCCGCAAAAGCGGCCTTTTTGCATGCCTGTTATTTAAGCACCAAAAACCCGGAAAATCGGCTGCTTTTTGCAAATTTTCGCTTCATAGACAGACCTCTCTTCCCCTTTCCCCTCTGACAGCCTCGGCTATTCCGGAAAACCACGCATTTTTTCACACCTTGCCTGCATTCCGTGCAGGCATGATTGTTTTTTGTGCAAAAAACGCCTTTTGTTCACAGGTAAATTGCGCAACCAGTTGAATTCATGGTTTTTTTATTTTTGGCACGACTGTTGCCAAAATAAATCCATTTGCATTTGTGGCAACGGCGCCACGCATATATTAAATCAAGGGAGATTTAAACCATGGAAGCAACTGTCAGTCAGCTGCTGAACGGCAGCAATGTAC
>JASKKK010000094.1 GCA_030154185.1 Desulfuromonadales bacterium
CGATCGTGTCATCATCTCTACGATTCTCGACCGCTACCGCCAGGATCTGCGCAAGCTTCGCAGCAACCTTGTCAAAGAGATATTCCGGCGACAGGCTGATCCCCGAACCGCCAAAACCGCGGTTGAAAGACTCTGGCAACAGCAACCGTTGCCTCCCTGGCGTCTGATTGCCTGACCGCAATCCGCAGCAAATCGGTACCCGTTTGTCCAAAGAAGAAACATCCTGTATGATTTACCGGACACCAGCACAGGACCGTCCTCGTTCGGTTGGCTCGTTTCGCGTTATTCGATGGCCTGAATCGTTCACCTCTCTTACCGCCTTGGCCCAGCAGAGATATTATGTCTGAAACGAATCCGAAAATCGCGCTGGCTCTCGGCAGCGGAGCCGCTCGCGGTCTGGCACATATCGGCGTCCTCAAGGTGTTGGAAGAGGAACGCGTCCCCATCGATCTGATTTCCGGCACTTCCATCGGAGCCGCACTGGGCGCCTTGTATGCGGCCGGCGTTTCCGTGTACCGCATGGAAGAGGTCATGCGCGATCTGGACTGGCGCGCCCTGGCGCGTCTCATCGATCCGACCCTGCCGACCTCTGGATTGATTGACGGCAAACGCGTCGTCACGTTTTTTGAGGAACTTTTGCCGGTAACGACCTTCGAGGAATTGCGCATTCCCCTCGCTGTCACGGCTACCGATGTGGAAACAGGCGAAGCCCTTGTTATCCGCAAGGGTAATCTGCTCGAAGGGCTGCGCGCCGCGGTTGCCTTTCCCGGGATTTTCACTCCTGTCGCCTTCGGCGAGCGTTTTCTGGTCGACGGGGGCCTGATCAACCCGGTCCCCGTCGATGTAGCCCGCCAGATGGGAGCTGCCAAAGTCATCGGTGTCTGCGCTATTCCGCGGGTTCAGAAACAGAGCAAGGAAACATTTCTGCCGGCAGCCGAAAGACCGCCTGGCAAAACCGGACGCCTGCGCAATCTTTTTACCGCGTCGAATATGGAGAAATTGCTCCGGGAACTCTGGCAACCGGAAAATTCGGGAAAGGCCCCTGCTTCTGAACGCAACCACAAGCCACCCAACATCTTCTCCATCTGTGCCCGAAGCGTGGCCATCATGGAAAACCGCATCAACGCTCTGCAACTGGAACGCAAGCAGGCGGATGTTTTGATATGGCCCGATTTCAATGATCTGACCATGCTCGAATTCCACCGTGCCATCGAGGCTATCGACGCCGGCGAAAAAGCCGCTCGCAAGGCATTGCCGCAAATTCGCGCACTGTGCGAGGCCTGATTGCAGGGACCGCCCCCTGTGTTAAACTTTGAGTGGCTCCAATGAATGCAGACAAGGGGGATAAAATGATCGATTTTATTGAGAAATCGCTATTGACGGGCCTCGGCGCCCTGGCCCTGACCCAGAAAAAGGCCGAAGAACTGGCGTGCGAACTGAAGCGACAATTCAACCTCAGCGAGGAAAAAGGACAGGAACTGTTGAAAGTCCTTTCCGACACGGCGCGAAACAACCAACTCAAGCTGGAGGAAATCGCCCGCGAGGAAGTTCACAAGATCTGCGCCGACCTCGGTCTGGTCAGCAAAGAGGAACTGAGTCATCTGGCTAAAAAAGTGCGGGAACTGGAAAAGGAACTAAAAAAAATGCGAATCGCCGCAGAAGATGACGCTCCGACCGCATGCTGAACCTGAGACGCCTGAACCGTAACATTCGCTCGTTGCGCCGCTACCGCCAGATCCTCGGAACGTTGCTGAAATACGGTTTCGGGCAGGTTCTCGACCAACTGCAGCTCCGCTTTCTCATGCAACGAAGCCGGCAGATTTTTTCCGGCGGGCCGGCAGCCAGAGCCGCAAGACGTCAGACGCCAGCCGTACGACTTCGTCTGGCGATGGAAGAATTGGGGCCGACCTTTATCAAGTTCGGACAACTGCTTTCTACCCGGCCCGACCTTTTGCCGCCCGAATACATTACGGAATTCAGTCGCCTGCAGGATGCCATCCCGCCCTTTCCCTTTGAGCGGGTCTGCCAGCAGATAGCTGGCGAACTCGGATATCCCGTCAGCGAGCTGTTTGCCTCCTTCGAAAAAGCTCCGCTGGCCGCGGCGTCCATTGCCCAGGTGCATAAAGCCAGCCTGCCCGACGGCGAAAAGGTAGCGGTCAAAGTCCGTCGGCCCGATATTGCAAGAACCATTGCCACCGACCTCGACATCCTCATGAGCCTGGCGAATCTTGCCGAGCATCATATTCCAGCCCTCAAGGTCTACAACCCAGTCGCCCTGGTCAAGGAGTTTCGCCGCAGCATTCAACGAGAACTGAATTTCAACCGGGAAGGGCACACCATCGAAAGGTTTGCCGCAAACTTCGCCGATGACGACACGTTTCACGTGCCCAGGCTGTACCGTGAACTGACCGGCGAAACCGTTCTGACCATGGAGTTTATCGAGGGCATCAAGGTCAGCGACTTTGCCAGGCTTCGCAGTGCCGGCCACGACCTGGCCACCATCGCGCATCACGGTGCGGATGCCTTGCTCAAGCAGGTGCTGGTTCACGGCTTGTTTCACGGAGATCCTCACCCGGGCAATGTTTTCATCCTGCCCGGCACCGTCGTCTGTTTTCTCGATTACGGCATGGTCGGCCGCCTCGACCGCACCATGAAATATCAACTGGTCGATCTTCTGTTCGGCATTCTGGAACGCGACGTCGAAAAAGTCACACGCCTGCTCCTCGAATCCGGCGATCTGGAAGAAGATCCGGTCCTGACCGAGTTGAAAAAAGTGGTATCGGACTTTATCGACGATTACTATGAAGTCCCATTGCAGGAAATCCATACCGGGCGTCTGCTCAACGACCTCATCAACATCTTTGTCCAGTTTCACATCAATGTTCCGCCGGACCTGCTGCTGTTGGCCCGCGCCCTGATCACCATGGAAGGTATCGGCCGTCAACTGGATCCCGGGTTCAACATGGTTGCCCACCTCAAACCTTTCATGGAACAATTGGCCCGCAAGCGCCTGATGCCATCTTATTTTGTCAGGGAACTGAAAGACGTGGCCGAAGAGTACGGCCTGCTGCTTCGCCGAACGCCAAGGGAAGTGCGGACCCTGTTGCTGCGCATGAATCGCAACCGCCTAAAAATAAACCTCGAACATCGCGGCCTCAACCAGCTGATAACCGACCTGGACAAATCGAGCAATCGGCTGTCCTTCAGCATGCTTATCAGTGCCCTGATCGTCGGATCCTCTCTGATTATGCAAGTCGACAAAGGTCCTTTGGTGATGGGATTTCCCGTCTTGGGATTCCTCGGTTACACCATTGCTGCCGTTCTCGGCCTGTGGCTTGCCGTGGCCATTTTACGCTCCGGCCGGCTATAGTCTCCCGCCAGGCCTGTCCGCACCGGGCAGCGCAGTGTGGCCATATTACCACAGTGAGATTTTACACCACGCCAAAAACACACTTCACTCTCTCCCTCCAAATAATTTTCTTTGCAAATTCAACACCTTAAAAGACATAAAAAAATGGCATGGGGTTTGCAAATTACTATAATCAAAACTTTTATTCGCAACCAGACATGGAAGGACGTTGCATGATATATCAATCGACCCTCGACAAAGCCTTGACCATTTCCGGCATCGGCCTGCATACCGGCCGCCAGATCACCATGACCCTGCGGCCGGCCGATACCGACACCGGCATTGTCTTTCACCGTACCGATGGCGAACGCCGGGTTTCCATTCCCGCCATCTCCGCAAATGTGGTCGATACCCGCATGGCTACAGTTATCGGCAAGAACGGCATGAGCGTCTCGACCATAGAACATCTCATGGCGGCCCTTTCGGCCTGTGGCATCGACAATCTGCATGTCGACATCGACGGCCCCGAGGTACCCGTCATGGACGGCAGCGCCGGGCCTTTCGTTGCCCTGCTGCAGCAAACCGGCAATCGGGTGCAGGAAAAACGGCGTAAATACCTGGCGATCCGCAAGCCCATCACCCTTGTCGACGGTGAAAAACGTGTCAGCATCATCCCGTCACGGTTCTTTCGGATCACTTTCGATATCGCTTTCGATCACCCCTGCATCGGCCTGCAGCACCGGGCCGTAAAGATCAACGGCGAAACCTTCCGCAAGGAAATCGCTTCGGCACGCACCTTCGGCTTCCTGCATGAAGTCGAATATCTCAAGGCCAACGGTCTTGCACTTGGCGGTTCCCTGGACAATGCCGTTGTCATCGGCGAAGACGGCATACTCAATCCCGGAGGCGTGCGCTTCGAGGATGAGTGCGTACGACACAAGATTCTGGATGCCGTTGGGGATTTCAGCCTGCTCGGGCACCGTATTCTTGGCCACATCAAGGCATACAAGGCCGGTCACGAAATCAACCACCAGATGGTCGAAAAAATCCTGGCCAACGCCGATTGCTGGCAATTGGTCGAATCCGGCGAAGCTGTTTCCCATGGCAGCCTGGCCATCGCCAGCCGCCCTGCCATGGCCATGGCAGGTGTTTCCGAAGCCTGATCTTCCAAACGGGCGATACGATATTGAAAGCAGCCGCTAGCGGCTGCTTTTTTTTTGCGGGAACATCCCATAGTTGCAAAAAGAGGCGATCCTGTCCTAAAATCAGTTACTTAATCTAACTCTGGCAACGAGTTCACGCATGGCCCAAATACCTACCGATCCAGAAAGAAAAACCCGGGAAACCCGCAAACGACGCCGGGAGTGGCTGATTATCGGCTTCATCTCCGTACTGGTTGTGGTCTTCTCCAGATTCGAGACCCGGTTCTTCCAGTTTTCGTCCCAGGTCCCTCTGGCCAAGAGCCTGCTGGTGCTGGTATTGATCAATCTCAATATTTTGTTGATCATCCTCACGCTGTTTCTGGTTTTTCGCAATGTTTTCAAACTCATCCTTGAGCGCAGGAAGGATGTGCCGGGAGCGCGCCTGCGGACCCGCCTGGTTGTGGCCTTCGTGACTCTTTCACTGGTTCCTACCCTGCTGCTGTTTTTCGTAGCGGCCGGTTTCGTCTCCAACTCGATCGAAAACTGGTTCAACGTCCAGATCGAAACATCCCTGCACGAGTCCCTGGAAGTTGCCCAGACCTACTATAAAAATTCCGAAGCCAATGCACTTTACTACGGCGACCAGTTGGCGCGCTTCATCAAAGACCAGAAACTGCTCAATGAAAAGAACCTGCCGCAGCTGCGCCAATTGATTCAAGCCAAGCAACGGGAATACAACCTCGGCGTTGTGGAAGTCTTTTCATCGACCTATGAGGAACTTGTTCGGGCCTCAAATCCCCAGGTCCCCAGTACCGAGTTCACCGATCCCGGCAGCGATACCATTCGCGAAGCCTTGCAAGGCAACCGATTCACCCGCATAACGCCGGTAGGAAAAGCCGACCTGATACGCGGCATCGTGCCGGTCTTTTCGAACTGGAATCCCAAAGATGCGGTTGGAGTGGTGGTGGTCAATTACTATGTTCCCTATTCGCTGGTCAACAAGATGAAGGAAATTTCCTCGTCTTTCGAGCAGTATAAAACCACCAAACTTCTCAAAAATCGCATTCAAAAAGGTTATATACAGGTTCTGCTGATTATCGCCCTGGCGATCGTTTTTCTTGCCACCTGGTTCGGCTTTTACCTGGCGCGGACCATCACCGTTCCCATCCAGGAACTGGTCACCGCAACCAACCGAGTGGCCAGTGGCGACCTGACCGTACAACTTGCTCCGCAAAGCGATGATGAAATCGCCCTTCTGGTGGAAGCTTTCAACAAAATGACCGCCGATCTGCGCAAAAGCCAAGCCGGCATCAATAATGCCAACCGGCACCTGCGAGCCTCCAACCAGGAACTCGACCAACGGCGCCGCTACATGGAAATCGTGCTTAAAAACGTCACCGCCGGCGTTATTTCGGTGGACCGCCAGGGGAATCTGACCACGATCAACAAATCGGCCGAAAAACTTTTAAAAATAATGACCGGCAAAGTTATCGGGCGGCCGTTTCGCCAGGTTCTCAAACCCGAACATCTTGCCATTATCAACGACCTGTTGCGCGAGCTGGCAAAATCAGGCAAAGACTCCATTCGCAAACAGGTCACGATTCCCCTGGAGGACAATAAACTCACCCTGCTGGTCAATCTCACCACCTTGCGGGACGAAAGCGGCGAATTCATGGGAACCGTCGTCGTTTTCGACGATCTGACCCATCTCATCAAGGCTCAGCGGATGGCCGCGTGGCGCGAAGTGGCGCGGCGCATCGCTCATGAAATCAAAAATCCCCTCACTCCGATCCGGCTGTCCGCACAGCGGCTGCGGCGACGGTATCTCGACCGCTTTTCGGAAGATGACAAGGTTTTCGATGATTGCACCGATATGATCATCAAACAGGTCGACGAGCTAAAAATCCTGGTCGACGAGTTTTCCAATTTTGCCAAAATGCCTGCAGCAACTCCGACACCCAACAACCTTAACGACATCATCAGCGAGGCATTGGTTCTTTACCAGGAAGCCCACCGGCACATCAACTTCTCATTCCGGCCGGACCCTCGTATTCCGATGTTCAACCTGGACAGAGACCAGATCAAACGCTCGATTATCAACATGCTTGAAAATGCGGTTGGTGCGATCTCGGACCATGACGGCAACATAGCGTTGGAAACAAACTATAATCGCGACATGCAAATGGTCAGCATCACCGTCGCCGACGATGGTTGCGGCATTCCGACAGAAGACAAACCCCGACTGTTTGAACCCTATTTCTCCACCAAAAAATCGGGGACGGGGCTGGGTCTTGCCATCGTGGCAACCATCATTGCAGATCACAACGGTTATGTTAGGGTCAAAGACAACCAGCCCAAGGGAACCAAATTCATTATCGAACTGCCGGTCGCCGGCAGCGCCGAACAAAAAGATCCCTGAGCCTGCTTCAAGGGTCTCGGCACCCTTCTCCCCGCAATAAACGCGCCTGCAGACTGCGGAAAAACGCGAGGATTAACTATCGGGAAGGGACACACACTCTTAACGGAAAGATATTTATATGAAGACAATTCTGGTCGTGGATGACGAACAAAGCATCCGTGAAAGTCTTGACGGAATTCTTCAAGATGAAGGTTTTCGCACCATCTCTGCCGAAACCGGGGAAGATGCCCTGGCCATGCTCGGAGCAGAGAACCCGGACTTGATTTTACTCGACATCTGGCTGCCCGGCATGGATGGTCTCGAAACCCTTCACCGTATACGGGAAAACAATCCCGAACAACTGGTCATCATGATGAGCGGGCACGGCACAATCGAAACCGCCGTCAAAGCCACCAAACTCGGAGCCTACGATTTCATTGAAAAACCTTTATCGTTGGAAAAGGTTCTGATCAGCATAGAGAACGCCCTGAAGGTCAGTCGGCTGGTGGAGGAGAACCGCACCCTGAAGGCCAGCATGGCCAAGGAATATGAAATGGTCGGAACCAGCCCGGCTATCCAGAATCTCAAGGAGCAGATCACCATAGCTGCTCCGACTTCCGGCTGGGTTCTGATCACCGGTGAAAACGGCACGGGAAAGGAACTGGTGGCCCGGGCCATCCATCACTACTCCAAGCGCAGTGACAAACCTTTTGTCGAAGTGAATTGCGCCGCCATACCGGAGGAGCTTATCGAATCAGAACTCTTCGGACATGAAAAAGGTGCCTTTACGGGAGCGACGACTCAGCGCAAAGGTAAGTTCGACCAGGCCAACGAAGGTACTTTGTTTCTGGATGAAATCGGCGACATGAGCCTTAAAACCCAAGCCAAGATATTGCGCATTCTGCAGGAACGCAAATTCGAGAGAGTCGGGGGAAACCGTACCATCGAAGTTGACGTACGCGTGATTGCCGCAACCAACAAGGATCTGGAAAAGCAAATCCGGGAAGGGCATTTTCGCCAGGACCTCTATTATCGCCTCAATGTGTTACCGTTTCATGTTCCCCCTTTGCGCGAACGCCGGGAGGACATTCCTTTGCTGGCCAAGCACTTCCTGGCCTTTTTCTGCAGCAAGGAAAGCAGGGAAACCAAAAGCCTGGAACAAGATGCCCTCGAAGCCCTGGCTGCCTATAACTGGCCCGGCAATGTCCGCGAACTAAAAAACATCGTCGAGCGGCTGGTCATCATGACTCCGCACAGGTCCATATCGCTGGCCGACCTGCCGCCAGGCATCCAGCAGGCCGAACCTCGCAATCACGAAGGCAAGGCGTATATCCCCGACAGCGGCGTCAGCCTGAAGCAGGCGCGAGAAGACTTTGAAAAGGAATTTATTCTGCAGAAACTCCAGGAAAACGATGGAAACATTTC
>JASKKK010000095.1 GCA_030154185.1 Desulfuromonadales bacterium
AGCAGTAGTCGGAGATACTGTAGGCGACCCGTTCAAAGATACTTCGGGCCCGGCTATGAACATCCTCATCAAATTGATGAGCGTTGTCTCGCTGGTCATTGCTCCGCTGCTGGTTTGATCGCCAGGGAATAACAATAACGACAAAATCGATAGCCGGGAGACGCTCCCGGCTATCGTTATTTAGGCAGGATATTTTCATGGGATTCAAGTGTGGCATCGTTGGCTTGCCCAACGTAGGTAAATCGACCATCTTCAACGCTATAACCTCCGCCGGGGCCGAATCGGCCAATTATCCTTTCTGTACCATCGAGCCGAATGTCGGCGTCGTTCCCGTACCCGATCCGCGGCTCGAGACCCTTGCGGAAATCGTAGAACCGCAAAGGGTTTTGCCGACCACCATCGAGTTTGTCGATATCGCCGGCCTGGTGCGCGGCGCCAGCCAGGGCGAAGGGTTGGGGAATCAATTCCTCGGACACATTCGACAGGTCGATGCCATTGCCAATATCGTCCGCTGCTTTGATGATGATAACGTGGTGCATGTGGATGGTTCGGTAGACCCCATGCGTGACATCGAGGTCATTCAGACCGAGTTGAATCTGGCCGATCTCGAAACGGTTGAAAAGCGCCTGGCTCGAATCGAAAAACAGGCCAGGAGCGGTGACAAGGAACTCAAGGCGCAGCAGGAGGTGCTGGCCCGTGTGCGCGATACGCTCGATGGCGGAAGGCCTGCGCGGACCGCTGATTTATCCGATGAGGACCGCGGTCTGATCCAAGACCTGCACCTGATCACGGCAAAGCCGGTGTTGTATGTCGCCAATGTGGCCGAAGACGATCTGCTCGGAGAACATCCTCATGTTGCCCGGGTCAGGGAATATGCCGCCCAGGAAGGGGCGGAGGTGGTTCCCATCTGCGGCAAGATAGAATCGGAAATCGCCGAGTTGGACGGAGAGGAAAAGCTGGAGTTTCTTCAGGAACTCGGGCTGGGGAGTTCCGGGTTGGATCGGATGATTCAAGCAGGGTATCAATTGCTCGGTTTGATTACCTATTTTACGGCAGGGGTAAAAGAAGTTCGTGCCTGGACCGTGCATCGGGGGGCCCGCGCCCCCCAGGCGGCCGGGGTGATTCACACCGATTTCGAAAAAGGTTTCATTCGGGCCGAGGTGGTTGCTTATGAGGATTTTGTCGCCTGTCGGGGTGAGGCCGGCGCCAAGGAAAAAGGCTTGCTGCGTCTGGAAGGAAAAGAATATATCGTTCAGGACGGCGACGTCATGCATTTCCGGTTTAACGTCTAGGCAAAAGCCGCTGATGCAACCTGCGTTGTTTTTGAGGAAAAGCATTGAAAAGCAGGGTCCCATGTGGTATTAAACTAGATTCTTATACAGGCAGGCACAATATTGTGCCTACTCCTTGCTCCGGATAGTACCGGGGTTAAACACTCGAGAGGAGATAGATTCATGCGTACTTACGAAAACATCATGATTGTCCATCCGGACAAGGTCGGTGACGAGTACAATGCCATCGTGGAAAAATTCAAGGGCGTGCTTTCCGATCTTAATGCCAACCTCCTGAAAGTCGACGAATGGGGTGCGCGGAAGCTTGCTTATCCGGTCAAAAAGCAGGGCCGGGGCAGCTATGTGCTGACCGTCTTCGAAGGTGAACCGACCATTATCGACGAATTCGAACGTCGTCTGCGCCTTGATGAATCCATTATTAAATTCCAGACTGTCCAGCTGGAAAAAGGGTTTGTGGAAGACGACTCCGCGGCAGCCGCTGAAGAAGGTCAGGGCGCCGAGGAAGAAGAGTAAAACGGATCCGGGCGATGGTAACATTGCCCGCATAAAGGAGGATTATAAACATGGCAGAAAGATCAACTTCCGGCGCTCCCGCAAAACGTTCCGTCCGTCGTCGTTTTTCCCGTCGTAAGGGATGCCGTTTCTGTGCAGACAGCACCCTGAAAATCGATTATAAGGAAGTTCGCAACCTGCGTTACTTCGTTACCGAACGCGGCAAAATCGTTCCTCGCAGGATTTCGGGCAACTGTGCCGAACATCAGCGGAAAATTCGTGAGGCTATCAAACGGGCCCGTAATATCGCCCTGCTGCCCTTTACCGCCGGTCATTCCCTCGACTAGTTCCTGGGAGCAGTTGCTTTGAGTATAGCGCGTAAAGCTCTGCCCGTGTTGGGGACCGCAGCAGCCACTGTTGGATTGCAGTTGCTGGTGTTTGGAGCTGTGGCTCAGGCTCAAAGCGGCGTGGTTGTCCTTTTGGGCAGTTTCGCTGCCTTTACGGTTCCGTGGCCCGTAGCACTTTTGGTGCTGCGGCAGGGGGCTGCAGACGGTCTTGCCGCGATGCTGGGCAGCGGGGTTCTGCTGTCCCTGATCGGCGGTCCTTCGCTGGGGGCCGCTTATCTCGTGCAGTTCGGTATCGGATCCTTTCTGGTGCCTTATCTATTGAAAAGGGGCAAGAGGTGGGATACTGCCGTGCTGACCGGTACCGCCCTCAGTGCCGCAGGGGGCCTGATAGCTCTCGGTGCCTATTCCTACGGGAAAGGGCAGACGCCTCTTTCTGTTGCCGATCAATGGGCACGCAACGAGGTGGACAGGGCGTTGAAAGCTCTGCAGGGGGCCGAATTGCCAGCCGAAGTCGCCCAGCAGACTCAGCAAATGGTCGAAGAAATCGGGAGAAAGCTCGTCGATCTTTATCCCGCCATTACCGTGTTGACCGTTGCGGTCATGCTTCTGGTGCTGGTTTGGTTTCTACGTCGCAGGGCAGCGGCCTCGTTGCCTGCTCAAAGCCCTTTTTTAACGTGGAAGGTAGCTGAAAATTTCATCTGGGTTCTGATCGGTAGTGGCGCCGGGGTCCTTTTGCTTCAGGGAACCTGGTACCGTTTTGCGCTGAATGTGTTACTGGTCGTGCTTGCCGTCTACCTTCTGCAGGGCCTGGCCATATTAAGCTACTTTTTTAACGTGAAGGGGGTACCGCCGGTATTTAGGGTACTCGGTTATTTTCTGGTTGTTGCAAGTTTTCCGCTACGAATTCTTGCAACAGGGGTTGGGATTTTCGATCTTTGGATCGATTTTCGGAAACCCGGAAAACCTAAGGATTAAAGATCCTTTCTGGAGGAACTCAATGGATATCATCTTGATGGAAAACGTCGATGGTCTCGGTCAAATCGGCGATCTTGTCAAAGTAAAGCCCGGCTACGCACGCAATTTCCTTATTCCCAAAAAATTTGCGATTGAAGCCAATACCCGCAACCTCAAGGAGCTGGAACATCAGAAACGGCAACTTGAACGGAAGGCTCAAAAGGTTCTTCAGGCCTCTGAGGTTCTGAAGCAGCAGATCGAAAAGGTAAATTGTGTTTTCCAGCTTCGTGCCGGTGAGGACGGGAAACTTTTCGGTTCTGTAACCAGCATGGAAATTCAAGCCAAGCTGGCAGAAGCCGGGGTCGAAGTCGATCGTAAAAAAATTCAGCTGGATGAGCCGATCAAGGCTCTCGGCGACTATGAAGTTGCGGTCAAACTCCCTGCCGATGTCGTTGCTACCGTTAAGGTTTCGGTAACGGCTCTTGACTGAAAATACAGTTTCAGCGCCGGGGAATTTCCCCGGCGCTGATCCTCTTTACTGCTCTGCGTAACTTCTATGACCGACATTTCGGTGACTAAACTTCCTCCCCAGTCTCTTGAAGGGGAGATGTCCGTGCTCGGGGGAATCCTCCTTGAAAACGATGCCTTGAATAAGGCCCTTGGGATTCTGCGTCCCGAGGATTTCTACCGGGAAAGCCATAAAAAAATCTTTTCCGCCCTGATCGAACTTTCCGAAATAGGGGAGCCTGCCGATCTCGTCACGCTGACCTCCGCCCTGCAGAAAAATGGTCAACTGGAGGCTGTCGGCGGTACCAGCTATCTAAGTACACTCGTCGATTACGTACCTACCGCCGCAAACATTGCCTATTACTGCCGGATGGTCAAGGAGAAGTCGCTGGCCAGGCATCTTATCTCCGTTGCCACTGAAATAGCGACTCGAGGATACGAAGGCGGAGACATCGAGTCCCTGCTCGATTGGTCCGAGAAGTCCATATTCGAAATCAGCGGCATGAAAAATCGTCCTTCATATTTTTCCACCCGGGAGATCATGAAGGACACGATTCAGATCATAGAGGATCTGTACCATCGCAAGGAACTCGTAACCGGTGTTACCACGGGCTACAAGGTGCTCGATGAGATGACAGCCGGTCTGCAACCTTCGGATCTGATCATCGTGGCCGGACGTCCGTCCATGGGTAAGACCGCTTTTGTTTTGAACCTTGTGGAAAATGCCGCAGTCAAGACTGAAAAACCGGTTCCCACCGTTATCTTTTCCCTGGAAATGAGCAAGGAGTCTTTGGTTCAGCGTATGCTTTGCTCTCTTGCCCGGGTTGACGCAGGGCGTCTGAGAACCGGTAACCTGGTCGAGTCGGACTGGCCCAAGCTCATCGAGGGAGCAAGCAAATTGTCGGAGGCGCCGGTTTTTATCGATGATACGCCGGCCATCACAGTTATGGAGCTGAGGGCCAAGGCGCGTCGACTCAAGGCCGAACATGATCTGGGTATGGTGGTTGTCGACTATCTGCAGCTCATGCAGGGACATAATTCCGAAAGCCGTCAGCAGGAAATCTCGGAAATCTCGCGTTCTCTCAAAGCGCTGGCCAAGGAGATAAACGTTCCCGTGCTCGCACTTTCGCAGTTGAATCGGTCTTTGGAAAACCGTACCGACAAACGTCCGATCATGGCCGACTTGCGTGAATCCGGAGCTATTGAGCAGGACGCCGACGTTATCATGTTCATTTACCGTGAGGCGGTATACTGCGATGATTGCCGCAGCAAGGAGCGTACTTGCGAGAAGGGACACGATAAGGACGCGGAAATCGTTATCGGAAAGCAAAGAAATGGACCGATCGGTACCGTGCATCTGACTTTTCTCGGTCAGTTTACCCGATTCGAAAATCAGGCCCAACGGGAAGAGCCTTATTGACGTAACAGCGATTGAATTTATGAAAAAAAACGGCTGCGAACCATATTGTTCGCAGCCGTTTTCAGTTTTATGTGCCGGTATCGGCGTCAATGCTCCGTAGCGGGAATGTTGACGATGCGGGGCAGCTTATAAATCCTTTAAATCGATATCCAGGGTCTGGATTTTTTTGCGCAGTGTGTTGCGATTGATTCCGAGGATTTCGGCAGCCCGAACCTGGTTGCCTCGGGTTTTTTCCAGAATAATGGAAATCAGAGGGCGTTCCATCTGGTGTAGTACCATCTGATAGAGGTTGTTGAGTTCATTGACATCCATGGGAGAGAAGGTTGCCAAAAGCTTGTTGGCGATCAGGGCTTCGAGGGATTCGTCGGCTTCCTTGCGTGCCGGTTCAGGTACCAGGCCCGGAAAGTCGTTAGGCGTCAGCAGTTGGTCCGAAGATAACAGCGCTGCACGTTTGAGCGTGTTTTCCAGTTCCCGAACATTGCCCGGCCAATCATGCCGTTTCAGATGAGCCATGGCCTCCTTGGTGCAACCCTGAACCCCGACATTGAGATCGTTGCGTGCCCGCTCGAGGAAAAATTCGACCAGAAGAGGGATGTCGTCGCGGCGGTCACGTAATGGAGGAATGGCGATGGGGACGACATTGAGTCTGTAGAAGAGGTCTTCGCGAAATTCGCGTGTCGCCACCTTTTCCCGCAGGTTCTGATTGGTAGCTGCGACAATGCGTACATCCACCGGGATGGAGCTGCTGCCGCCGGTCCGTGTGATTTCGCGTTCCTGCAGAACGCACAGCAGCTTCGCCTGCAACTCCAAAGGCATGTCGCCGATTTCATCCAGAAAGAGGGTGCCGCCGCTGGCCTGTTCGAATTTACCTATTTTGCGCTCTGTGGCTCCCGTGAAAGCACCCTTCTCATGGCCGAACAGCTCGCTTTCCAACAGTTCGCTTGGAATCGCAGCGCAATTGAGAGCCAGGAAGTCCTTGCCGACGCGGGGGCTGTTATAATGGATGGCCCGGGCGACCAGTTCCTTGCCGGTACCGCTTTCGCCCGTTATGAGGACTGTCACGTCCGTGGGAGCTACCCGACCGAGGATCTTGTAGATTTCCTGCATCGGTTTGCTTTTACCGATGATGGCGCGGTCGAGAGGGTATTGTTCCTTGAGTTCGTTTTTGAGGCGATGGACCTCCTCGGCAGCGGCGGCCGCCTTCTGGGCCTTGACGATGATGGCTTCCAGGGTATCCAGATCAAACGGTTTCGTGAGGTAGTCATAGGCCCCGAGTTTCATGGCTTCCACGGCGTTTTTCATGGAAGATTCGGCCGTTATGATGATCACCAGCATTTCGGGGCGCTGTTCCTGGAAGTGACGCAGCAGTTCCAGCCCGGAAACGTCGGGCATCTTTATGTCGAGGATGGCAAGGTCGTACTGGCGGCGATTAAAGAAAGTCCTGGCTTCCTCTCCGTCTGCGGCCAGGTCTACAGTGAAACCCTGCTTGGTTAGAGCTTTGCGCAATACCCAGCGGATGCTTTCTTCGTCATCTGCTACCAGAATTCGTTGAATAGACATACTGATTTTCCTGATTTTATGAATTTTATGCAGCGTTCCATCGCTGCGATACATTTGTTCGGGCAGCCGTCAGATAAGAAATGTGGTCAGGTGCGCTTCAATGGCAGCGAAATGGTGAAAGTGGTTCCCTGTTGGTGCTGACTTGAAACGCGCAGGGAGCCTTGGTGCTCATTTATAATTTTCTGACAAATGGCAAGCCCCAGTCCGCACCCTCTGTTTTTGGTCGTAAAAAACGGTGTGAAGATGCGGTCGAGTTCCTCGGCTGGTATGCCGGGACCGTTGTCCTGGATTTCTACGGTCACCATCGGTACCGGGCGTTCGCCCGGCTTGTTGTAAAGATACTGGCCGGCGATACGCGACGTCACGGTGATGTTGCCTTCACCGGCAATGGCTTCGGCGGCATTTTTCAGTAAATTCAGAAACATTCTGGAAAGCAGGTTCTCATCGCCCCGGATAGGTGGGATGCTCGGGTCAAGTTGCAGTTGATAGCTGATCTCCTTGTCCGGATGACTCTGCTTCTGCATCAGAACTTGATCGGCAAGGATGCGCGACAGGTTTACCTCGCTGAGCTGTTTGGGCCGAGGCCGGGTCAGGTCGAGCAGTTCTTCGATCAGATCGTTGACTCTGTTGACCTCTCTGGTCATGACCTGCGTGTATTCGCGCATCGGGTTGTCGGGCGGCAATTCAAGGTTCAGTAACTGGGCCGCACCTTTGATGCCGCCCAGAGGATTTTTGATTTCGTGGGCCAGTCCTGCCGCCAGGGTGCCCAGCATGGCCAGGCGGTCGGCCTGGCGTACCGTTTCTTCGAGTTCGCGAATCTGGGAATGATCCCTGAGGATGATGACGGCTCCTTCCTGGTCTCCCTTTCTGTTGAACAGGGGAGAGGCGGAAAGACCGACCGGCAGAGGGGGGGCAGACGAGCGATGCAGAAGGATGTCTTCGTGACTGGTAATGGAGCGGCCCGTTTGGAGAGCTGTTCGCACCAGGCGAAGGAAATCTGCGCTGGTGCCGAAAAGGTCTTCCAGGGGACGCTGCAGGGCCTGCCGGTCTGAATACCCGGTACAGATCTGGGCGGCGGGATTGAACAATACGATACGCTCGGTATCGTCAATGGCCACCACGGCCTCTTCCATGTTTTCCAGAACCCTCATGTAGAGGGAACGATCTTTTTGATCCCCGTTTTTCATGAAACCTCTGCTGTTGTCCGGGTGGTGTGATCGAAAAAGTGCCGAATCAGATCCCGCATGGCATCAATGGTAGCGGCCTGATTGATGCGAGATCTGAACTGGGCGGCTCCAGGTATTCCTTTGGCATACCAGCAAAGATGTTTGCGCATATCAAGCACGGTTTTGCGTTCACTGTTGAGGCGCAGGAATGTTTCCATGTGGCGCAGGGCCACATCGCGACGTTCCTGAACCGTAGGAACCCGCGGTTTCTCGCCATGCTGGAGGGCCAGAATGTTTTTCGTCAGCCACGGATTGCCGTAACAACCGCGGCCTAGCATAATCGCGTCGCAGCCGGTTTGCTGCAACATGAGCATGGCATCCTCGGGATTGAAAATATCCCCGCTGCCAATGATCGGAATGGAGGAGCGACTTTTGAGTTCGGCGATAAGAGACCAGTCGGCCGTACCGGAGAAACCCTGACTGCGG
>JASKKK010000030.1 GCA_030154185.1 Desulfuromonadales bacterium
TTGTCATTTGTCATTTGTCATTTGTCATTTGTCATTTGTCATTTGTCATTTGTCATTTGTCATTTGTCATTTGTCATTTGAGATTGTGTTCGAGGATCTTTCCGCTGTCAAAAGACGCAGATTTTCGCGTCCCGCAAACCGCGTCCCGCAAACCGCGTCCCGCAAACCGCGTCCCGCGTCCCCCATTCCTTGGACCTCGGGCCTTTAACCTTTGGCCTCGAACCTCACCCCCCGGCACTCGCATCGTCCTTTTGCGCCAGAATGCCGAGCAGTTCCTCGTCCGACACCTCGCCTTTCAGCACCAGGTCGCGCATCGCCAGGGACAAGGCGACGAGTTCATCCTGCCGGTCCTTGTAACGGCTGTTGGCCCCCACCAGTTCGTGCAGCACCTCTTTTTCGATATCCGCCAGACTCTTCTTTGCCGACTCGCCGTCGCTGCCGCGGGTGACGAGGGACAGATGATTGCGGATTTCCGCATGCAGGGGCCGGCACTCTTCTTCCAGAACGGTGCGCAACCGCTCCCGCCCCAGCTCGAAAGGGTGAAACGCTACCCGGCCGACGAGTTTGAGATCGATCAGGGGCCGACGTCCATCCTGTTCGGCATCCAGTGCCGAGGCCATTTGCCGGCGGAACCCCTCCAAGGCCGTTTCCGCATCGGACGCCTCATCGAGATCGATAACCACAGCATGCATGGGCCGCGGATCGGTGGCGCGGAAGACGTGACGGAACCGACCGTCTTCCAGATCCACCAGATAGTAGCCCTTGGCGTATTTCTGTTCCCCGAAATTGACCCGCTCGGGCGATCCCGGATTGAAACCGTAGGTGCGTCCGTCAGGGGTCTCGACCAGATAGGGCTTGTGACCGTGGCCCAGGGCCACGTAACCGAACCTGTCGGCGAGGGGATGGGCTTCTTCCGGCTGCATGTTGCCGATCTCCACCGGCGAAAACGTCCAGATGCCGACATGGAACAGCAGCAGGTTGTTGTCGGTGGTCACCGCTTCGCAGATGCGCGGCACATGGTGTCCCGCCTGGGCTCCGATGTAACCGAGACCGTAAATATTCAGGTCTTTGATGACCAGGTGCCCCCCCCTGCCCTGTTCCTCGTCGAAAGGCTCGAAGACGTAACCGCCGTCCGCAGTGCGGGACGGGCGCAACAGGCGGATATAGCCCATCTGCGAAAGGGCTTCCATCCAGGAAATGCTGTCGCGCCGGTGAATCCAGTCGTGGTTGCCTTCCACGGCGATGCAGGGGATGCAGGCATCCTTGAGGGGCTGCAGAATCTCGATGGTGCGGGCAAAGGTGCGCGGCAGGATCTGGCCGGTATGGAAAAGATCGCCGGCGATCAGCACGAAATCGACGTTTTCGGCCAGGGCATCCTTGACGATACCGGCCAGGCACAGAAAAAAATCTTCGCTGCGCTCGGCTTCGCCACTGCCGTGCCGATAGGTCTTCCCGAGGTGGATATCCGCGGTATGAATGAAACGAAGGGGCATGACAAATCCGTCCGTAACTGGTTTTCATCCGGAAACGGCTCGTTTCCAGTATCAAAACGACGCTGTGTTATCCGGAGGTTCTGGATAGACACGACTGTAGCTGAATATGAACCGCCATAAGAGCCGGTTGCGCCCTCAGAGCATAACAGCACTCGGACGCCTGCGGCAAATGTAAACCGTGCAGCGGCGGCTCGGCGATTTCTGAACGACACCCCCGGAAAAAAAAAGACCGGCCCGAGGCCGGTCAATGGCATGCTGCAATGGTGATAAAAGATCAATATCGCCCGAATTCGGAATCATCCAGAGCGATGACTTCCTCAGGACGCATCTTCCGGGGCTCTTCCGTCGGAGCAGCGGCCTGCTTGGGTTGCGCCTGCTTTGGTTGGGTCTGCTCCGATGCGGTGGGTTTCGCATCCGGTTTTTCGGCGACCGGTTTCGGCGTCGCCGCCTGCGCCTCTGCCGGCTTGGGTGCGACCGGTTTCGGGGCAGCGGTTTGTTTGGCAGCAGCCGGCTTCGGCGTTTCGTTTTGTTTGCCGACTTGTCTGGAGCCGGCCGGCTTCGGCGTTGCTGTTTGCTTGGCTGCCGGTTTGGCCGTCGCAGGGGCCTTGGCTGCCGGTTCGGGCAGTTTTTTTACCGGCGCACCATTGTCAGGAGAAGCGGGGGCAGCAAGCCGGGGCGTTTCGTCCCGCTTCGCCGAAGGTGTTGAGGCAATGCGCGGCACGTCTTTTTCTGCGCCGATCTGGAAGCGGCTGAGCATCTGGCGCAGGTGCGAAGACTGGCCGGCCAGTTGTTCCGCCACCGAAGCGCTCTCTTCGGCATTGGCCGTCGATTGCTGGGTCACCTGTTCGATCTGATCCAGACCGTGGGTCACCTGATCGAACCCGACAGCCTGTTCATCCGAAGCTGCGGAAATCTCATTGAGCAGATCGGTAACCTTGCCCGTCTCTTCGACAATGGCCTGCAGGGCGTTGGCGGTATTCTGGGCCAGTTCGGTACCATGATTGGTCTTTTGATTGGACCCTTCGATAAGCTCCTCGGTTTCCTTGGCGGCCTTGGCGCTGCGCGCCGCCAGGTTGCGTACCTCTTCGGCCACCACGGCGAACCCCTTGCCGTGCTGACCGGCCCGGGCCGCTTCGACGGCGGCGTTGAGGGCCAGCAGGTTGGTCTGGAAAGCGATTTCGTCGATGACCTTGATGATCTTGGTGATGCTGGCGGCCGACTGATTGATTTCGAACATCGCTTCCATCAGATCGCCCATAAGCTGATTACCGTTATCCGCCGCACCCTTGGCCTGCCCCGAAAGGGAGTTGGCCTGCTTGGCGTTATCGGCATTCTGGCGACTCTGGGAAGCCAGTTCCGTCATGGCGGCGGATATCTCCTCGAGAGATGAGGCCGCCTGGGTCGCCCCCTGGGAAAGGGACTGGCTGGCGTCGGAAACCTCGTTGGCGCCGGCGGAGATCTGCTCGCCGGAACAACGGATCTCGCGAACCAGCTTGCGCAGAGCTTCGTTGGCCCGCGCCAGGGGAGCGGCAATAAGCCCTTTGGCTTTAAAGGTGAAGTTTCCGGAGGCCAGATTGTTGAACGCTTCGAGCACTTCGTTTTTAAGGTTGTCGGCGAAGGCATCCATGGCCCTTGCCAGGCGACCGATTTCGTCCTTGCGATCCAAGGCGAGACGCATATCCAGATTGCCGCTTTCCAGGGCTTCGATCATTTCGACGGTGAGGGCAACGGGTCGCGTGACACTGCGAATGATGACAAAGGCGAGAATCCCTGCCAGCAGCAGGGCCGCCCCCATGCAGCCGATGGAAAGATAAAACGTCTTTTGGTAGGTGGCCTGCCCCTTTTCGAATTCCTGGCGCGCCATCTGTAACTGCACATCGATCAGCTTGCCGACCTGTTCGGTGATGGGATCGATCTCCTGGTACAGGTTGTTTTCGATGAAATCGATAAGCATCACATGTTGTCGCTCGGCGATGATCGTCTCCAGGTGCCCGATGGTTTTATCGGCACTCGCCATGAGACGGCGCGCCTCACGCACCAGTTCCCGTTCCCGGGGGGCGTCGGCCGTTGCGAGATAGGTCTTCCATTCGTCGGCAATCACCTTCTGGGCTGTTTTCAGAGCAAGCATGGCCTCGTCCCAGTCGAACTGCTCGCTGCGGATTTTATGGGAGAGATCCACGATATTGACCGCATACATATCCGACACTTTTTTAAGCCGGGTGAGCGGTACGACCCTGTCCTGATAAACCGAATCAAGAGACGCGTTGACGCTGCGAAGACTGTTCAGACCGAGCAGTCCGATAAGGATGAGAAAAATGGAAAGAATGCCGACCAACAGAGCAAGCCTGTACCCGATTTTCCAATCGTTGAACTTCATGGATCCTCCTGAGCATATGGCAACAAACAAAACGGTTTCCGCCAGGAAACGTTGCTATGCAATTTTACAACCAGCCTTGTTACCCTCCGGAAACGGCCCTTTTCGCCATGGGGCTTCAGTTCGCGGGCTTGCTCCCAGATCGGGTTTGAGATGGGAAATATCCGCCAAATGTGCAAGCATTCAACAGTCGGCGTCAAAATACCTAATTTCCATGCCGATAACAATACGTCAAATCACTGAAAGGGTTTAAATTACCCAAGAAATCCCGTCGTATGACCCGATTCGACACAAATACACGGATTTGAATATTAATTTTTCCAAAACAGCCGCTATCTATCCCCTGGCGAATGTCATCATACCGTCAGCAGGGGACACGCAATTCCCTGCAAAGAGGAATGCAGGTGATCGTCCACTCACCATTCACCATCTGAGCGGAGGCGCTGGACAATTTCATGACAGATGTTTTTATTTCAGGTATTGGGATAGCCCATTGAAAGAAATAACGGATTCCCCTACAAATAGACGGCAAGGTCCGGATATCGAAAATCGGCCGACGAGATGTATCATCCTGCAGTATTGAGGGAGAAACCGATGAACTGCTACTTTCTCATCCCGAAAACACTACGGACATGCATAACCTGCATGGCTGTTCTGATCGTTTCGGCCTGCGCCAGGCCGACCGGCAGGCCGTACGAACCTCCTCCGGCAGATTGCATTGACGAATGGATCGACGCCTCGCCTTCCGAAACAGCCTCCGGAGCTGCGCTCGAAAACATGGGATACAGCATCCAGGTCGGCGCTTTTTCCCATCTCGAAAATGCCGTGCGTCTGGAAAACATCCTTGAAACGCGAGGGATCGATGCCTATTATTTCCGCCACGAATCCGGTCTTTTCAAGGTGCGTTTCGGCAATCACGCCGATTATCGGTCAGCCCGCCATGCCGCCGAACAACTGCAGACGCAAGGACTTATCGGGAACTTTTTTATCGTCATCCCCACGTCCTATGCGGCGGCACAGCTGCACAACACCCATACCGGCGGCCTGCGCGCGGAACTTGTCAGAACAGCCCGCAGTTTTCTGGGTGTGCCGTATCGATGGGGGGGCACCGATTGCGAGAACGGTTTCGACTGCAGCGGCCTGACCATGGTCTGTTATCGTCTCAACGGCCTGAACCTGCCGCGGGTATCGCGAAACCAGTTCAAGTCCGGGCACTGGATTCCAAAATCGAAACTGCAGCCGGGAGATCTGGTGTTTTTTGCCACCAACGGCGGCAAGCGCGTCAGTCACGTCGGCATGTATATCGGCGACAACCGTTTCATTCATGCCCCGCGCACCGGCAAAACGGTACGCATAGAAAAACTGTCCCATCCCTTTTTCAGCAAAACCTATATGGGCGGACGTACTTATCTGTAGTCATCAAAACGTCGCAACCGGTGCTTTTCATCATCCGAAAATCGACGCATGCGATTCCCGCTGTACAACATCATTCAAAAAAAGGATTGGACACGGCACAAGATCGATCAGTCTCGTCTGTGCCTGCCTTCCTGAAGGTATAAAATGCTGAAGTTACTTATCATTTGCAATCAACCGGAAACGGCCGCCCAATACCGCCTGGCAGCGGAAAAACTGGGAGCGGATTGCGAAGTTGCCGGAAATGTAACAGAAATGAAACAAACCATGCGCGGCAGGCCGTTCCACGGTCTGATTCTGGATGTCCTGACGGCGGTAAGAGCCTCGCTGAACGACAAGATTACCCTCCAGGAGGTTTCGGAAATATACCCGACCCTGCGGGTTCGCTGGGATGCCGAAGCCGGGCGGATAAGAGGCATATTCATAGGCAGGAGAATCGACAAGCGGAATCCGCTGGGTGATTTTATCGACACCTACTGCCGCACCCGTCCGGCCAGAATATGCCGTGAAAATCCCAGATATCGCATCCATTTCAATGTCCTGCTCAGCAAGGAACAAACCTTTTGCGAAACGACGGCGGAAAAAGCCGTCAGCCTCGACATTTCCCGGGGAGGCTGCTTTTTCATTTCTACCCGGGACTGGCAAGACACCGGGGCTGCCTGGGTGCGTTTTCTGGATATTTCGGACCCGACCCCCGTCAAGGTTACGATCCGCCGTCGCTGCGGTTGGGGCAAAACCCTGCAGATGCCGGGGATCGGGGTGGAATTTTGCGAAATCGGTGCGAAACAGCTTGAAGAAATCTGTCAGCACTTTGACAAAAGTCGGTAAATACCGCCATTGGGGAACCTTCCCCGGGGAATTCCGCCCGATTTTCAACGACCCGCTTGGCTCTGAGCTTGGGAAATGCTATTCTGCGACGCCGAAAAGGCGGAAAGACAACCCTTATCCGTCCTTCATCCGTAGGTGACCGAAAATATGGTACTTTTGACCTATGCCTGATCATCGCCAAAAAAATTCATATCGCGATCATGCCGGCTGGCGATACTTCCAGTCCGGGTTGAACCAGCAACGCAGCTCGCGCCGCAAACGCCGCGTAGGCAGACGCCTGTGTGCCCTTGCGCTGCTGATCTGGGCCGCGACCTGGGGGTTGAAGGCACTGATGGGCAATGACAGAGAGCCCGCCAGATCGGATGCCGTTCAATCATCGTCTGCCGCCACCAACAAACTGATCTCCGGCAGGGATGATGTAAGAAAGCTTCTGGATCGGCGATTTGGGGACAATCTGACCCGTAAGAGCCTTGAAATGCAGGTCGGCCAGCAGACGCTGCAGATCGAGACCAGCCTGGATGAAGACCTGCAGAACTACCTGCTCGACCATATGGATCGCAAACATTCGCGGGACATCGGGATCGTCGTCATGGAAGCCGACACGGGGCGGGTTCTGGCCATGGCGGGTTTCGACCGGACGGGCAGCGGCAACCCTTGTCTGCGCAGCACTTTTCCCGCGGCCAGCATTTTTAAGATCGTGACGGCGGCATCCGCCGTGGACCACTGCAACTATTCGGCCGACTCAACCCTGCATTTCAACGGCTACAAGCATACCCTTTACAAACGCCAAATAACGGAAAAGGTCAACAAATATACCAACACGGTGACCTTCAAGGATGCTTTTGCCCAATCGATCAATCCCGTCTTCGGCAAGATCGGCGAACTGCATCTGGGAAAGTCGGTCCTGGAAAAATATGCTGAAACCTTCAGCTTCAACGATGCTCTGACTTTCGACCTGTCCTTGCAGCCGAGCCACTTTCAGATCAGCGACGATCCCTACAATTGGGCCGAGGTGGCCAGCGGGTTCAATCGCGACACGACCATTTCGCCGCTGCACGGCGCCGTGATGGCCTCGGCGGTGCTCAACAAGGGGCGCCTTGTGGCTCCCTATCTTGTCGATCGTATTGTCGATGCGCAGGGCAACCTGCTTTACCGTGGCGAACAGCGCCAGGCGCAACAGGCCATGTCGGAGAGGGCCTCGGGGGTGCTCAGTCAGCTGATGCAGACCACGATCAAATCCGGCACGGCGCGCAAATCATTTCGTGGCTGGCGTAAGGACAAAGTCCTCTCGCAGCTGCAGATCGGCGGTAAAACCGGCTCGATGGACAACAAAACCCATGACGTTCGCTACGACTGGTTCGTCGGTTTTGCCAGGGGACTGGGGGGCCGGGCCAATCTGACCGTCGCCGTCATGGTTGCGCATCAAAAATACATCGGCATCCGCGCCAGCCAGTATGCACGCATGGCCATTTCCCATTACTTTCGCAGACTCTTCGATGCGGATAAGGACAGACACGCCGCCACGGAAACAACGGATACAGGAACGGCCCGGCTCTAGTGCCGCATCTTCTCGACTTAACTCATGCCAGGCCTGCATCGGCGCACCTTGACAGCAACCGAAACGGCTCAGAAATAGTCCTGCAGACCCTGCAGTCCTCTTTCAAAGGGGAGCAATTCGGCCCAAAGGGTAAATTTATCCCGCTTGTCCGGTTGCTTGCCGTCGATGAGGAAAAACTTTCCGTAACTTTCGCAATCTTCCCCCCGCAACTCGAAATCCGCCACCGCACGCGCCCGTTCGATAATCACCGCCTTTCCGGCATGGACCGGGACGGAAACGAAAGGATTGCGGTAACTCATGGAAGCCTGTTGTCGGGTCGAGCTGTAACCGACCAGCAAGGAAAAATCGTTCCAGTCGATCAGCCCCCACAGTCGGGGATGAATGAGGAGTTTTCCCCGTGAGCCGCCCTTGCTCCAGAGGTCTTTATCCACCGCTTGCCGTGTGAAGGCCTCCATCTGCCGGGTGACGGCTTCCGGACTGCCGAGCAGGGTCAAAGAACGGATATACCCGTTCTCGGTCAGGGTTTCGTAGCCCTTCATGATGAAACAGCCGTTACGCAGACGGGCGGCGCGTGCCTGATAACGGTTTTTGAACACGAAGGAACAGTAGTTGACCGGCAGGTCGATGTTGCGGTCGAGACCAAAACGCAGCAGCTCCAGGGCGGTCAGTTCCGACTCGAGTACGGTGACCTTTTCTCCATGCAGAAAGGTGTAACCTCGGGAAACGAGGTGCTCGAAATTATAGGGGGTAAGGCGCATCTGGTGAAGATTGAGATGTGCAACGCCGGCCTCCCGCATCTCGACCAGTTTGTCCTTGAGCCGCGAAAGATCTTCGGGAATGGCGGGGATCTCGACAGTGACGGTGGGAATGACGCCCGCAGCCAGCCGCAGTTTGTCGAGGTGGTAATCGGTTGCCCCGATATCGAAACGAATCTCGTCCAGCCCGGCATCGCGGAACCGCCGCAGCAGTTCGTCGTTCGCGAGGGTGCCGTTGGTGTAGAGCCAGACATGCATGCGGGCTCCGAAATGTTTCTTGACGGCACGGACATAGGCCAGGGAGCGCTTGGGGCTCAGCAAGGGCTCGCCGCCGCTGATGCTGGCGCCGGAAAACCCGAAACGCTCCAGATAACCGACAAAATCGGCCGGCGTACGAAAATCCACCGTATTGGTGGTCGGCAGATCGTTTTCGGTTTGCGCGGTCGGGCAATAGAAACAGCGGCAGTTACAGCGCCCGGTAATGAACAGGCATGACCACCCGCCTTCCGCGCAGATGCGGCAACCGGGAGACAATCCGTTGCAGTCGAGCTTGGTGCCTCCGTAACCGACGGCGACGCGCCCGGCCAGAGCCTGCAGAAGCTCCGTGCGTCGGGCAAGTGCATGCTGCGCCGTTGATGCCGTGGGGAACGTCAATTGCGCATAGCGCTCGCCGTATTCCCGTTCATTGCCTGCCATCAGGCGACTGCGATCCTTCGCCGACCTCGCCATAGCCCCACCGACCTCCAACCGACGAAAAGCCCCCCTCGGGCCAAGCCTCGAAAGGGGGGTGTTATTTTCTGCAATATAGTCGATCGGCGGTTTCTGGCAAAGCCTTATTTCAAGCTTTAAGGAAAATTTTTCGGAATCGCTATCTGCAGCGATCGCAAAGCTTTCCATGCGATCCTGAATGACGGAGTCGATAGGTGATCAACCGAACCGGCAGGTGTCGCGAACCTGTCGAAATATCGGCTGCGAAAACATGCTTCTAATACGAAAGCCCGCGGATAGCGGGCTTTCAATGCTGGAAATTGCGATAGTTCGTACTACGGTACGCTTGCGGTTCAGATCAATTGCCGATGTTTTCTCAAGTCCTGGCAACTGCGGTGCGCTGCAAGATAACGGGCATCCTCGCCGTAGTTGGCCGGATAAACCAGCGGCACCGGCTGATGCTGCAGTTCGTCATCGACGTTGACGAAGGTAAACAGACAGGAGTTGGACATGGCCTTGGTGGTCCGGTCGCGGCTGATGCGTTCGATGTTGGCCTCGACGCAGATCATGCTGCCGTTGGTATAGACCACCCGCGCCGTGTAATGCAGCTTGTCCCCCATGCGTACCGGATGAAAGAAGTTGATGCGGTTGACGGCCGCCGGAATGGGTCGATTGGGGGCCACCTGCTCGCAACAGATGGAAGCCAGCTCGTAGGCGCGACGGATGAGATAACCGCCGAAGATCTTCTTGGGCACGTTTTCCTGCTCCGGATACATGCGCTCCCAGGCATCGGCGGTGAGTCTGCCGGCCAGCAAGCCGCTGAACCCCGGCTCGTCCTGGGCCGAATGCAGGTCGGTCAGCATTTCAAATTCCTCGCGACTGGGAGGTTCCTTCAGCAATGCCTGTTGCCGTTTGTAGTCCTCGCGGCGTTGCAGAGCCTTGGCGGCGCGTTCCTTTTCTATGTCCTCTTCGTAATCCAAACCGGGAAGAACAACGCTGACCGCCCCCTCGCCCATGCCGGAACGGGCCACCATGGTGAAATAGCACGAGGCGATATGCCGTACCGGACCGCCCGGCTGCTCAACCCGGATGCCGACTTCCAGCGAAGAGCGGCCCACATGATTGATGCGCGCCTTGAAATGCACATCCCGCGACATATCGGTGACATGACGGACGACGATATTGTCGATGGCCGCCGTGACCACCCGGGCGTCAGGGTGATACCGGTTGACGTAATTCAAGGCGGCCTCTTCCGCCACCTTGTCGAGGACTTCAAGCAGCAAACCGAACCGCATATTGGCTTTGATCGGTTCGTCAAGGACCATGAAACGCCGCCTGAGCGCTTCATCGCTGGTCAGTGAAAGGATTTTGGTAAAGGAAGTATCCACGGGTCTCATCATAAGGGTCGTCTCCTGATTTCACATGAATGAACACAATAACGTATACAGCTCATCATAACGGAAAACAGCAAGCGGTTCAGCTGTTTTATGACAGGCTGGCCCCGGGGGATCCGCCTATTTCCGTGAACGGCTGTCTCTGTGAAAAAAGCGCGTCAGGTCGATGCCGAAATACTTCAGACACATGAGCAACAGACCGACTGCGGCAGCTTCATCCAGGTTGCCGACAAACGGCAGGTTGTCCGGCAAGGCTTCGAAAACGCCGGCGCCGGGATTCAGCAGATAGACCACCGACGCCACGCCGAGCAACAGCATCAGAATATTTTTCACCGTTCCTCCTATGCGACATAAATCATCTTGCGCGTCATGCCGCCATCGACGACAAAGTTCTGTGCGGTGATGAAACCGGCGCCCGGCGAAACCAGAAACGCCACCATTTCCGCGATGTCCTCCGGCTGCCCGACACGGCCGGCCGGATGTTGCGCATGATCCTCGGGCCGCAGCGACGGGGTTTTTCGATGGCACCGTTTTTGCCACTCGTCCACGTCTATCCAGCCGGGACTGATGCAATTGACACGGATGTCCGGCCCCAGACTGTTGGCCAGCGCATGGGTCAGAGCTACCAGACCGCCCTTGCTCGCGGCATAGGCTTCGCCGTGCGGTTCCGATTGCAGAGCCCGGGTCGAAGCGATGTTGACGATGGCCCCGCGGGTCTGCCGCAGCCCCTCGACAGCATGTTTACAGCAAAGAAAAGCTCCCGTCAAATTTGTCGACAGGATTCGGTTCCAAGCCTCGAGGGACAGTTCTTCCACAGGTGTGCCATGGGCCGGTCCGTGTCCCGCATTGTTGACCAGGACATCGAGCCGCCCGAACCGCTTGCGCATGCCGTCGAACAAGGCCGCAACGCTCGTTTCCTCGCCTACGTCGACGGAAAAAGCGGCCACCTCGCCAAAACCGGCATATTCCTTACACAGTTCCCTGCAAGCCTCATCGTCGCGGTCGCCGACGGCCACGCGCATCCCCTGCATCAGCAAGTGGCGGACGATGCCTTTGCCGATGCCCTGCGCACCACCGGTAACCAGCGCCACGCGTTCTTTCTCTTCATCCTGCATGCGACTCCTCCTGACATATTTTTTTCGGAAAATTAATGTTATCCTTGGAATATTATCGTATCTTTCGAGCCTGTTGAACAAGCAGTGCAAAAGGAATGGGAATGACTTTTTACACTTCGCACGGCACCGACACCCTGAAACCATTCGACCATCTGGTAAAACAGATCCGACGACCGCAGGATCTGGCCATTTGTGAAGAGAAACCTTCCGAAGACCTGTGGCGCATCGCCCTGGCGACCACCGACAAGGAGGGTCTGCTGTCCGTCATTGCGGGTCTGTTGACGGCACACGGCGCCAACATTCGCACCGGCGACATCCTCACCGTCCCGGTGCTTCCGGGTCAGAACGAACCGCAGCCGTTTTCCGCCGCCAGATCCAGGATACTGGATGTTTTCACCTTTACCCTGCCATCGCACAAAACCGAGCAACACCTGGCGGAGCTTTGCGACGATCTGTCGAAACACAACCGCGAAATGGCCGATGGCGGCATCGATGCGGTGCGCGACGGGCTTATCGACCGGGTCGCCAGCGCCATCAAGTCTCAGGCGCCGGCAGGAGAACAGCTGCTGCCGGTCGACATCGACATCGACAACAACCTGTCCGAGACGGACACGGTGCTGCGCATTACCTCCCAGGACATTCCCGGTTTTCTGTTCGCCTTTGCCAACGCTCTGGCACTGCTGGAAATCGATATCGAACAGGCCACCATCCGCACCGAAGGCGGAGAAGTTCACGACACCTTCCGGATTCGGGATCTGCACGGACGTAAAATTACCGACAAGGACAAATTGCAGGAGTTGCGTTTCGCCTGCGCCCTGATCAAACAGTTCGCTTACCTGTTGCCCAACTGCCCCAACCCCGGGCAGGCCATCCGGCAGTTCCGCGATCTGGCTTCGCGCCTGCTGGAAAAGCCGGAGCGGGCGGCCGATTTCACAAGCATCAAGTCGGCGGAAACCATGCAGACGCTGGCCAGTCTGATGGGGGTCAGCCGATTTCTCTGGGAAGATTTTCTGCGCATGCAGCACGAAAACCTTTTCCCCCTGATACGTACCCGTGCCGAAATCGAAAAGACTCTCGACCGGCAGCAATGGACGGACATGTTATGCGAGGAACTCCGGGCCGGCAAAACCCACGAGGAAAAAGTCAGGATCCTCAACGATTTCAAGGACCGGGAAATGTTTCGCATCGACCTGCGGCATATCACCCGCACCATCGGCGACGTCACCTTCGCCCGCGAACTGACCGCCCTGGCCGACGTCGTCGTCACCCAGACCGCCGATCTGTGTCATGCGACAGTAGCCTCCCGGTTCGGTCATCCAAGAATCGATGACGAGCCCTGCGCCTGGGGCATATTGGCGGCGGGCAAATACGGCGGCAGCGAAATGGGATTCGCCTCGGACCTGGAACTGCTGTTCGTCTATCGCGGACAGGGCGCGACGGATGGTTCGCGATCCGTGGACAACAGCCGTTACTTCGAAGAGTTCGTCCGCACCTTTCTCAAGGCGCTGAAATCCCGCAAGGAGGGTATTTTCGAAATCGATATGCGCCTGCGTCCCTTCGGCAGCAAAGGCTCCCTGGCAACTTCGCTGAGAGCTTTCCGAAAATACTATGCCGTCGACGGCCCGGCGGAGCAGTTCGAAAGGCTGGCCATGGTCAAGCTGCGCCCCGTGGCCGGGGACCCGTCTCTGCTCGGCGAAATCATCCAGGTCCGCGATGCCTTTGTCTTTTCCGGTCGCCCCGTCAACTACGTCAACATCCTGCACCTGCGCAAAAGGCAGGATAGAGAGCTGGTCGCTCCCGGCCGGATCAATCTCAAGCTCAGCTCCGGCGGGTTGGTGGATATCGAATACTTTCTGCAGGCCCTGCTTATCGAACACGGGGTCGACAACCCGGAATTGCGCGTACCCAATGCCATGAGGGGCCTGAAACGCCTGGAGGCCAAAGGCGTCATTCCACCCGCGCAGGCCGACGACATACGCCGCGCCTACCGCTGCTTCCGGCGCACCATCGACGCCTTGCGGGCGGTGCGCGGCAACGCCAAGGACCTCACCCTGCCCTTGCCCGATTCTCCCGATTATCTCTACCTGTCACGACGACTCGGTTTCGAAGCCCCCGAGCAGCTGGCCGCCGAGATCGCCTGGAGCCGCGATCTGAGCCGCAACCTGTGGACCGCGGTAGGCTGATCCTGTCAGCGGCTGAAACCGGGATCCTTCCGCATCCTGACCGCGCCTTGCGGATCAGGCGTATTGACGGGCCAGAAGGTCGGCCACGTCGGGATCGAGAAGCTCACGGCGACGCACCCGGTCAAAAGCGTTGAGCAGATCGGCGACCCGAACGCTGGCCTTGCACTCGGCACCGTATTGCTCGATGATCTGGCCTTTGTGCATCATGACAATGTGGTCGGATAACTGGACTGCCTGTTCCATGGAGTGCGTTACCATCAGGGCGGTGAGATTTTCCCGTTGGATGATTTCCTTCGTCAGCGCGGCCACCTGGCCGGCGCTTTTGGGATCGAGAGCCGCGGTGTGCTCATCCAGCAACAACAGTTTGGGCCGCCGCCAGGTAGCCATCAACAAAGTGAGCGCCTGACGCTGCCCTCCTGAGAGGGTGCCGATGGCGTTGTCCAGGCGGTCTTCGAGCCCCATATCGAGGGTCCGGACACGAGATTGAATTTCCTCCCGCACCTTGCTGCCGACCGCCCGGCGCAAACCTTGCCGCCGACCGCGGCGCATCGCAAGCGCGATATTCTCCGCGATGCTCATCCCGGCAGCGGTGCCGGCAAAAGGGTTCTGAAATACCCGGCCGACCTGCCTGGCGCGTTGATATTCGGGCTGACGGGCAATATCGACCCCATCCAGTTCGATCACCCCTTCATCCACCTGAAAAGCCCCGGCGACAGCATTGAGCAGGGTACTCTTACCCGAACCATTGGTGCCTATAATGGCCGCGAAACAGCCTTCCTCGATATCCAGATCTATATCGCGCAACGCGTTGACCTGGTTGGGCGTTCCCGCAAAAAAAGTTTTGCATAGATTCCTTATTTTAAGCATGGCGGCGCCCTCCCATCAATTTGCGCCCTAGATCCTTGCCGTAGCGGGGCAACACCAGAGCGGCGAATACGAATAAAGCCGTCACCATCTTGAGATCGTTGGGATCCAGCCCCCATCGCAGGGCAATGGCAACCAGCAGACGAAACAGCACGGTCCCCATCATGGCCCCGACGATGGCGAATCCCGGCCCCGCCTTGCCGACCAGCGCTTCACCGATGATAATGCTGGCAAGCCCCCAAACAATCATACCGATGCCCATCTGCACGTCGGCAAACCCCTGATATTGAGCCAACAGTGCTCCGGCCATGCCGACCAGACCGTTGGAGCAGGCCAGCCCGAAAATCAGCATGTTCCGATTATCGATTCCCTGGGCCCGGATCATTTGCGGGTTTTCCCCCGTAGCACGCATGGCGGTGCCGAATTGGGTAAGCAGAAAACGGTGCAACATGAAAGCGACCGCGGCCGTCATCATGAAGGCGGTCAACAGCATGGCCACATCATGGATGGGAACCCGCCAGCCGGCCAGCATCAGCGCCTCGCCGTCGCCGGCCATAACGGACAGAATGCCGCCCAGCGGTGCGGCGATATCCCGGGTATCCAGCAGCGGCACGTTGCTGCGTCCCATGACCCGCAGATTGACGGAATAAAGGGCGGTCATGACCAGGATCCCGGACAGGATTTCCTGAATGCGAAACCGGGTATGCAGCACACCGGTGACAAAACCGGCCAGAGCACCTGCGGCAGTGGCCGCCAGGGTGGCGGCAAGGGGCGAATGCCC
Source organism: Desulfuromonadales bacterium (assembly GCA_030154185.1). Lineage (GTDB taxonomy): Bacteria > Desulfobacterota > Desulfuromonadia > Desulfuromonadales > Syntrophotaleaceae > Syntrophotalea. The sequence continues at coordinate 15,467 of JASKKK010000030.1, forward strand.
CTGAACCAGAAGCACCGCCGCAACGGACGCTCCCAGGGTTATGGAACCATCGACGGTAATATCGCAAAAGTGCAGGATGCGAAAGCTGATGAAAACCCCGATGGACAATATGGACAGGATCAAGCCGATGGTGAACGAACCGATCACAAGTGTCATGCCGCCACAACCTCCTTGCCATCCAGGGGCCCACACCAGCAGGCCCCGCGCACAAAAGCGCTCTGGCCCTGCCCCAGGGCGGGCCGATCATCCTCCAGCAAATGCAAAATCGCTTTGGGCTCTCCCGCTTCGAACAGGTTTCTCACCCACTGACGCATTTCAATCCGCCCCTGGGGCAAGGGACGAAAAGGAAACACCGCGGCGTGAGCATGACAATGCAAAGCGATTTTGGAAGGAATCGCGGGCAGCCACCGGGCAACGGGATGGTCGGAACGCCGGCATGCCACCCCTACCACCAGAGCCTGCTCCGTGGCATGCGCCCGTTCGCCACAAAAAGTGATCCAGTCGCGGATATCGGGAAACCGTCCCGCCTGGGTATCTTTACCGATCAATCCGGGCGAACGGGACAAAGCGGCCCCTACCAGCCCATCGATTTCGGCAATCACCAAAAACCCCATGGCGTCGGCATGAAGGCTATCCAGGCCATGCTCCACCAAGCGGCTCAGCGAAAGGTTCGCGCCCCGCTGCTGGGGACTGAACCGCAGCAGGTGGGAAAACTCCCCTTCGCAGACTAGGGCATCGAGCAGCCCAAGGCTGGGCACGAACTGTTCCGCGCCGATCAGATAGTCCGGCGCTTCGAAACCATCCCCGGGAAGATAGGCGATACACCCGGCGGCAGCCACGAATTCTCCCAATCTTTCGCGCAGCCCGTCCGTCTCATTTCCCGGGGCGCCGATGCCCAGGGCAAAACGATGCCCGGGGAATGCCATTTCCCTACAGAACCCCGCCGGCACCGGCTGCCAGGGCTGCCAACCGCCGACCCGGCGCAGCGCCAGTCCGGCAGTTGGCGCCAGCAGCAGGTTTTCGATGGCAATGCCCTCGTGTTCCTCCACTGCTGCCGACGATCCAACAGTCCCCTGCCGCCGCCCGCCGGATTGCGTCTCTTCCATGTCGAGCAACTGGCCGAAACCGGACATGCTCAAGGCTTCGGATACAAAAGGCGCGGCATGCCGGATTTTGAAAGAGCCGTCCACAGCAGCCAATTCCCGATGGATCTGCAGGATCGCGCGGATCCCCGCGGAACTCAGGTATTCCAGCGCCGAAGCGTCCAAACGGATATGATGCCGGCCGTCGCGCAGAACATCGCGCAAGGCATCGAGAAACGGTTGGGCCCAGGTGGCGTCCAGCCGCCCTTCGACCGTCACTTCGAGATAGTGTTCACAGGGGTTACAGGATATCTTCATAGTCACCTCTTCCGTTCGGAAACAACATACCGCGACCGACAGTCACGCCCCCTTTTCCTACAAAACGATATTCTCGGCCTTCCGCAACAGCTCATCCGGCACGATCAGCCCAAAACGCCTCGCCGCTTGGGGATTGATTATGAATTTTTCGGTGCGGGTGTTGGCGAAAGGGATATTCCCGGGGTCGGCCCCACTCAATACCTGCACCGCCAAATCCGCACTTTCGCGTCCGGCGCTGTAAAAATCGCGAGCCAGGACCACACTGGCTCCTTCGCGGGCGCCGCCGCTATCGAAACAGAACACCGGCAGCCCTCTCGCATCCGCCTGCCGGACGATCTGGCCGAACCCCGGCCGGGTCGCGTTATCGGCTATCTGGCAGACCGCATGGATGTCCTCGCGCATCAAAGCAGCCGCTCCCTCGGCGGTTTCCGCCGTGGACATGACGGGAATGGCGACCAGTTCGATACCTTCAGGCTTTAGCGCCTCTGCCAGCCAGTCTTTATATAAGACGCTGTTGATTTCAGACGGGGTAAAGAGGGTACCGACCCGGCGGATACCGGGCATCGTGCGGGACAACAGGCGCGCCATCCCCTTGAAGGGAGAGCGGGTTGTTATGCCGGTAACATTGGGCAGGTGATCGGTGACGGACTTGCCCGCTCCGGCACGAACACCGTCTCCAACACAGGTAAAAACGATCGGCGTCTCACCGCACTGACGCAGCGCCGCCTGCAATACCGGGGTGGAAATAGCCATCAGCAAATCCACCTTTTCGGCGCGGATGGAAGTCATGATGCTGGAAAGGGTGGCGATATCTCCCTGCGCGTTGAAAATACGGACGTTGAAGTTGCGCCCCTCCTCCAGCCCGTGTTCCTTCAAACCGGCCAGGATACCGTCTCGCCCGGCTTCGGCAAAATGCGCATCGTTGAAGGCCACGATCCGCACCTCATGCGGACGGGCCGTTTCAGGCCCCATTACCCCCGCCGACATCCCCAACCGTGGGGTGAGCGTGCATTGTACGCGGGTCTTTTCGATGGGCAAGACAGCCGGCGGCACCCCGGCCAGCACCTTGGCAGCCAAACGCCCCGACTGAACGCCCCAGGCATCGTAATCGTCGCCGATGGCTCCGGTCGCCCCCTGTTTTACCAGGGCCGGCTCGGTGGCGAACACCGGTACCGAAGCAGCCCGGGCACCGCGGATAATCGCGGGAAACCCCGTAAATACAAGGTTGTCCGCCGACAGTAGGATGGCATCGGCATGTTGCTGAACGATGGCCTGAACTCCCGAGGGAAGATCGGATACGTTGGAGGCGACAGCTTCGACCAGGCCAACGCCGCGCTGTTTGCAGGCCTTGCGCAGTTTATTGACAGAAATCAAGGCATTGGACTGGGCAGGATCATAGAGAATGCCGACCTTTTCCAGGCGCGGATTATGACGGCATGCCATATCGAGCAAGGCGCCCAGCGGCGGATCGTCATGCACGCCCGTGATATTGCCCGGCCGGCCTTTCTCGAACAGTCCCAGCAGTTTCGGATCGCTGGCCACCGTAAAGACAATGGGGATGTCGGTTATTTTTCGGGCGACGGCCATCAGAACCGGCGTCGAAATCGTAACGATCAGATCGGGATCCCTGCTCCTCGCGGCATCCAGCAGTTGGGGTACCTGCGCCAGGTCGCCCTGGGCGTTCAAGCGCTCGACGGTAAAATCCCGCCCTTCCTGCAGCCCCGCGGCAACCAGGCCCTTTATCACCCCCCGATCCGCCGCCTGCAGGCCAGTATTGTCCGCTATGGTCAGCATCGCTATGCGTAGCGGACGCTCGTGGCGTTCGTGCAGATGCAAAAAGAGATCGGCCTTTTGCAGCAGTCCCGCGGGAAGGGATACGCCGAGATGCCTGGCTGCAGCCAGATCGACCGCCGTCTCGCTTTCCCGGCTGGACTCGAAAGGCATGTCAGCCGGCGTCGCACCGAGCAAAACCCTGGCCGCCATCTTCGCCACATGCCGCCCCTCGGCAACGGGACTGGCTCCCACCGACAGTAGGGCACCGGTGCCCATGAGGCTGCGATCATCGGCAATCAGGGGGATGCGGTGCTTGCGGCACGCTACGGTCAAGGCGCTGAAGGAACTGACCACCGTATTGTCCCCCATGCCGAAGACCGCATCCACTCCGGCCGATACCAATGATTGGAAAGCCTGGCTGATTTCGCTGGAATTGCCGATGGTGCGGGTTTCGGCCGTCATGCCCAAGGCGGCCAGCATTTTTCGAGTTGTTTCGAGTTCGCGGCGCGAATTGGCCTCCGACGCATTGTAAATAACCCCGACGCGGCGGCAGTCGGGATATATCTTCTTTAACCAGACGAAGGCTTCCCGATAGGGAGCGGTCCATACCGCACCGGTAACATTCTGTCGATGATTTTTGAAATTCTCTCCCGCTCCGGCTTCGATGGGAGCGGAGACCACCCCGAAAACCACCGGGATATCTTTCACAAGGGCACAAACGCTGGCCAGACAGGGGGTAGACAGGGGAATAATGAGATCGCATCCGGAATCCGCCAGATCGCGTGTCACCTGGGGCAGCAAAGACATATCGCCGTTGGGATGCATCTTCTTGAGCTCGAGATTCTTTCCGGCGACGAAACCGGCTTCGGCAAATCCCTCGACGATCCCCCTGGTGGCCTTTTCAAAAATAGGATCGGGAGCAAACGAGAGAATCCCCACCCGATAGGTTCGCCCCGCTTCCGGGCCGGCGTCGCGTCTGGAAACCAGCGAAGCCTCGGCCTTGCGCCGCACTTCCTCCGGCACCCGCCACTGACTCAACCGGTCGAGCAATGCTTCATTCAGAGACAGAACCTCGGGGGCGAGGTCTTCGATACGGTACTGCGCCGGGGCCTTACCACGAAGGATATCCGCCGCCATGCTTCCGCAAGCCTCCCCGACAGCGTCATAGGACGCCCCAAGGCCGAACAGGGCCCCTCGCGAGGCGTCGTTGGGATCGTTGGAGAAAACCGGCACGTTCGCCACCCTGGCGGCCGCCATAATACCTGTGAAAGCGGATGTTGCGACCGTGTCGCCGCCGACCCAGACAGCCTGCGCACCGCGGGCCAGAACGGAGCGGACGGCATCGGCCACCTCCGAGGCGTGGCCGGCATTGGCTTCGATCAGTTCCATACCGAGCTTGCGGCAAACAGCCCGGGCCTTGAGCACGCAGGCCTCGGAGTTCTGCTCGCCCGGATTCCATACGGTGCCGACCTTGATCAGATCGGGTCGCAACTTGTGCGCGGTCTCGAATGCCGCTGCGACCGGTTGAAACGTGCCGACCCCCGTCAGATAGGGGGGATGTTGACCAGACTCGGGACCGGTAATGCCAACCCCGGCTCCATAAGGATCGGTAACCGCACCGAATACGTGGGGGATTTTCTTGTTGCGGTTGACCTTGGCCATGATCTGCAGCGCCGGGGTGCTGGCCGTAAGGATAAGGTCATAATTTCCGCTGACGATATCCTGCGCCATGGCGTTTGCCGTGGCGTAGTCGCCAGTAGCGTTGAAGTGTTCGATTTCGACGTTGCGCCCCTCCGCGAAACCGGCGTTGCGCAAACCTTCGCGCATACCTCGCACCGTATCGTCCAGCAGCATGGTGGCGTTGAACTGCATAAGGGCGATACGTGGCATACGACGTTGCGACACGCTACCAACGCGGTGATCGAGATCGGAAAAAAGCAGTACGGCCGAGGCGACTGTGATCAGAGTCAATCCCAACGAGAGGTGTTTGCATATTTTCAACATGGTCCCTCGTCTCCCTTCGATCGCGATTCGTGCATTTGCAGGCTCAGCGTAACGATGTTGCGATCATTCTCACGGCGGTAGCTGAAACCATTCATGGTCTTGCGGATGAAATGGATGCCCAGGCCGCCGATCTGGCGATGTTCCAGCGCCGCATCGGTATCGACAGCGCCTTGGGCGGTCGGATCGAAGGGCAGGCCATCGTCTTCCACCTCGATTTGCAACTTCTGCGAATCAGCCCACAGACGTACATTGATGGCATGCTCGTGGTCATCGCCATAACCGTAGGAAATGATATTGACCACCCACTCCTCCAAGGCCAGATTGAGATTCATCGCTGCCCGGGAGGACAATCCGCACGCCTGTGCCTGTTTTTCGACCCAGCTTGTCAGACGCGGCAGTTCCTGCAGACGGTTGAGCAAGGTCAGAACAGCGCAGGGAGGATCCGTGTCGCCCTTGCCTGCCACGAGAACCTGCCCGGGATCGATACGGTACCGTACGGCCAGCAGCGTGATGTCATCGGATTGCTCCGCACCGGCGGCATGAAGACGCACGGCATGCTCCACCGCCTCGACCAGCGATCGCGCTGCGACCTCCTCGCGAGTGCGAGCAATCTGCAGCAACCGTGCTTCGCCGAAAAGCTTTTGATCGGGATCCATCGCTTCGGTCACACCGTCGGTATAAAGCAGCAGCATGTCGTCGTTGGCCAGCCGCCGGCTGCAGGATGCATAGCAGCTGCCGGGCAAGGCTCCCAAGGCCGGACCGGGTGGCGCTTCCAGTATCTGTGCATCATGACCGCCACCCAGCAACAGAGGCGGATTATGCCCGGCGTTGGCGTAAAGCAGGTCGCCGGTGCGGAGATTGAGCATGCCGCAAAATCCGGTAATGAACATGCAGGAATCGTTGTCTTCGGCCAGTTCGTCATTGACCTGACACAGCGCCCGGGCCGGATCGCGAACAGTTTGCATAACCGACTTGAGCAGGGTTTTCCCCACAGCCATCAGCAGCGACGCCGGCACTCCCTTACCCGAGACATCGCCGATGGCGATATAGAGATGGTTCTCGTCCAACAGGGCGAAATCGTAAAAATCCCCGCCGACCTCCCGTGCGGGAATCAGCATGGCATGCAGGTCCAGGTCCGAGCGGTTGGGAAAAGGCGGGAAAAGTTTGGGGACGATACCCAGCTGAATATCGCGAGCGATGGCCAATTCACTGGCAATTTTTTCCTTGGCTGCGGTGGTGGTCGTCAGTTCCGAGATGTACCGTTGCAGGTCCACGCGCATTCGCCTAAAGGAAGCATTTAGGCAGCCGACCTCGTCGTGGGAACGAATGGCCGGCAGGGGGGCGTCGAAATCACCCTGTGCCAGACGGTCGGCCGCCTTCGCCAGCTTTTTCAGCGGTCTCGTCACGGACCAGCCTAATCCCAGGGCCGCCAGCAACAGCAGACTCATGCCGACCAGACCGACCAGGCCGTTGATGCGGTTCAGCCGGAGCGTGGAGGTATGAATCTGCTGTTCGGGGATAACCACGCCCAGGACCCAGCCGGAGGAAGGCACGGTACGGTAATGCAGAAATGCCGGCTGATCATCAAAGGGGCGGCGATAGGACAATTGGCCCGGTTGCCCCTCCAGCATGCGATGCCCGATATCGACCAGGGATGTGCGGGCTTCAGGTTTCGCCAGCGATTCGGCGAGGCTGAATACGGTTTCCCGCATTTCCAGGTCCCGCACCGGATGGGAAATATAGCGCCCCCGCCGAGACAGAAGGATGGCCTGCCCTCCCGGTCCGAGAGGCAAATCGTTCAACATGTGGCGAATCCACTCCAGGGAAATATCGCCGGTAACGACCGCCCACATCTGCCCATGTCTCAGCACCGGTACGGCATAGGTAACCATCAGCGCATCCGTCTTGTCATCGTAATAGGGCTCGGTCCAAACCGGGCGCTGCAGATAATAAGGCAGATAGAACCAATCCTGCTGGTAGTTGTTTTCCGGCAAATGGTCCTGCTTCAACGAAATATCCGCATCCTTCCGCCACCCGCTGTACATGCGGCTATCCGACGGGGATGCGCCGACCGGCGCCATGGCGATGGTCATGCCGCAAAGATCGGTATGGTTTTCCAAGGTCGAGCAGATGAGTTCCTGAGCCCGGTTGCGACCTTCGGAAAGCAGCGCAAATGCCGCCGCGGCTTCACGTATTGTAGCCTCGGCGCGCCCCATGCGGCTTTCGATAAGATTCACAGCCGACCGGGTCAAAGCGTCCCCCCGCTGGTGCACCTGCCGGACAAAAAGACGGCTCAGGGAAATATGGCTGAAAGATAGTACGGCCAGCAGCACCAGCCCGGCTCCCACGGCGATCAGCAAGGCGAGACGAACGGCGAGGGATCGCTTCAGGAGGCTCATTGCGCAGCCTCCATCTTGACGAAATCTTCGTAGGCCGGCGGAGTATCGATGCGCCCCTGGTGTTGAAGGAGTTGCGTCGTTGCCCGGAAGGACTGTCGACTCAGAACCCCGAAGGTCCACGCTTCATCTTTGGCAGGGAAGATGGACTTCAGGATTTCGTCGAGCATCCATGCCATATGCGGACGGTTGGTGGGCAGCTTTTCCCGATGGATATACCCCATGACCACGTCCAGGGTTTCTTTGCGATGGTCCCGTGCATACCGCCAGCCCGCGAGCGTGGCCCGTACGAATCTGCGACAAACATCCGGACGCTGCTGCCAGGTATCCGCCCTGCAGTATAGACCATCCTCCGGCAGGTTGACCCCCATCTCCCAGAGATTGAAAACGGTCAGTTCTTCGGGAGAAACGCCATTCTGCAGAAGGGTATGATATTCGTTGTAGCGCATGACGGAACAAGCCGCCGCGCCCCGATGAAGAAACAGAGAGAGGGTGTAATATTGAGGCAGTATGGCAGGCCGAACGCCCCATCCTCTGAAAAAGGACAGGTATGGGGACCGGAAATTCTTTTCCCAGACCGTAACCCGGAGACCGTCTAGGTCAGAAGGTTCAAGAACGGCAGGACCATCGCTGCCTTCGGGACGCTTCCAGGCCACCAGCTGGAAATTGCTGCGATTGACCAGCTGGGCCAGCAACACCAGCGGCAGACCTGTCTTTCGCATCTCCAGCGCGGTAGGCAACATGGCACTGCAAAAATCAGCACGTCTCTGGGCCATAAGACGGTCGGCACGGACATCTGAGCCACCCCGGAGAATCGTGACATCCAACCCGGCATCCTTATAGAAGCCCTTTTCCAAGGCCATATAGTAACCGGCAAACTGGGACTGGTGATTCCATTGCAAAACCAGGGTCAAGGCATCGGTTTTCCCTTCGGCAGCACCTGCCGGATTGAAAACAGCCGCCGATAAAAAAACCCACACAACCAGAACCCAGCGTCTCGAAACGGCCCCCCAAAACACCATAGACCTCCCGTTTTTCGTACGGAAACCAAGCGTTTCCCATTTGCAACATCATTGTGTGCATCCGTAGTATAGAAGGGCACACATTAACCGATCAGATGTCCGTACACACATCCGGAATCGCATCAACTATTTCCATAATGGCATCGAACCCCGCCATCCTGAAAATCTCGCTTACTTCCGACTTCATGCAGGCCAACACCATGCGTCGGCCGAGCGCACGCTGTTTTTTGGTAAGCAACAGCATCACCCTCAATCCCGCGCTCGACACATAGACCGTGTCCGAAAAATCGCAGATCAGAAATTCCGCGCCCCGTGCAACAACATCCAGCAGATCCTGTTCGACCTTTGGAGCGGCGACGGCGTCCATTCTGGACGGCATACTCCACACCGTCCCGTTCGTTCGGGCTGTATCACTCATGGAAATCCCCCCGGATAATAAAAAAGGTCATTCGATTGAATGACCTATGCTAAAAAACGTTGAAACGATATAAGAACCCTCCAAGTGCAAAATTCACAAATCTCGCAAATTTTTGCACCTGAAGACATTCATGTCAATCATTTAAATAAACCGCATTGAGGCAAAAAGCCTCATCTTCCATAGCATGCTTATCCTTGTTTCAATAACAAAGACGCCGCCAGCCTTTTACCCGGCGGCCAGGTCCGAAAGACCGGCAGGGTACCATCATGACGGCAACCCCTGCGGATGATTGGTGGCATCGTCCTGCAGAGGTACCCACGACAATTTACTTTCGCAGAAGATGTTGGCAGCCGGTTTGAGGCCTTCGGGATGATCCAGGGCGCCGAGAGGCACGATGGTCAATCCCTGGTATTTTTTATTTTTGTTGTACATGGGGGTCCCGCAAATCCGGCAGAAGAATTTATCGACATTCTCGGTAACCGCATATCGGGCCAACTCTGCCCCGCCCCGGTCGATTTCAAAGGCTTCGTCCGCCACCGCCACATAGGTTGAAAAAGCGCCGCCGTTGAGTTTCCGGCAGGTATGGCAATGACAATTAAGCACGCTGTATTTTTGAGGATTAAGAGCAAAAGTAACCTTACCGCAGGCACAGGAGCCGCTGAAAGTATCGGACATGATGTCACCTCCGTGATGTTGTTGATTTTGTTGTCTGTTTATGGGAATAGCTTATCGCGCCTCTTTACGAAAAGGTCTCAAACTCCAACCCATCATGCAGCAAGACATGCAAGATGCCCAAGTCGAGATGCATATTTAATACGTATATGACAAGATTAGCATACCCGGAACGCCGGGAAAGGATTGCCCTCCAGGCCATGAGACATTTTTCTGTTGAAATTTAGGTGATTATCAACCTATTCTCTGACAAAAAAATAAAGCCGACTATGGTCAGGATACTTTTGCCATTTGTTGTTCAATGGAGGATTCGATGAAAAAACTTGTAATTCTGCTTTTGTGTACCATGGTATTAAGTGCCTGCAATACCCTCTCGGGAATGGGCAAGGACATTGAAAAAGCCGGCGAGGCCATCCAGAGAAGTGCTGATTAACGCGCCGCGTCCCGTACCAGGTTTCACATGCATTTTCACGGCCATCTCCAGTCACCCCGCCATCGCGGCGCAGGCCCAAAAGGCCCGGCCCGCGGTGGCACCTGAAAATTCCCAGCGGATAGCCAAGCGTCTACCGCTGATCACCCATTAATTAACAGCAGGAGTAAGATTTATGAGCGACGACGGCCGCAAGGTCATCTATTCGATGATCCGGGTCAGCAAGCACCACAACAAGAAACCGATTCTCAAGGACATCTCCCTGTCCTATTTCTATGGCGCCAAGATCGGCGTCCTCGGTCTGAACGGCGCCGGCAAAAGTTCGCTGCTGCGCATTCTGGCAGGTGTCGATAAGGATTTCGAGGGCGAAACCATCCTGTCGCCCGGTTACACCGTCGGCTTTCTGGAGCAGGAGCCTCAACTCGAGGACGGCAAGACCGTACGCGAAATCGTCGAGGAAGGCGTGCAGGAAACCGTCGACCTGGTCAACGAATTCAACGACATCAACATGAAGTTCGCCGAACCGATGTCGGACGACGAAATGAACGACCTGATCGCCCGTCAGGGCGAAGTACAGGAAAAGCTTGACCATCTCGATGCCTGGGATCTCGACAGTCGCCTGGAGCAGGCCATGGACGCGCTGCGCTGTCCCCCCGGCGACACGCTGGTCGACGTGCTGTCCGGCGGCGAACGACGTCGGGTGGCTCTGTGCCGCCTGCTGCTGAAAAAACCGGACATCCTGCTGCTCGACGAACCGACCAATCATCTCGATGCCGAAACCGTAGCCTGGCTCGAACAGCACCTGCAGCGCTATGCCGGCACCGTCATCGCCGTCACCCACGACCGCTACTTCCTGGACAACGTAGCCGGCTGGATTCTGGAACTCGACCGCGGTCACGGTATTCCCTGGAAAGGCAACTATTCCTCCTGGCTGGAGCAGAAGCAGGAACGACTGCGGCAGGAGGATAAACAGGAAAGCGCCCGCCAGAAAACCTTGGCGCGGGAACTGGAATGGATCCGCATGTCACCCAAGGGTCGCCACGCCAAGGGCCAGGCCCGCATCAACTCCTACGAGCAAATGCTGAATCAGCAGGCCCAGGACAAAGAACGGGACATGGAACTTTTCATTCCGCCCGGACCGCGCCTCGGGGACATCGTCATCGAAGCCGACAAAATCCGTAAAGGCTACGGTGACCGTCTGCTGGTCGAGGGGATGAGCTTCCACCTGCCGCCGGGCGGCATCGTCGGCATCATCGGCCCCAACGGCGCAGGTAAAACCACCCTGTTCCGCATGATTACCGGACAGGAACAACCCGACGGCGGGACCATCCGTGTCGGCGATACCGTCAAGCTCGCCTATGTCGACCAGAGCCGTGAGGCCCTGGACCCGGACAAATCGATCTGGGAAGAGATCAGCGGCGGCCAGGAAATGATCGAACTCGGCAATCGCACCATGAACAGCCGCGCCTACGTGTCGCGTTTCAATTTCAACGGCGACCAGCAGCAAAAAAAGGTCGGTGTCCTGTCCGGCGGCGAGCGCAATCGCGTCCATCTGGCCAAGATGCTGCGCAGCGAATCGAACGTGCTGCTGCTGGACGAACCGACCAACGATCTGGATGTCAACACCATGCGCGCCCTGGAAGAAGCTCTGGAAAACTATGCCGGGTGTGCGGTGGTCATCAGCCATGACCGTTGGTTCCTCGACCGCATCGCCACCCATATTCTGGCTTTCGAAGGCGACAGCCAGACGGTCTGGTTCGAGGGCAACTGGTCCGAATACGAAGAGGACCGTCGCAAACGCCTCGGCGCCGAGGCCGACCAACCCCATCGCATCAAGTACCGCCACCTGACCCGCGCGTAAAACAAACGGGGCAGCGGTTTTCACCGCTGCCCCGTTACTTATATGGCCGCTGACGCGGCGTCACTTGTCAGTTGTCAGTTGTCACTTGCCACCAATGACCAATGACGCTTTTGAATACTTTCACGGTCGGATATTAAAACTCCCCCGCCAGACGTTGTCGGGATCGTAATGCCGCTTGATCTTTCGCAATCTGGCAAAGTTTTTATCGTAGCACCCCTTCACCAGCTGTTCCTTCCCTCCCGCGGCACCGGGGAAATTGAGATAAACTCCGGCTTGCGACATGGGCCGCAACGCATCGACGAAATCGACGACCCAGGCCGTGTTGGCCTCAACATGTTCCTTCCCTTCCCAGTTAGCTTCCACCGCCACCATAAAATGACAATCCCGCTTGCCAAAAGCGGTATCGCCGGCAGAAACGCCATTCATGACACCGCCAAGTGCCCAGACGTTCACCGATGAGAGGGGAGAGGCGCTGTTTGCGGCATGGCCGACAATCTGGTCGATGGTGCTGTCATCGAGGGCCTTGAAAAACAGGGAATCCCAGTAATAGCATCGCCCCGGCGGATAATCCTTGTCGAAAAGGCGCTGCACCCCGAGGTGATAGTCCATGGGACCGGACAGGTCGGCTATCGGTTTTGACCATTCCCGCAGGGGGCGGATAATCTCTTCGCCGCGTTCGAAAGGCCCGGAATAGCAGGCCAGAAAAGCCACCACAGGCTGGCGATCGGCTTTGCCTTCGGCCGACTGCATGGGCCGGCTGCGCAACACGCAGAAACTGCTGAGCTCCACCGGCGCGCCGGCCATGAACTCACGCCAAAACGCAACGGCCCGCTTCGCTTCGGCAAACGGATAAAGAACCGCGGCAAACCACACCTGCGGCCCGACCGGGTTAAGGCGATACTCGAATCCGGTCACAACGCCGAAGTTGCCGCCCCCGCCGCGCAAAGCCCAGAACAGATCGGGGTTCGCGTCGGCACTGGCGGTAATCTTCTTCCCCGCAGCCGTCACAATCTCCACAGCCGTCAGGTTATCGATGGTCAGACCGTCTCTCCGCAAAAGCCACCCCATGCCGCCATGCAGGGTCAACCCCGCGATCCCGGTTCTACTGACCACCCCGACGGGAACGGCCAGACCATAGGGACGGGTCGCCTCATCGACGTCGCCCAGCCGCGCCCCGGCCTGGACAAAGGCCGACGGAGCATCCGGATTGACCTCCACCCCGTTCATTCCCCCGAGATCGATCACCACCCCGTCATCGCAAAGCGCCTTGCCGGCCACGTTATGCCCCCCGGCCCGCACGGAAACACGCAGGTTATGGGCACGCACGAATCTAACCGCGGCTATGACGTCGTTCTCATGCGCACAGCGCACGATCAGCGCAGGGCGTCGGTCGATCATACCGTTCCAGATCAGGCGGGCCGATTCGTATTCATCATCATCGGACCGCAGGATATCGCCCTCAAGTCCGGCGGCAAAATCGCTGAGTACGGTTTCGGAGACTTCGGTCCAGGCGTCGTTCAAGGTGGCAATTTTCACAGACATCTGCTTCCTTTCTAAAAGTTCCCCTGCCGGCAATCCTGCAATGACTTTGCCTTGACCGCACCGCCATGCCTGGTCGTTGATCCGGACCATGTATCCGTCGAAGGCACAAAATGCCTTGTTTGAGCCGGCACGGCTGCGTTTCAGGGAATTGCGTCTTTCAGAAAAGTGTAGCAGTTTTCACGGCCAGGTAAAACCAACAGAAGTTTCCGACATTCATCCACTACGCAACATGAGAAGAAATCCAAGAGGGGATTTTTGACTCTCTTCGCCCCTCTTCATTTGACGCTTATCCCCTCATCCAGATATTTGATCAATGGATAGATGAAAAACTCGATTATGCGTCGCTTTCCCACCTTGACTTCCGCAGTGACGCTCATACCGGCGGAAATGGGCGTTTGTTTTCCCTCGACCAATAAAGATTTCTGCCGGGGCTTCACGTAAATCTCATAAATCAATCCCTGTTTCCGGTCCTCGATACTGTCTCTGGAAATATGCAGCAATTCTCCGTCAAGAACCCCGTATTTCTGAAAATCGAATGTATCGATTTTAAGAGAGACGGACATGGCCGGCCGTAAAAAGCCTACATCTTTATTCTGAACCAATCCTCGGATCAACAAAGGAGAATCCAGCGGCACAATCGTCGCCAGTTTTTCCGCCGGCGTTACAACGCCACCGGTGGTATGGCACAATAGTTGAGCTACATGCCCTGTAACCGGAGATTCAATCCTTTGGCGCCTGCTTAAAAACTCCGATCGCTCAATCTTCCCCTGCAGATATGCCAGGCGCTGACGCTTTTCCGCCACCTCGTCCAACAACCGTTGTCGCTCTTCCTTACGAACCAGAGCGATTTCCTGCTCGACGCGATGCATCTCTGTCTGCAATTCCTCGATACTGCAGGTCTCAATTTGCATCTGAGGAACCCAAGGGGGACGTTGCTAGCCAGTTAATTAGTCGGAGGAACCCAAGGGGGACGTTGCTAGCCAGTTAATTAGTCGGCTCTTCTTTCCAGCCCCGCCACCGATCTCTTTCCAACCCAGGCATTTCCACACCAAAATTCACAATATCTTTTTTTAATGTTGGATCCTTGCGAATCTTGGCTAAATTGTCAATTTGTTTTAATTGGTTTTTGCTTTGGGACATTGTTAACCATTGATCATTGCGCCCATTTCTGATACTTTCACCCCATGCCTCGATCCGCGCGCCTCGATTTTCCCGGCCTGCTCCAGCATGTCATCGTTCGCGGCAACGAACGCCGCCCGATCTTTCTGGATGATCAGGACCGCTCCTTTTTCCTGGAACGCTTCTCGTTTCTGCT
>JASKKK010000007.1 GCA_030154185.1 Desulfuromonadales bacterium
CAAGTGACAAGTGACAAGTGACAAGTGACAAGTGACAAGTGACAAGTGACAAGTGACAAGTGACAAGTGACAAGTGACAAGTGACAAGTGACAAGTGACGCTGTCTCGATACAAATAAGGAGTTCGAATGTCTGCGAAATTGCTTGAAGGAAAAGTCGTTGCCGCGGCTGTGCTGGAAGATGTGGCCAGGCGGGTGGAGGTTCTCAAGGAAAAAGGCATCCAGCCCGGCCTTGGGACCATTCTGGTCGGAGAGGACGGTCCCAGTATCAGCTACGTCAACAAGAAGCGCGAAACCTGCAAAGAGGTCGGCATTTGCTCTTTCCATAATGAAATTCCTGCTTCTGCGTCCCAGGCCGACCTTTTGGCCGCGGTACGGGACTTCAATGACAGCCCCGATGTGGATGCTTTCATCATTCAGTATCCTCTGCCCAAAGGATTCGACTTCAATGAGGCTCTGAATCTGATGAACCCCGAAAAAGATGCCGACGGTCTGCATCCTGTCAATCTCGGCCGCCTGGTGCTGCAGGAGCCGGGGCCGGTGCCCTGTACGCCGGCCGGTATTCGTGCCATGCTCCAACATTACGATATCGCCATTGAGGGCAAAGAGGTCGTGGTCATCGGTCGCGGGCCGACTCTCGGTCGGCCGCTTTCGTTGCTTCTGACCCTCAAACAACCCTATGCCAATGCGGCGGTAACGGTCGTGCATTCGGGCATCAAAGATCTCGGGGCTTATACCCGTCGTGCCGATATAGTGATTGCGGCTGCCGGATCCCCCGGTATCGTGCAACCCGATATGATTCGCCCCGGCGCCGTTGTCATCAGCGGTGGCATCAGTTGGGAAGGGCGCAAGCTTCTGCCCGATGTTGATGAATCGGTGGGCGAAGTCGCCGGATGGATCACACCGCGTCTTGGGGGGGTCGGTCCCACTACTGTCGCCATGTTGTTGCTGAATACCGTTCTGGCCGCTGAAGAGCGCGCACGTCGCGTCGGCAAACTGTAACCTTCGGCATCTCTACGCCAAACGGTTAATTCAAGGGGCGTTCCCAGTATGGTGGGAACGCCCCTTTTTTAGGTAGGTATGATAAACGGTATTGGGGAGGGGAGCGATTCGGGATATCCTTTGTTTTGTTTCGTCAGGATGGATTGGATATTGCTTATGGATAAGTTGCTGCCTTTTTCGCATGAATACGCGTTAAGAGACCGTGCCTCTCGCTCTTTTTTGTACAAGAATCTACTCATGCGGTTTCGTATATGGCAAAAAACACATGAGGAACAGGTAATCCCTGGCGAAGACTTATGGGCAAAAGATAATAAAACAGCCGTTTTTCCTGATCAGGATTGAGTCCTTTTAATTTTTCGCGCATTGATGCAATAGAAAATGTGCCGGCGCTAACTTTTTTGCGATTGGACCATGTTTGGGATGAGGTTTGTTTAATCTTGTGGTTTTTTTTCGCAAAGACATTATCTCTTGCCAATTTTGCGGAGGGGGACCCGTTCTCCGGCTTTTTTCGATCGGGCGTCTCAGCCGTTTTCAGCTTGTCTGGTGATATACTATGCGATGTTGGGTCAGGGCGGTTGGGTTGTATTTATCCGGAGTGTTCCTGTCGGTGCCCGTTTCCGGCTGGTTTCTTTGTTGTGGTCGAAGTTAATGTCCGTGTCCATCGAGGGGGGCGGATGGTTACGAGGTCGTTCTTCGGGTAAAGAAGCGCCGAAGTATTGTCCTTGGCTAGGGAGAGAAAATGACCGACAAAGAGAAATCCTCGAATCGGATTGTTATCGTAGGGGCTGGCATCTCGGGTGTCAGCGCTGCGGAATCCGCGCGGAAAACAGATCAAAAGGCCAGGATCACCATTGTCAGTCGGGAACCGGAACTGCCTTATTATCGCATCAGTCTGACGCGGTTTCTCGCAGGGGAACTGAGTGAAGAGCAGTTGCCGCTCCATCCGCAACAATGGTATGACGAACGGCGCTTGCAACTGCTTCGCGGTGTCGAGGTGACCGCCATCGATGTTGCAAACAAGATTCTAAGCCTCGGCAATCAGGATACCCTGCCTTACGACCGGCTGGTTTTATCCATGGGGGCGCACGCGTTTATTCCTCCCCTCCAGGGGGGCGGCAAGAAGAATATCGAGGTTCTGCGCACGCGAAAGGATGCCGAAGCCATACTGGAAAAAGCTTATACGAACAGACACTGCCTTATTATCGGAGGCGGTGTGCTTGGATTGGAGACGGCTGCGGCACTGGTTCGTCGCGGGATGGACGTCACCGTCGTCGAGGCTTTTGCCTGGTTGCTGCCGCGACAGTTGAACCGGCCCGCCGGCGAAAGACTGTCCGGATATGTCGAGTCGCTGGGGATCCGTCTGATTTGCGGCGCGCGGATCGAAATGTTTGCAGGAGAGGAAGCCGTAACCGCCGTTGTTCTGGAATCGGGCGAAACATTGTCCGCGGATATGGTGATTGTAACCGCCGGGATTCGCTGCAACAGTTCTCTGGCACGTCAGGCTGACCTGAAAGTCAATAAGGGAATTGTGGTAGATAGCAGGATGGGCACTTGCGATGCCGATATTTATGCTGCCGGTGATGTGGCCGAGCATCGGGGGATAGTCTATGGTGCGTGGATGCCGGCTTTGCAACAAGGCAGGGTTGCCGGTATCAATGCGGCGGGAGGGACGGCCGATTTTCCCGGTGTCGCACCATCCTACATCATCAAGGTGCTCGACATCGATCTGTTCAGCATCGGGGAAATTCATCCGGCCGATGGCAGTTGCCAGGTTTTCGAAGAACACGACGAAGACCGGTATGCCTGTTTTGTGTTTCAGAACTTCCACCTGGTCGGCGCCATCCTGATGGGAGATACGAGCTTATCGCCACGAATCAGGGCATTGATAGAAAATCGCGTCCGTTGTCGCGAGATTCTGATCGAAGCCGGGTCGGGCAGGGATATCCGCGAGCGCCTGCAGGCGGGAGTTGGAGGCAAATAGGATGGCGTCGCAGAAATTCGCCAAGCGCTGCGTTGCTGCAAAGGCCTCGCTGCTTCGACGTACGCAGGTACGCCTCATAGTTCGACATTTGCGTGCCCTGCATTGGGCGTTTTTTGCTTAGCCGTCCCATTTGATGCTTTATGCGAAAGAAACAACCAGGATCTCGAAAAGGATTAATGCATGCAGCGCTTCATTCTGAAGCTGATAGCTATTTTGATGCTGGTGCTGTTACCGGGCGGTTGCGGTAAACCTTCCGGATACCCTGAATTGCGCGATCTGCAGCGGTTGCCCCAGGATCTCACGGCTTACATATCACCGGGCAGGCAAAAAACGCGATTGTTGCCGGCCGCTCGTCAGCAACGGTTATCCAATGATTTCAGGCGTCGGTTCCTGGCTCCCTGGCAGCCGACCTGGAACGGGCGCCCGGCTGAGGAATTGTTCGGCAACCGAACCTGGTTGCTTGAAGAAACCTTATACGGAGGCAACCGACGAATTCTGCCCATGCGGGTTCGTCGCCGGTGGCTGGCCCGGTGTGCGATGGATTCTTTCCCCAACGCCGATTATCCCGCCATCACCCTGCGTTCGGGCAATCTACGAGGCTTGCCGACTCGGCAGCCGGCGTTTCGCGATTTCAGCCTGCCGGGGGAGGGGTATCCTTTCGATTATATGCAGCATTCTTCCATTTCGGCCGGTACGCCGGTGAGGGTACGTCAGCGTTCCTCAGGCGGGTGCTGGTTGCTGGTGGAAACCGATGGCATGTTCGGCTGGCTGCCTGCCACGGATGTCGCAGCCGTCGATCCCCGGACGGTGGACCGCTTTGCCACATCCAAATGGTGCGTGTCGGTCAAGGACGACGTGCCGCTGGTCGATGGCAACGGCGCAGTGCTGGCGATCGCCGGTCTCGGCAGTGTCTGGGCGCAGGCGGAGTTTGGCAAAGTATTGGTGCCTGTGCGAGGAGACGGCGGATATGCCCGCTTGCGAGCCGCTTTGGTTGCGGCTCCGGCCATTCGCGATTTCCCTCTGGCTCTCACGCCCGCGAACATGGCGGAAACGGGTAATCGTCTTCTCGGTACCCCCTATGACTGGGGCGGGCAACTGGGCGAACGGGATTGTTCAGCTACCCTACGTGATCTGTTCGCATGTTTCGGAATTTATCTGCCGCGCAACTCCGCCGCCCAGGCCGCCTCCGGGAAAAGCGTGGATTTGCTTGCCCTTAGGGCCAAAGAGCGAAAAACGGCCATTGTGAAGCAGGCGCGGCCCTGGTTGACAATGGCTTATATGCCCGGGCATATTATGCTGTATGTTGGACAGTTTAATGGACAGCCCGTATTCCTGCATACTTTGTGGGGGCTTAAGACCGAAGATCTGTTTGGCAGGGAGGGACGTTACCTGGTTGGACGGACCGTGCTTACGGGGTTGCGTGCCGGTGATGAATTGAGGAATGTAAAACGGCCGGAAGGCTTGCTCGTCGAACGAATCGAAAAACTGGTACAGCTTGGCAATCCGGAGGGAGGGGATCGGCTACCGACCGGATTGAATAAATGAAGGCAAGACAATGATGTGTTATGGAGGGAGTTGTTTTTATGAAGACGAAGATAATGCAAAAGCTGGGAATGAGTTGGCTGATCCTGTTGTTTTTGTCTCTGCCGGCCCTGGCTCAGCGGGATACCCTGGTGCAGGTGTCGACCATCGATGCCCTGCTGGGAGGATTGTACGACGGTTCCATGTCCATAGGGGAGCTGTGTCGCCATGGTGATTTCGGCATAGGTACATTTGACAAGCTGAACGGTGAGATGCTGGTTGTCGAGGGTACCGTTTACAGGGTGCGCAGCGATGGTGGAGTAGATATCGTCGCCGATAGCGAAACCACCCCGTTTGCCGCCGTGACCTTTTTTGATGCGGAACTCCAGAAACAGATTCCGGCAGGGACTGATTACCAATCATTTAAGCAATGGCTCGATAACTTGCTGCCCAGTCCCAATCTGTTTTATGCCGTGCGGATCGAGGGACGCTTCCGCTTCATGAAGACGCGCAGCGTGCCTCCACAGCACAAACCCTATCCGGCGTTGGCCGAAGTCGCACGACACCAGCCGGAGTTTGCATTCGAGGACGTTGCAGGCGTGATCGTCGGCTACCGCAGTCCGGCTTTCGTCAAGGGGATCGGGGTGCCGGGTTATCACCTGCATTTTCTCACCCGCGATCGGCTCGCCGGTGGGCACATCCTCGGTTTCACCGTGGATCGGGCCCGTGTGACTGTCGACCAGACTGCCGATTTGCTGTTGCGTCTGCCGGAGACTTCGGGTTTTTCCGGGATGGATCTGGGCAAGGATCGCAGCACCGAACTCAAACAGGTCGAGCAGGAGCATCGCTGATCCTGGAAACGGCTGAGTCCCGGATGATGCCAAAATGATTGTGTCCCGAAAACGACGACGGCCCTGCCGCTTAATGGCAGGGCCGTCGTCTAAGATACGAAAGATGCCAGCCCGTAATCGAGCGCTGTGTAAAAGCAGTCGCGTCAACTCCGTTGATCGTTTTCCTCCTCTGCGGAAGCAAGCATCCGCTTCTGGTCGTAGTGACCCTGCAATTCGTCGAGAAACGTTCCCTTCCATAGCCGAATACCGTCGATGTAAGCAACCCGGGCGATGCGATGCGATGCGACAGGGCTGGTCAACAGCAGAAAGAAAACCGTTGCAAGCGCCCTGCTGGTAATATCGAGTTCACCGAAATGCCAGGCCAGGGCAACCAGCAGCAGGCCGACGCCTACCGTGGCCGATTTGGCGGTGCAAGCCAGTCGCATGAACAGGTCCGGCAGGCGCAGCAGCCCGCAAGCGGCGATGAAGATGAACAGCGTGCCGCAAATCATCAAGGTGCATATAAGAAGTTCCTTCATATTCCCCCGCGGCGTTCAATATAGTAGGCGAAACCGATGACGCTGAGAAAAGCGATGACGGCCCAGACGGCTGTCACGTCGACGAGTACCGGGCGGTTTTCGTTGATGCCGGTCACGACGATGATGCCCGCCACCGAAGCTGCAATCAGATCAAAGGCGACAATTCTGTCGGCCAGCGTCGGCCCTCGCACCAGGCGGATAAAGGACAGGCCCATGGCTCCGTACAGCAGGGGGAACAATATCCAGACGGAAATTTGGCTGATCAACGTAAAAGCTCCATGATGCGTCGTTCGAGTCTGTTTTTAAGATTTTTTTTGAACTGTTGCACGTCGTCGATGTACATGGCATGGATGTAAAGGGTCTTGCGGTCGCTTGAAACATCCAGGCTCAGGGTGCCGGGTGTCAGGGTAATGATATTGGCAAAAAAGGTGATTTCCAGATCTCCTTCAAGGTCGAGAGGGATGCCGAGAACCGCCGGGCGCATATGATGGCGGGGCGTAAGAACATCATACGCAACCCGCAGGCTCGCCAGAATAAGCTCGACCAAAAAAAATCCGAGGAATTTTGTCCAGAGTATGATTTTTTTCAGGTAAAAGATCAGTGGCACGCTTTCTCCACCTGGATGGGAGATCCACAGAGCCAGAGAGCTGATCACAAACCCGAGCAGAAAGTTGCCTGCGGAAAAATCGCCGGTCAGGGCCATCCAAATCAACGGTAATATAAAAATTCCCCAGAAGCGTTTCATAACGTCACCCCCAGGACGGCCTGGATGTATCGGTTCGGATCGAGGAGCTGAGACGCTGCCTGTTGAGCCAGTTCAAACAACAGGCCGGGCCACAGGCCGATGGTCAAGGTCAGCAGAGCCAGCGAAATCATGGGCAGGTAGAACAGGGCGGTTTTTCCCGGCGGCAGTTTTTTCTGGTGTGCGTGCCGCTCGGGATGGGCGGCTGGCACGGTGCCCCAGAATGCCTTGAGCCAGATTTTTGTCATCGATATCAATGTCAATGCGCCAACCAGAAGACCCAACGCGCCGATAAGGTACCTTTTTTCTTCGAAACTGGCCCAGATCAGAAAAAACTTGGCCCAGAACCCCGATAATGGCGGCAAACCCGCCAGGGACAGTGCGGGGATCAGAAACAGTATCGAGAGGAAGGGGGCGGTGCTGAGAAAACCTCCGAGCCGGTTCAGGTCTTCGGTGCTGCGCAGCTTGTGTGCAACGCCGCTGACCAGGAAAAGGTTGGTTTTTACGATGATGTGATGAACGATGTAAAAGACCGTGCCGGCCAGAGCCAGAGGCGTAAAAATTCCCAGCCCCATGATCATGTAGCCAACCTGACTGATAATATGAAAGGACAGGATGCGTCGAAAACCGTCCTGGCAGACGGCGCCGAGTACTCCCGTCAGCATGGTCATGGCAGCCAGAACCAGGATCAGTTCATGAGTAAATGAGATATCCCGGATGAAAAGAAGGGTAAAGGCTCGCACCAGGGCATAGACCCCGACCTTGGTCAACAACCCGGCAAAAACGGCGGAAACCGCTACCGGTGGGGTGTGGTAGGAGGCGGGTAACCAGGAAAAAAGGGGGAACAGGGCCGCCTTGATACCGAACGCCACCAGAAAGAGCATGGCGAGTGCGGAGACCAGCCCCGATTGCTCTGCGGTTTGCAGATGACGAGCGATGTCGGCCATATTGAGGGTTCCGACAAGCCCATAGAGAATTCCCAGGGCGGTCAAAAAAAACGCCGATGCCACCAGGTTCAAAATCACATACTTGACCCCTCCTTCAAGCTGTCCCCTTTCGCCGCCCAGGGCCAAAAGGATGAAAGAAGCCATCAGCATGACCTCGAACCAGACATAAAGATTGAACAGATCGCCGGCCAGGAAACAGCCGCAAACGCCCATCAGAAGCAGATGCAGAAAAGGATAGAAACCGAAGCTTTCCCGTCCGGAGTCTATTCCGGCCAGGGCGTAAAAGGTTATGGCTGTTCCGGTTATCGCCGCCAGGGTGATCATGAGGGAACTGAACAGATCGGCAACCAGGCTGATTCCGAACGGCGCCGGCCAGTCTCCCGCCTGCAGGACCAGATATCCCTGCCGGCAGGTTGCGGTCAGCAATGCCAGAGCACAAATCAAATGGGCAACGGCTCCCAGGACCGCCGCGAGCCGTTGCAGCCTCGGTCTTTTAAGACTTATCAGGCACAAGGAGGCCGTACCGAACGGTATCAGGATAGGCAGGGCGGGTAGAGAAATCATGTGTCGGTCGTCCTCATTTCATCGAGATTATCCGCCTCGGTGGTTTCTGCCGCCCGGCGGAAAAGGACCAGTGTAAAAGCCAGCACGCCGAAAGCGATGACGATGGCCGTCAACACCAGTGCCTGGGGGACGGGATCGGCGATGGGATAACTGGGACGGCCGAGAGTCTCTTCGACAATCGGAGGGTGCCCTCTCGTCAGTCTCGCAGCGGTAAAAATCAACAGATTGACGGCATTGGTCAAAATTGCAAGTCCGATAATTACCTTGACGGGGGTGGGGCGCAGCAGGAGGTACACGCCGGTTCCGTAGAGGCCGCCCACCACCAGGGCCATGAGAATCTCCATCAGTCTTCCTCCGCCAGGGCCAGAAGCATGGTCATTGCGGATCCCAATACTACCAGATAGATGCCGGCATCGAATATCAGGGGCGTGCCGATTTCGATGTGCAAAAAGCCGGTCAAGCGATAACGTCCCCACAAGGCCGTCAGGAAGGGCTTTCCCTTGAACCATCCGGTCAGGCCTGATCCCAGCACCACCAGTAACCCCAGACCGACCAGGGTTCGCGGGTCGATGCGTAACAGACGCCGGGTTTCCTGGACATCAAAAGCCAGAAGATACAGGCCGAAGGCCGCTGCGGCAATCAGTCCGCCAACAAAGCCGCCGCCAGGCAGGTTGTGTCCGCGCAGCAGCAAAAAAGCCGAAAAAAGAAGAATCATCGGCATCAGAAATCGTGCGGCGGTGGATAGAATAATCGATCTCATGGCTTTCTTCTTTCCTTTGGCCACAGTTTCAAAAGGGCCCACACTCCGACTCCGGCCATACCCAAAACGGCTATTTCCCCCAGTGTATCAAGGGCGCGGAAATCGACCAGAATCGTGTTGACGATGTTTCTCCCGTGGGCAGCCGGCACGCTCTGTTTCGCGAAAAAGTCGGCCAGGCGTTTATCTGTGGGGCCGGATACCGCGGCCAGGGTCAGTGCCGTCATGAGCAATCCGGCTGCAGTGGCAACCACGGCATCGAATCGCATGGCCCGGCGGGGCGCAAGGCGGCTGAAAAGCGGCAGCCTGTGAAAAATCAGGATAAACAGCAAAACGGTCATGGTTTCAATGCTGAACTGGGTCATGGCCAGATCCGGGGCGCCCAACTGGGCGAAAATGAGAGCGATGCCATAGCCGATGACTCCCATCGCCACGATGGCCACCAGCCTGTGGCCAACCCGGGATGTCACATAGGCTGCAGCCAGGATAATGCCCGCCAGGATCAGGTCGCCGAAATTCACCGAGGTCCAGACGGTTGGAAAACGGATCCCTCCATTCCACAGCAGGGTGGAGCTCACCAGGACCGTTGCCGAAATGAATACCGTCAGCAGGTAGTTGCGCAGCCGTCCGTTTTGTATGATGAGGGTTAAGCGGGACGCGATGGTGAACAACCCGGAATAGAGACGTTCATAGCATGTTTCGGCCCCGTAATGATGCCGTCTGCTCCAGTTTTCCGTCCAGGCGCGGTACCAGTCGCATCTGAAATAAACAGCGATACCGCTGGCCAGGGTTAGGATGCTGAAGGCCAGTACCGGTGTAAAGCCATGCCACAATGCCAGAGGTTTCACCGAATGTCCCGGCTGAACAGCGGAAACGGCCGGCGCCAATAGTGACTTGTCGATAATTCCTATGAAAACCCCTGCCAGAGTTCCAGCTCCAGCAAGCAGCAACGGTCCAAGCCATAGGTTTGTCGCGACAGGGCCATGAGGCAGACGATCAGAACGCGCCGGGCCGAAAAAAGGTCGCACGGTAAGCAATGCGGCGGAGGTCACCATGAAGATGCTGGTCAGCAACGCCGCCAGGATGCTCAGCGGAGCGGCCCGTGGAGCCATCAGAACTACTTCGTAAAAAAGTTCCTTGCCGACAAAACCAAGAAAGGGTGCCGCCCCGGCCATGGAGAGGGCCGCCAGTATGGCCACAAGACCAATAACCGGCATTTTTCCAAAAAGCCCGCCCAATGCCGAAAGATCACGGGAGCCGGTCGCGTGATCTATAATCCCTGTGATCAGGAAAAGGCTTGCTTTGTAGAGAACGTGAGCCAGCATATAGGATATGGCCGCAGCGATGGAAAGAGGGATGTCGAGACCGATGAGAAAAACCATGGTTCCCAGGGAGCTGATGGTCGTGTAGGCCAGCAACCGTTTCATGTCGGTCTGTCGGATGGCCATAAGGATGCTGCCCAGCATGGTGACTCCGCCAACAGTTTCCAGCATGCCGTGCCAGAGCGCTGTCTGCCCTAAAATCGGACTCAGTCGCAGAAGCAGATAGATGCCCGCCTTGACCATGGTTGCGGAATGCAGGTATGCGCTCACCGGGGTTGGAGCTTCCATGGCATTGGGGAGCCAGAAATGGAATGGAAACTGGGCAGACTTGGCAAAGGCCCCTGTTGCCACCAGCAGAACGATGGGTACATACCAGGCATGCTGGCGAATGAGATCGCCGCTTTGCAGCAATTCGGAAAGTTCCAGGGTCCCGGCTGCTTCACCAACCAGAATCAGCCCGGCGAGCAGTGCCAGCCCTCCCACTCCGGTGACCAGCAGGGCCTGCAGGGCGGAAGATCGTGCTTTGTCGCGATCATGATCAAAGCCGATGAGAAAAAAGGATGTCAGGGAGGTCAGTTCCCAGAAGACGAAAAGGGTGATCAGGTTGTCGGCCAAAACCAGACCCAGCATGGAAGCCATGAAAAGATTCAAAAACAGGAAAAAGGATCCGAGGCATTTGTGGTCCGCCAGGTAGTCTGCGCTGTAGATCATGATAACCGCTCCGACCCCGCAGACCAGAACGGCAAAAAGCAGACTGAGGCCGTCGAGGAAGAAGCTCAGGCGGATGCCGAGATCGGGCAGCCACGGCCATGTTACCTGAAGAGTCAGGCCGCCGGCCGTCGCATCCAGCATGGACAGGAAATAGACACAGAGAGTAAGCGGCAACGCCGCCATCAGCCATCCTGAAACAGGCTTGGCGATGCGGGTGAGTCCGGGGGCAAGCAAGGCAAGCAGAAAGACGGAGCAGATTGCGTATCCCATGAAAAAAGGAGCCTCTTCAATAAGTGGAAAACTGTCCCGGGCCGGAGTTGGAAAAGCCAACCTTTTGTAACTCTAATGGATGCGTCATCCAATGTAAATTAACATGTAGAGAAATTATTTTGGAGTCCTCTTGCCGGTGATCCGGGGGCAGATCTTTTGCCGCCTCTGAGGTCGGCCGGAAAGACAGTCCTGCCTGAGCCGTCTGCGTCTGAGAAAAAAGGAGTATCGGTGGAGAAAAGTTTGTTGCGCTACGTGTCTGTCTGTCCTCTTTTGGATCACTTCTCTCAAGCCCGGTGACATGTGGCTTTTTGGTTGGTCTGCATAAGTTGTTGAAATGTCGAGAAAACATCTTATGTGAAAAAAAATCCAAAAATGGCAGGCCCTTTGCAATCGTGTATACAATATCGATCACGATCTTTGCATGGTACCGATGATTTTTTCGTTTGCTATGTGTTTGGGACTCACAAAGGAGACACAAAATGGGTAAAAGCGTAGAAAATCCGAAAAAAAACATTATTTCCTGCCGGGTTAACGATCGCGAAATGCAGGCATTGCAGGAACTGGCCAAAAAAGCCGGCACCAATATCTCAGGCCTGATGCGCAAGAGTCTTTTGTCCATGGCTCAGAGTCACAGCTGATTTTATCCGATTCCGGGCCTTAAGATTTAAGGTCGTCTTTCGTACTTGAATCAGATCTTTCCGAAATCTTTCCGGGCTGAGGATAAAGGGCTGCCCGTCGCGTGTCGAGGCGCGACGAGCAGCCCTTTGTTGATTGGCAACCCCCCTTTTTACTTGACTTATATGGGGGTTTTGCTACTTTATCAGACTTGATTTTTCCCACCCAGCAGACCTTCGGGAGGAGTGCGATGGACTATAAAAAGACTCTTAATCTGCCAGCTACCGAGTTTCCCATGCGCGGCAACCTGCCCAAGCGGGAACCCCAGATGCTCGAAAAATGGCAGACTATGGGACTGTATGAAAAAATGGAGCAGGCTGGTCTCAACCGGCCCAATTTCACTCTGCATGACGGCCCGCCCTACGCCAACGGGCATATCCATATCGGCCATGCCCTGAATAAGATTCTCAAGGACATCGTTCTCAAAAGTCGCCGTATGCAAGGCTATTACGCTCCTTACGTACCGGGTTGGGACTGTCACGGCCTGCCCATCGAACTGATGGTGGACAAACAGCTCGGCAAAAAGAAGCGGGATATGAGCAAGGCCCAGATCCGTAAGGAGTGCCGTGTCTATGCCGACAAGTGGGTCAAGATTCAGAGCGAGGAGTTCGAGCGGCTGGGCGTACTGGGCGAATGGGACGACCCTTATCTGACCATGACCCATCACTACGAGGCGGTTACCGCTCGCGAGCTGGCGCGATTTGTGGAAAAGGGCGGTTTGTTCAAGGGCAAGAAACCGATCCACTGGTGCTCTTCCTGCGTGACGGCCCTGGCGGAAGCGGAGGTGGAATACGCCGAACATACCTCGCCCTCCATTTTTGTCAAATTTGCCTTTGACGGTGAGTTGCCTGGGGAACTGAAAGATATTGCCGGACGCAAGCTGTCCTTCGTCATCTGGACGACCACCCCCTGGACCATCCCGGCCAACCTGGGTATCTGCCTGAATCCGAACCTGCCTTATGCCGTGGTCGAAACCGAGGGCGAGCTGCTGGTGGTGGCCGAAGGTCTGGTATCCGAGGTCATGCGGCAACTGGAAAGGGAGGAATACCGGGTAGTCAAGACTTTCGATGCGCATATATTCGAGCGCAAGACCTGCCGGCATCCGTTTTACGATCGGCCTTCGATGATCGTTCTTGGCGATCACGTTACTCTGGAAGCAGGTACCGGTTGCGTACATACCGCACCCGGCCACGGTCAGGATGACTATATTGTGGGTCTGGCTTACGGTCTCGAGGTTTACAATCCCGTCGACGATTACGGCCGCTATTACGAGAATGTCGAATTTTTCGGCGGCATGAAGATCAGCGAGGCCAACGAGGCGGTGAACGCCAAGCTGACCGAGGTCGGTGCACTGCTCAAGGAAAGCAAGGTCAGCCACAGCTATCCCCATTGCTGGCGCTGCAAAAAGCCGATCGTATTTCGCGCCACCGAGCAGTGGTTTGTCTCCATGGAGGCCAACGACCTGCGCAAAAAAGCCCTGGAGCATATCAACGATGTGACCTGGATCCCCCGCTGGGGTCGCGATCGCATCTACAATATGGTCGAAAACCGCCCCGACTGGTGTATCAGCCGCCAGCGCAGCTGGGGGGTTCCCATCACCATCTTTTATTGTGCCAAGTGCGGAGAAGCCGTCGAAGACAGCAAGGTCATGTATCATGTGGCCGACCTGTTCGAAGAGGGGGGCAGCGACATCTGGTTTGAAAAAGAGGCACGGGAATTGATGCCGGAGGGTACGCTCTGCCCATCCTGCGGCCATGACGATTTCACCAAGGAGACCGACATCCTCGATGTCTGGTTCGATTCCGGTGTCTCTCATGCCGCCGTGTTGGATCATCGCGATTATCTCAACTGGCCTGCGGAGTTGTATCTGGAAGGCAGCGATCAGCATCGCGGCTGGTTTCATTCGAGTCTGCTGGCTTCTGTCGGGACCCGGGGACTCACTCCTTATAAGTCGGTTCTGACCCACGGTTTCGTGGTGGACGGCAAGGGCAAGAAGATGTCCAAGTCGGTAGGTAACGTCGTCGCCCCTGAAGAGGTCATCAAGAAGTACGGCGCGGAAATTTTGCGCCTGTGGGTGGCGGCTCAGGATTATCGGGATGATGTCCGCATCAGCAATGAAATCCTGCAGCGCCTGTCCGACGCCTATCGTCGGATTCGGAATACCGCCCGTTATATCCTGGGTAACCTCAGCGGCTTCGATCCGGCGCGGGATATGGTGGCGGACGACGCGTTGCTTGAACTTGATCGCTGGGCTTTGGCCAAACTCGAGGACCTGGCCGGACGGGTGGAAAAGGCGTACGAAAATTACGAATTCCACGTCATCTACCACGCCGTACACAATTTCTGCAGTATCGAAATGAGTTCCTTCTACCTCGATGTGCTGAAGGACCGCCTGTATGTTTCCGGAGACGGAAGTATCGGACGGCGCAGCGCTCAGACTGCCATGTATCGGATTATCGATTGCATCACGCGGTTGATTGCGCCCGTATTGTCCTTTACCGCCGACGAGATCTGGAATTTTATGCCGGGGGAACGTCCGGAGAGCGTTCATCTGTCCGACTTTATCCGTTTCCCGGGCAGTTGCAGGGATGCCGCCCTGGAAGAGCGCTACGACAATCTCCTCGAAATTCGTGCGGAAGTGTCCAAAGCACTGGAACTGGCACGTAACGACAAGACTATCGGTCATTCCCTCGATGCCAGGGTATTGCTGAACGCTCCCGCAGGATCCGTCCTGGAGTTGCTGGAAAAATATCGGGATCAGCTGGCTGCACTGTTCATTGTCTCCCAGGTCGAACTGGTCGATGACCTGGATAACGGTCTTCAGGCAGAGCATCTCCCCGATCTGAAGATCAAGGTCGAAAAAGCTTTGGGAGAAAAATGTCAACGATGCTGGAATTACGCAACCTCCGTCGGAGAAAGCGCCGAACATCCGGCTCTTTGCCGGCGTTGCGTGGCTGTGCTCGGCGAGCAATGAGACTCCGCGGGTATCGTCTGTTGCTGGCGGTTTCCGCCCTGGTGGCGGTGGCCGATCAGTTTACCAAGTGGCTGGTCGTCCGGAGCTTTCATCTGCATGAGGCCCTGCCGCTGGTACCGAATTTTTTCGACCTGGTCTATGTGCGCAATAAGGGCGCCGCATTCGGAATTCTGGCCGATACCCGGTTTCGTGTGCCTTTTTTGCTGACCACCACCTTGATTGCGGTGGGGTTTCTGATCTGGTTTTATCGCCAGTACCGGCCCGACCAGGTGTTGGGGCGATCTGCGGTGAGCCTGGTCCTCGGCGGAGCGGTGGGGAACCTCGTTGACCGGTTGCGGCTGGGAGAGGTGATCGACTTTCTCGACGTGCACTGGTATCACTATCACTGGCCCGCCTTCAACATCGCCGATTCGGCCATCTGTGTCGGGGTGGGGATGCTGCTGCTGGCCCAGTGGCGGGACAGTCGTCGTCGCAAAGCCTGAGGGTGATCTGAAAATAAAGAACGGAAACCGGCTCGATGGCTTTGTCGAGCCGGTTTTTTTCGTACAATTTACAATCGCCGCGATCAGGCAGAATGCTGATATGTCTTTACGACCGTAATGTCGATGAAAAGGCTTTTTCGATTGCTCTGCGTTCTCGGCGTGCTCCGCGGTAAAAACCTATATGGTGTGAAACAGCTTTATCCCGACCCATGCAGGGCCAGCCACCACGCCAGTACGATGGTTCCAACCGTCGCCAGTCCCATCCAGCGATTGAGGCGGGGACCGGCCTGCGGCAGCGGGGCGATGAACCAGCCTGCCGCCAGTCCGCACAAAAAGCCGAACAGGTGGGCCAGCAGGTCGGTGCGTTCCTCTCCGGTGCCGAGCAATGCCAACAGAGCCAGGCCGGCCGCTAGAGGCAGGGACCATTTTCTGAACTGCCGCAGTCGGTGCCGTCGTGCGTTCAATGACGCCAGAATACCGATGGCGCCGAAGATGGCCGTCGAGGCGCCCACAGCCTGGTGATAAGAGGGCTGGATCAGGCTGTTGACATAGTTCCCGGCCACTCCGACCAGCAGCAACATGCACCAGCCGGCGCCCGAGCCGACCTCGCGGCAAAGGCGGATGACGAACACGCCGCCGATAAGGATATTGGCCGCAAGGTGGGTGGTGCCGGTGTGCATGGTCAGGGCAGTGGCCAGACGCCACCATTGACCGTCCCGGATGGCTGCGACATGGGCGGCGCCCGCATTCATCCAATCCCGGGGAAACAGGCCGAAGAGACCGTCTGGCAGATGCGTGATATTGTGAAATAGTGCCAGGGTCGCCAGAATGCAGGCGCTGACCCAGGCGTTGTCCAGGCCGGAGTCGGCCGGAGGAGCGGGCGGCCAGTTCCGGTTCTCCACCATATAGAGACGCAATTCCCGAACCGCGTTTTCCAGTTCGGGGCCAGGAACCGCCAGTTCCCATCCGCCGGGAATCCGTTGCAGGCGCGCATCGATGCCGCGCGCCGTCAGGACCAGGTGCCAGTCCCGGGCGAGTTCGTCCTCCAGGATCCGGGATAGAGAACCCTCGACGCGGGCCGGATCGATGGTGCGCCAGAGGGTGGGGGCCTGATCGACAGTGGGGGGCATGGTGATTCCGTTTCAAAGATGCAATCGATTATCCTTTTATTACACGGGGCAGATCATGCTGGAAAAGCGTTATTATATCCTATCGCGCAAAGATATCGGTTACCTGCGGTTTATTCTCGAGAGCTACGACGGACTCCTCTTCATGCGCACCATCGACGCGAAGGCAGGGCTGGTCGAAGTCGGATATCACCCTTCACGCCGTGACGACGCTTTGCGACTTCTGCAATCTCTCGCCGAGGAAGTCGGCCTTGAGCAGACCGATCCTCCGGAAAATTTAGAGACATTAGCCTGACCGCCTTTCGTCTTCGCCCATTCAGGCAGACGGCGTCGCGGAAACCGTCGGTAAGGCCTCCTTCTGCTCTTGTTCCCCCCGCAGATACACCGATCGGCTGGGAAAAGCGATTTCCAGTCCGAGATCTTCAAGGATATCCATGATTTTCAGGCAAACGTCTTCGCGGGTATCGAGGTATTCCCCCCACACGGTTGTGGTGGTGAAGCAATAGACCATGATATCGAGGGAGGAAGCGCCGAAATCGGTGAAATTGACCAGGAAAAAGTCCTGCTGGATGGCAGGGTGGTTGGTCAGCATCTCGCGGATCAGCGATACGGCCCGGCGCATTTGCGCCGGGCTCGTTTCATAGGTGACCCCTACGTTGAGTTTGATGCGCCGCTTGGGCATGCGGCTGAAATTGTCGATGGGCAGGTTGGCGATAATGTTGTTGGGAACGGTGATCTGGGTTTTGGCGAAGGTGCGGATCTTGGTCGAGCGGAAGCCGACTTCCTCGACAACCCCTTCCATATCTCCGGCTTTGACCCAGTCCCCGATGTAAAACGGCCGGTCGAGAATGATCATGAACGACCCGAAAATGTTCGACAGGGTATCCTTGGCAGCCAGCGCCACGGCCAGTCCTCCTATGCCCAGGGAAGCCAGCAAACCGGAGATGGAATAGCCGAGGTTCTGGATGGTCATGATGACGGCGAGGAAAATGATGAAAGCTCGCAGACTCTTGCGTATGAACGGCAGCAGGTGGTCGTCGAGGGTCGATTCGGTTTTGTCGACCCAACCGGACAAAAAGAGCTCAAGGAGACTGACGAGGTTGAACAGGGCCCAGGCGATATCGAAGGTCACCAGCACCTTGAGCAGGGCATGAGCACCGCGCCGCATGTCGACAGGTTCGGTCGGCAGTTGCAGAACCTGCACGGCGATGAAAAGGCCGATGATAATTACCAGAAATTCCGCCGGCTTGCGGATGGAATTCAGAAATTCATCATCATAGCGGCTTTGTGTGCGACCGGCCAGCGGAAAGATGACATTGACGAAGAGATGTCCGAACACCTTTTTCAGGATAAGGGCGGCGATGATAGTGCCGAAGGCGGCGGCAAAACGGCCGGCGCTGATACCGAGGAAGGTTTCGTGAAGAATGGCATCGAGGTTCGCCAGAAAGTCGCTCATGTCGGTTTCTCCTTGGAAATTGTATGCATGATTCTTAGCAGAAGGTATTTTCTATTGCAAGAGCGGTTCGTCCGGGGAGACGATATGCTTAATCTTTGATAAATTAAGAACTGAAAAACCGGTCATTGGTGATGAGTGATTGGTGATTGGGTAAAACAGGTAATGCGTCGCATACGTCTTGTCGTCCGATATCGGCTGAATTCCGGCGGAGAAAACGCTAGGATATGTTTTATCGGTATCGCGTCTTTTCTTGTTCCCGTCCGTGAGGAGAACTCCATGGCTGCCAATGTCACACGTAAGGTTCTGGAATGTCATCTCGTCGAAGGTCGACTCGTTCCTGGCGAGGAGATCGCCATCCGCATCGATCATACCCTGTTGCAGGACGCAACCGGCACCATGGCCATGTTGGAGTTCGAGGCTCTGGGACTGGAGCGGGTCAAGGTCGAACTGGCGGCTCAATATGTCGACCACAACCTGTTGCAGACCGATTTTAAAAATGCCGACGATCACCGCTACCTGCAATCGGCCTGTGCCCGCTACGGCATCCATTTCAGCCGTCCTGGCAACGGTATTTCCCACCAGGTGCATCTGGAGAATTTCGGCCGCCCTGGCCTGACCATGCTCGGCGCAGACAGTCACACGCCTGCCGCCGCCGGCCTTTCCATGTTGGCCATGGGGGCGGGGGGGCTCGATGTGGCACTGGCCATGGCCGGGCGTCCCTATTATCTGCCCTGTCCGAAAGTGCTGGGGGTGAAGCTGACCGGCAAGTTGCCCGACTGGGTCAGCGCCAAGGACATCATTCTGGAAATGTTGCGTCGTTACGACGTCAAGGGGTGTCTGGGCAAGGTGGTCGAATACTATGGCCCCGGCGTCGCCACTTTGTCGGTGGAAGACCGGGCCGTGATCGGCAACATGGGTACCGAGCTCGGTGCCACCAGCACCATTTTCCCCTCCGACGAACGGACTCGCGGCTATCTGCAGGCGCAGGGGCGCGGCGCTGCCTGGAAAGCCCTGGAGGCCGATGCCGACGCGGAATACGACGAATACGCCGAAGTCGATCTGTCGGTACTCGAACCGCTGATCGCCTGTCCCTCGTCGCCGGGCAAGGTGGTGACCGTGCGGGAGGTGGCCGGCATCCCCGTCGACCAGGTCATTGTCGGCTCGAGCGCCAACAGCGGACTCAAGGATCTGTTACGGGTGGTGCGTATCGTCGAAGGGCGCCACAGTGCACCGCATACCGATTTTCATATCAACCCCGGCAGCCGTCAGGTACTCGAAAATGTGGCCGAAGCCGACGGCATCCTGCCGCTGATGATGGCCGGAGCCAAGATCCATCAGTCCGGCTGTCTCGGTTGCATCGGCATGGGACAGGCACCGGGAACCGGCCAGGTCAGCCTGCGCACCTTTCCGCGCAATTTCCCCGGACGATCCGGTACCAAGGACGATCAGGTCTATCTCTGTTCCCCGGAGACCGCCGCCGCAGCCGCTCTGCGCGGGGTGATCACCGATCCCCGCGATCTCGCCGAGGAAATCGCCTATCCACAGATCGAAGCCCCCCGGGAGCGTCTGGTCGACCGTTCCTCCATTGTTTTTCCCGAGGAAGCGGGGCTTGCAACGGAGGTGTTGCGCGGCCCCAACATCAAACCGTTTCCGCAGTTGGATCCCCTGCCGGAGACCCTCCGCGTTGCCGTGGCCATTAAAGTCGGCGACAACATCTCCACCGACGCCATCATGCCTGCCGGTAACAGGGTATTGCCGTTGCGCTCCAATATCGAGGCCATAAGCGAGTACGTTTTTTACCAACTTTGCCCAGATTTTTCCGATCGCTGCCGCGCCTTGGGACAGGTCGCCGTCGTCGGTGGCGACAATTATGGACAGGGGTCGAGCAGGGAACACGCCGCGCTGGCACCGCGCTTTCTGGGTGTGCGGTTAAAGCTGGCCAGGAGTTTTGCCCGGATTCACAAGGCCAATCTTTGCAACTTTGGAATCCTGCCTTTGGTATTTAAAGATCCTGCAGACTACGAAAAAATGGAAGAGGGTATGACGCTGGAAATGCCTGATATCTTCAGGCGCATTCAGAGAGGGGATATCGAGTTGCCCGTAAGCCTTGAGGGGAGGAAGATCATGGCTGTGCTTGAAGTGTCGGAGCGGCAACGCAAGAGTCTTCTGGCCGGAGGGACTTTGAACTATGTGCGGCAGGAACTGGGGAACCGTTCTTAATTTGCTTGGCTGTTTTTTTTAAAAGTGATAGGAATACATTGTTTTTATGATGTGCGGTATCTTTTGCCGGACTGGAGAGAGCATACATGCGGCGGTTATCCCTCAAAACCAGACTCCTTTTGTCCGTAAGCATCATCCTTGTGTTCGGTTTTGCACTGACCAATTTCAACAACTACCGGGTTTCGACCCGGTCGGTGCGCAAGAACATCATCGAGCACGCTCTTCCGCTGACCCGCGACAACATTTATTCGGAGATACAGGCCGATTTGATGCGGCCTGTTTTTATTTCCTCGCTGATGGCCAACGATACCTTTCTCAAGGACTGGGCCATCGACGGCGAGAAGGGTGTGGAAAAGATCACCCGCTACCTGCAGGAAATCCGCGAAAAATACGGTTTTTTTTCCACTTTTTTCGTTTCGGAACGGACCGGCAACTATTACCATTTCAACGGTATTCTTAAACGGATCAGTTTGGAGGATGCCCACGATGTCTGGTATTACGATTTCAAGGCCATGAACAAGCCTTATGATCTTGTTGTCGATACCAACGAAGCCGCGGAAAACAGCCTGACCATCTTTATCAACCATCGTCTCAACGACTACGACGGCAAAATGCTGGGCGTGACCGGCGTCGGCCTGAATATGGAAATGGTCGCCGACATGCTTAAATCCTACCGGCAGCGCTACGGGCGGGAAATCTACCTGGTCGACTCCGAGGGGCTTATCAAGGTGCACAACGATCAGACTCTCGTCGATCGGGTGAACATTACCGATCAGGAAGGCCTCAAGGACATAGCGCAACAGGTTCTGGCGAAACAGACGGACAGCGGTGTGTTCGAATACTGGCGCGATGGCCGGCATATTCTGCTGACCACGCGGTATCTTCCCGAATTTGAATGGTACCTGTTGGTTGAGCAGGATGAGACCCGGGCCTTGGCCGCCATCCGGAAAAATTTTCTGGATAACCTGGCCCTCGATCTGGTGATCATTCTGGCTATTCTCGGGATTACCATTTATACGGTCAACCGCTTCCAAAGCACACTCGAGGAAATGGCCACGACCGACAAGCTTACAGGGGCCTGCAACCGGCGCGAATTTGACAGGTTGTTCGAAATGGCCGCATATCTTCACAAGCGTGAAGGGACGCCGTTTTCCGTTATTCTGTTCGATATTGATAATTTCAAAACCGTTAACGACGAGATCGGACATATGGCCGGCGATCATGTTTTGCAGGAGGTTGTCAGAATTGCAAACGGATGTGTCCGCCAGAACGATCTGGTTGTGCGCTGGGGGGGCGACGAGTTCGTCCTGCTGATTCACGATGATCTGTCCCGAGCTTATCAGGTGGCGGAGCGGTTGCGGAAACAGGTGTGCAGACGAAATCTTCTGGCCGAATTCAACGGTGACGGGCCGGTGACCATCAGTTGCGGGGTGGTGGGGTATCTGGAGGGCGAAAGTCTCGATCATCTCATGATGCGGGTCGATGCCGCCCTTTATGAATCCAAGAAACGCGGCAAGGACCAGACCGTGTCTCTGCCCGCTGTGACTGCAACAAGTGCTTCGGGAGCGGTCTGAAAGGAGGGTTAATCCATGTGTCGGGACCGTTCGGTTGATTTCGGAGTCTTCGGCGGTAACTTGCAGGCAGTATCGACACCCTTTCGGACCCAGAAAGCCAAAGAATCGTCCGTATCGGTTCCCCCCGGATCGATCTGAACCCAGCCGGTCATGGGACGGCCTGTAAAATCGAACATACGCGCATGTTGCTGCCGTAATGCGTCGGCGTATTTCTCAGTGCCGACACGCACGATGAGCAGGTCGTGGACGATTCCGCAGGCCGTGTTGCCGTGCAGCATGAAACAGACGCCGCCGAACATCTTGCGTTCGCTGAAACCTTCCAGGGGGAGCAGCAGAATGCGAACCCTGTCGGCAAGTCGTGCGTCATACGGCATATTTTCCTCACACATCGCCTGCAGAATGTCCGAAATGGGGACGGTATGTTTTCCCTTTCTGTCGTCCGCTTGTCATTCCCGATTCTCTTCGCGGTTCAGCTCGAATCGTCACAGGTCTTGAGAACTTCCGGTCCGCGTAGATTCACCGGTCAACAATACAGCTTCTCTATCCACAGCTTCTGTGTAAAACTACCGGAAGAAGTCTGGAAACAGGCATGCTGACCCTTGATTTTTCGAGGGAAATTCCTCTTTGCCTATTCTTTATACAGCTACCGTTAAGGTAAATGTTCCCCATCCCCGTCAGAAAGTCATACTGCAGGTAGCTCCGATGAGATGAGCAGTGTAGTTGTCGGAACCGTCGCTGGTTTCGTCATCGTAGCTGTAAAAACCGTAACGCAGTTTGACGGAAAGATTGTCCGTGAGTTGCCGGGTCAGGTCGGCCAGAACGGCATGGCGCTGGTTTTCAACGCCGAGAGGCAACCCGTCGCTGGAAATATCCTCGAAATTTTCCGTCAGGCTGTATACGTATTGGATATCCAGACTGGTCCGGGAGTCGATGGCCCATCCGGCATTGGCCGCCAGCGACAGGACGTCCCCGACATAACTGATGATGGCACCCGTGTTTCCGTCGAGGGTCTTCAGGCGGACGTCCTGGTAAGAGGCCAGCCCCGTAAGGAACAGCCTGGCCACCGGCGTCGCGGTGATGCTGGCGGTATAAATATGCGCGTCGTAATTGCAGGAATGTTTTGAGCTGGGCGGATCGGTATCCTCGTCGGTATCGATGTCCATGGTCTTGAACTGGTACTGCAGGCCGGTGCGAATTCGGGGGAGGGGCCTGAAAGAGAGCTTGATCATCACCTCGTCGGTTTTTATGTCCTGATCGGTGATAAAGGCGGAATAGACATTGTTCGGATCATTGCCTTCCACGTTGTCCACCCGGTGATCATAGTCGTTCGATCGATAGCTGCGACGGTACCGGGCGGCGACCATGGTGCGGGCCCACGGCGAGCTGTTGAAGCCGATGCTGTACCGCTGGCGCCTTACCCGTGTGTCGGTATCCCGATCGAGTTCCAGGACCGCGTCTTCCAGTTCGGTTTCCGAGAGATCGATGTCCTGCTGGGTCCACCGACCTTCCGCATACAGAGTGGTGCGGGGCAGGCCGGTATAACGGATTCCGAGCGTTTCTTCGATGCCCCAACGGTCTTCATCGCTATCGATCAGCGCTTCCGGAGAGGATTCCGTGCCGGTAAAGCCGATCTCGGTAAGTATGGCATCGGTATCGCCTTCCCTGTCCAGTCGTTCTCCCTCGAGACCGGCATAGATGGTGACGTCTCGATACGGCCCGAAGACGGCGTTGAAGTTGACGATATGGGTGTCCTGGCTCAGGTCGATGGCATTGGAAAACCAGTTTTTGTCGAACGATTCCGGTCCGAAAGGTACGGTCACCATGCGGAAGGAAGCTTCGCCGTCCAGGGTTGTGAAGAGATAGCCCAGGGATAAAAAGGTCTTATCGTTCAAATGGGTTTCCGCATGGAAGGTATTGAAAAACGCATCGTGCCGGTAGTCTTCGTCGACCGTTACCGTTTCGCTTGCGCCGGCACTGCTTTCCTGTTCGTGGCGCTTGGTGTCGATGCTGTAGTGTTCGTAGCGAAATTCATCCCCCACACGGACATTGGCGATATCGTGACTGACTTCCAGCCTGATCACATCCAGCTTTTCATCGATTTCCTTGAAGGAGGGGAATATCTTTCTCGTGACGCCCCCTTCGGTGACGCTCCCCCATTCGAGGAGAGATTTTTCCCCATCCTTGAAGCGGTGTTCGTAACCTACAACCAGTTTCGGTTTATGCGGTAGGGTCAGGGCCGCTTCGATGAAAACCCGGCCGATATCCAGATGCAGGTCCTTATCGAGGTCGTAGGAAGAACCGCTGAAGTTCTGAAAGAAGCCGCCCGTATCGTCGAAATACTTACGGTATTCCCGATATCCGGCGCGAACGTAGCCGACATCCTTTTTGCTGACGCGTAACCCTAGACGATAGTCTTCTTCGGGGACGATGGCTCGGCCTCGCGCCTCCAGGGTGGTACCATCCCCGGTTTCCCGATGCAGGGTGAATTCGTCCAGGCCTCCCTTCAGGCCGTCTCCAGTCCACCAATCCTCCCGGAACTTGTTGTCGTCGCCGTCAACGATGATGCCGCTGACCCCGGGGGTGATGTTGATGACTCCGGTCAAGGTGTCATTGTCTTCCTCGGCCCTGCATACAGTATCCAACATGACCAGGGAAGAAATCAGAACCAGTGCAATTCCCAACAGTCCGGATTTCATGGCCGGTCCTCCTCTGTTAATAGCGCAGGTGGGCGTTCATGTTGGATCCATGAACGGCGGTGTGGCATCCGGCAGCCCAACAGGGGCCCTGGGCCAGTCGTGAAGCGTGATTCTGGTCCCCCAACTCGATGCTGCCTTCCGCCGAAATCTGGGCATGGCATCGCAGGCACAGGTTGGCGTCACTGGCGACGAGCATCTTGTCGTTGATGGAACCGTGATGGTTGTGACAGGTGGTGCAGTCTTCCCGTAGCGCCTCATGTTCGAAGACAAAAGGCCGGCCCTGGTCCTGGTGACACTGTACACAGGGAGCGTTGTGCCGGCCGACCATTTTATTTTCGGGCAGCATGATGTCCTGACCGTGAGGGCTGTGACAGGCGTTGCAGGAAACCCCTTGTTCCTGCAGAGGGTGGTGATATTGGAGGTTGAAAAACGCCTGGACTTCCGGATGACACTGGTAGCAGGTTTGCGGATTTTTGCCGGGGTTGATGATGTGCTTGCCCCGTCCTCCTCCAGCGGCCATATGCAGGCTGCCGGCACCGTGACAGGCTTCGCAGCCGAGTATCTCCTTGCCGTCGGGCAGCGGGACGGAAAGTTTGGCATGCCTGGCATATTTGAAATTCTTTACCGTTTCCGGGTGGCACAAGGCACAGCTGTCAATGCCGATGTAGTCGGCGCCCGGTATCGTGGCCGGAGGACGAACCGTTGCCTGTTTCATGGCGGGACAGGCTAGCAACAGCAAAGCTGCCAGTGCGGCGAAGGCCAGGCCGTACCATTTTTTGGATAAGATTCTGTTTTTTTTCACACTCTGCCTCCCCGATAAAACGAACCGATAGATGCGGTTCAAAATAATTCTTCATGCGGTGGATGTCGTGCCGTTTCATGCAACCTTTTATATCGGAACACCCGGCGTTCGACTTCCGTTGTCGTGGTATCCCTTTCGTTGTGCCCGTTAGAGCGCACCGTTATGGCAAAAGGTGCAGGCGATGCCTGGCGGAATCTCGCCGCCGGGATGAGCGAACGGCAAGCCGTCCAGGCTGCTGGAGGCCGGCTCCTTGCCGCGGGCCTGCGAAATGATGATGTGGCAGGCGTTGCAGTCGGTGGCGATGGCCTGTCCCGTGGAGTTGACGTGCTCCCCGTCGTGACAGCGGAAACATCCCGGCCAGTTGAGGTGGCCGATGTTGTCGGGACGAACCTGCCAGTTGGTTTTCATCTCCGGAAAAAAATTGTTGCGATAGATGTTCTGGGTTTCCGCAATCGCCTGCTCGATTTTCGTTTGCTCCTTATATTCCGGGTACCGGCCTGCAATATGGGCGGCAATCTGCTGCAAGCCTTCAGCCCGGGATTCGGCGCCGGCGCTTTGCATCAGGGCCTCGGTCGCATGGTGCTTGATGGAAGGGATGGATGCGTCGACACGGTTGAGCCAGAGAGCTACATTCAGAGCTTTGCTGGGGGATTGAAAGATATGGGTCGGACGGTTGTGGCAGTCGATACAATCCATGAGCCGTACGTCTTTTTGTTCCGGTGCCGAAAGAGGGCCTTTATCGGTTGTTCGGTATATGGTGACTTTGCCGGTAGACCGGTTCGTAACCTTTACCCAGGGTATGGTTTGCCGGCTTTTGTCGGCGGGAAGGTATTCGATGTCGTTGCTCACGGCCATATGCCAGTGAATGCCCCCGATCGGTCCATGCAGGGGATTGGCCCCTCCAACCTTGATCATCATCCGGATTTCGAAGGGCGTATTATCCGTATCGGAGAGGTAGTGCCGGTGCAGCAGTTCCGTGGAACCATAGAACTTTTCCGGCCAGTGGCACTGTTCGCAGGTTTCCCTGGCCGGACGCAGATTTTCGACGGGAACAGGAATGGGGCGGGGGTAAGAATCGGTGAGAACGGCATAGACCTGTCGCAATCCCGAAATCTTGGCCCGTACGTACCAGGAAGCTCCGGGTCCTATGTGGCATTTTGTGCAGGCGACCCGG
The DNA here is from genome assembly GCA_030154185.1 of Desulfuromonadales bacterium. Classification (GTDB taxonomy): domain Bacteria; phylum Desulfobacterota; class Desulfuromonadia; order Desulfuromonadales; family Syntrophotaleaceae; genus Syntrophotalea. Next base: position 26,365 of record JASKKK010000007.1, read on the forward strand.
GCATGAGGCGAATTCAGATAGGTTGTGTGGACCGGCTCCATGACCTGGTGGCATAAAAGGCCGCAGAAAGCCACCGATTCCGTGACCTGATAGGCGCGATAGCTGCCAAAGGCGGAAAAAAGCAGGAATACGAAACCGATACAGGCTGTCAGAATCAGATTCCGCCGGTGACGGGGATTGTTCAGGTCGATGTGGGGCAGGCGTGGTTTGAACCCCGGTTTTCTTTGCAGGCGACGTTGGTACAGAATGCCTGCAAAGATGAGAATCAGACCGACGAATACTGCTCCGGGCAGAATGATATAGACCAGTACCCCGAGATAGGGGCGGTTAAACCCGAGGAAAATATCGAAGCCGATCAGAATCAACAGGGTCAGCAGCGAACAGGACGCAAGGATGATACCTGCGAGGCCGAGCCAGTTCCCGGCATATGACAGAGGTCCCTTTGGGGACTGTGGGGAAAAATCGGACATGGTTCCCCCTCGTTATGGGGTCCAGGTGTGCGCTGCTGTCATAAGGTCTACGGCCTTGAAGCGGAGCGAAGATAATGAAGCATGGCCTTCATCTCTTCATCGCTGAATTTATAGGCGGGCATGCGTGTGCCGGCACCCAGGGTCTGTTTGGGATTAAGTATCGACTGCTTGAGAAATTCGTCGGTTTTACCTTCAGCAATTCCGGCCAGAGGCTGAGCCATTCCTCCGTCTTTGTGGCAGATGGCACAGTGGTTTTTTTCGGCGAGGGCTTTGCCCGTCTGTGTCATATCGCAATCCGCTGCTGCCGGGACGGCAAATCCGGCGAAAACCAAAGCGATGCATAAGGATCGGTAATTCATGGTTAGCTCCCTTACAGGATAAGCATACGTGAAGACAGTTTGCGAAAAAAAGCTTTTATAATTCTTATACATATCCTGATATGACGGAATGTCAACGGCTGAAACCCGCCGATGGTTTTTAAGAATATTCCGTTCACCTCGTTAATCGGACCAAGGTGTAGAGATTATTGGTAATTCGAGTAAATGGCTGAAAACGCTGCCATACTAAAAAAATAACACCTTATTTCGAGTTATCCCGACCGCCCATCATCGATCACCCCGCTTCTCGCGATTATGAATTGCCTGCACACGTATCCCCCGAGATATGAGGTTCACAAAAGGACACGGGAATGGCCCCGTAAGGTGGGGCCGGTCGGACTTCTGAAGTTCGTTTCAAAGAATTCCTCCTGTTCATCCCTAGGATGCGGGACAAAATTCCATATTTCAGGCGATGGATGGATCCGGATTTTCGCGACGATCTGATCCGTGAGGCGGAGAAGAGGAAGATATGGCGCAACAGCAACCATCTCCGGTGATGCTTTGCCTTGTTGCGCTTAGGGAGCAAAGGATCGTTTTGGTCATATGGATCTTTTCCGTGCATGTTGTAGTGTTGTGTTACCCTGGCATTGAAGGTTCGATGTATGTTTTCTCAAAAAAATTCACACACGAACGGCGAAATGTGGGATAACTACCAGGAGGTATACACTATGTCGGCAAGCATTCTCATCGACGGTGCCATCAGGGACGGGAATCTTGTCACGGACCCCGCATGGCCGGCCCATCCCGCCTGGCTGAAGGAGTTCGCCGCGATGCTGGAGGACCAGGTGCGGATGACTGGATAAACGATGGAAAATATTCGGGAGCCGGATCGGAAAAAGGGTGCGTGTATCCGGCATGTTCTGTTACTTCGACTCTGTTAAGGAGGCATTTCATGGCACTGACTGTTATCGCGAAATTTGTTGCAAAAGCAGGCAAGGAAGAGCAGTTGCGCAAAGAACTTCTGGAACGTATCGAGCCGACAAGAGCCGAAGCCGGTTGTATTGCCTACGACCTGCATCAGGATATCGATAATCCCGCCGTGCTGGTTTTCCTGGAGAGCTGGAAGAGCAAAGAAGACCTGGAGAAGCATCTGCAGATGCCTTATCTGCAGTCACTGCTGGCATTGGTCGACGATATATGCGTCGAACCACCCGAAATACGCCTGGCCAACCAGATCGGCTGAACATCGAATTTTTTCGGCCCTCTGACCAGAAATCCCCCGGCAGCTAAAAGCGGTCGGGGGATTTTTTTGCGCCCCTTGCCGCCATCCTGGACGCTGCCGGTGTCGGCCGCAATTGTTCCTTCTGGCGGGTGTCATGCCCGAAGGCACAACCCGACAGCCGCATGCCGGTCGTTGCTCAAACGCACCTCGCTGATAAACTTGATAGCAAAACCGAACGAAACCGACATACGGTCCGCGTCGCATGCAGACTGCCGGTTTTGTTTGACGATCTGGCCGGGATGTTTGACGGGGTAAATCGCCCATGGGAGGTGCCCTTGATTCGACCGCAGGATGTAAAAAGGAAATTAGCCCGCCATCTTCTGACCGAGGGGCTCGATATCGTATTCGATCTGGACCGTTCCCAGGGGAGCTGGTTCGTCGATCAGCGTACGGCAGACCGCTATCTCGATTTTTTCAGCATGTTCGCCTCGATGGCCATCGGTTATAACCACCCCCGCTTGTTGCAGGAACGTGATCGTCTGGGAAGGCTGGCGGTCAACAAGCCCTCCAACTCCGATGTCTATACCGCCGCCATGGCAGAGTTCGTCGACACCTTCTCCCGTATCGCCATGCCGCCGGATATGCCGCATATGTTTCTCATCGACGGCGGCGCCCTTGCCGTTGAAAATGCTCTCAAAGCCGCCTTCGACTGGAAGGTTCGGAAAAACCTGATGGCGGGCAGGGGCGACAACATAGGCAGTCAGGTGATCCATTTCCGGCAGGCCTTCCACGGTCGCTCGGGTTACACCTTATCGTTGACCAACACCTTCGATCCGCGTAAAACCCGGTTTTTCCCCAAGTTCGATTGGCCGCGCATCGTCAACCCGAAACTCTCATTTCCTCTCGATGCGGACACCCTGAAACGGGTCTGTGATCTGGAACGGGAGGCGCTGGAGACCATCGGTCGTGTCATCGATGGAGAGGGTGAGGACATTGCCGCCCTGATCATCGAACCGATTCAGGGAGAGGGCGGCGACAACCATTTCCGTGCGGAGTTTTTGCAGGCGCTGAGGCAGTTGTGCGACCGTCACGATATCATGCTGATCTTCGACGAGGTTCAGACCGGCGTCGGGCTGACCGGTCGCTTCTGGGCCTTCGAGCATTTCGGCGTGCGACCAGACCTTCTCGCCTTCGGCAAAAAAACCCAGGTATGCGGCATGCTCGCCTCGCGACGTATCGAGGAGGTCAGCTGTCATGTCTTCCAGGAACGCAGTCGCATCAACTCGACCTTCGGCGGCAATCTCGTCGACATGGTGCGTTGTACCCATATCCTGCAAATCATCGAACAGGAAAAGCTGGTGGAGAACGCCGGGGAGCAGGGGGCGCTGCTGCTGTCCGAGTTAAGAAAACTCGCTGCCGATTTTCCGGATATCGTCTCCAACCCGCGAGGGAGGGGATTGATGTGTGCGTTCGATGCGGCCGACAGCCACATGCGGGATCAGCTGGTGCAGGCGTTTTTTCAGGAGAAACTGTTGCTTATCGGCTGCGGGGGGCGAAGTATCCGTTTCCGTCCGCATCTGATCGTGTCGGCCGGGGAGATTCGCCTTGCCATGGATATGATTCGCACAGTGCTGCGCAAGGGGGATTTCCGGCATCTGCAAATAACCAGGGATCCCTGTCTGTGGAGCGGCACATGACCTTCGATTATCGCAAAAGCCTGGCCGACAAGCTGGGCCATCTGATTAGAGGCGGGGTTGTGGCGGATGAAGTGAAGTTGCGCCCTTTTACCCGTGATCAGAGTATTTACCAGATCGAGCCTTTGGTGGCTGCTTTGCCCGAGAACCAGGCGGATGTGCTGAAGCTTGTACAGTTCGCAGCCGAGGAAGGGGTGCCCATTACCGCTCGCGGCGGTGGGTCGGGAACCGCCGGCAGCGCCCTGGGCACAGGTATCGTCATGGCGTTGCCGGAAAACGGTTTCTGGGCACAGATGGACGATTTCAACGTCAGTGGCCCCGAGTGTAAAGTGCGTTGCGGGGCCGGTGTGCTGCATAACGATCTGCAAACCTTCCTCAAACAGCGCGGATATTATCTGCCTGCGGACGTCTCCAGTGCGAGTATCAGCCGTATCGGCGGCAATATCGCCACCAAGGCGAGCGGGCCCCATGCCTTGAAGTACGGATCCATAGACCGTTTTCTCGATCAGGCGGTGTTTGTTTCCGACCGTGGAGAGCTGGTCGATACCGCCGAGGCGGCAACCATCCCCCTGCGTCTGGTGCGCCAACTGGCCGACCTGCAGAGTCGTCTGCGCAATGATGCGAAGGCGGTGAATATCTTGCGGCAACGTCAAAGGTTCAAGATCTCCAGCGGCTATAATCTGTTCGCTTTTTTGCGCGACATCTCTTTGGGCCAACTGATCGCACAACTGCTGGTCGGCAGCGTCGGCAGCCTCGGGCTGCTGGTCTCCGCCACATTGCGGGGGGAAATTTTCGAACGGCAGCGGGCGGCTGTGCTGGGATGTTTTCCCGGCATGGTCGAGGCGGGCCGGGCGGTAAACGCCTTACGGCATTTGAAGGTGGCGGCCATCGAAATGATCAGCCGCGAAACGATGCAGGTCCTTAAGCAGCACGTCAGCCTGCCGAACGGTCTGGACATGGATGCCCACCTGCTTTTGGTGGAGGTGAGCGGACCGGGTTGCCTGGAACAGGTCGACAGGATCAAGACCCTGTTGCAAAGTGGTGGCTTTCGTATGACGGCGCCATTGCAGGTGGCTCGTGCCGAGGCCGGCATCGACGAACTCTGGTCACTGCGCAAACGCATCCTGTGGGTGATCCGGCATCCGCAGCCGCACCTGCGGGCCCTGTCCGTGGTCAACGATGTGGGGGTGCCGCCCCAGTTGCTGGCGGAATTCATCCATGATGTGCAGCAGGTCTTCGCCCGGTTGAAAATCGAGGTTCTGATTTACGGGCATGCCGGCAGCGGCAACCTGCATCTGCGTCCGCTGTTCGACGTGACGCTGCCCGATCTTGCGGGCCGCATCCGCAAGGTGGCCGATGCCGTGTACGAGGTGGTTTTCAGATATGGCGGTACCGTCTCCGCCGAGCACGGCATGGGTCGGCTGCGGGCTCCTTATCTGCGACGGGAGTGGGGGGACAGACTTTACGAATACATGCGCGAGGTTAAAGCCATCTTCGATCCACGCGGCGTATTCAACCCGGACGTGGTGTTCAGCGACCGCCCCATTACCGAACACATGCGCGATGATCTGTCGATATGATCGAATGAAAAGATTTCCTTTGGCTTTAATCTGACTGGACGCGCCAGAGCTCAACTATGGCAAAAGAGCAACGTTGATATCAGACATTTATTCCGTGATCTTCGTTTTTTTGTACGAGAGTATTTTCGGAGGCAGTAAATGCCAAAAGAAGAGGTTTTTTTCTGGCAGCGGCATGCCGTGGCGGAGCGGTTGACGCAGGATATCCTTGCAGACTGTATCCTTCGGTGCGAACCTCTGGCTCGCCTGCAGCAGCGCATGCTCATCGAAGCCAGCTGCCGTTTGTTCGACTGGGTCGATTATCTGCAGGTGCCGGGCTCTACGTTGCTGAGGCAAAAGTTGCAGTTTTGCGGTTTCGTTCCCCGGGCCGCTGCCGGAGAGGATGCTTTTTTCCATCCCGGCGCCGTGTTGCCGGCGGTTGTTCCGAATGCCGCCGTCCGTGCCGTCGCGCTGCGGGTCGACAATGTTGCAAATTTTCTTCAGGCCAACAACCTGGTCGCGATCATCGAGGGTAGCCCCTTCAGTCCCATGCGTCGGGCCCGGATCACATTCAACGGAAAAACCGAACTGCTGGTAATGGAGCGGCGAGGCTATGCGGGCTACGTTCCCCAAATGCGGTCGCATCCGTATTTGCAGGATTACTTCACCGCCCTAGAGCTCTGGCAGGGACGGCCCCGTACCGGCGACGACGAAGAGCTTTTATGGCAGGAGACCTTCCGCCTTGCCGACCTGCTGGTAGAGCGCCTGGGAGCCGATTGCGCCGCGCAGGTCGTGTGTCTTGCCGAGCGGCTATACTGGCAGAGGCGCAACCGGGCCGGACAGCTTCAGAAAAGCCGGCAGGATGTACTGGGGCTGGGCTGGGGCAATCACGACCACCATACCTTCCGCAGCTCGCGGCGACATTTCGCCCGGCTCGTTTCCCTGTTTTCCACATTGGGATTTGAATCGCGAGAGCGGTTTTATGCCGGAGACGAGGCCGGATGGGGAGCCCAGGTCATGGAGAACCGCGCCGCAGGCCTGAGCCTGTTTCTCGACGTCGATCTGGCACCGCAGGAGGTGCAAACCGATTTTTCCAGGGAGAGGTTGCCGGAGCGGGATTTTCTCGGCACGGTGGGATTGTGGTGCGCCCTGCACGGCGATTCCATTTTCGGTGCGGGGATGCATCATCTCGCCGCGCGGTGCGATTTCACTCGTCTGATTGCCGATCTTGCTCCCAGGGGGGTGGCGTACATGGCTCCGTTCAGCGATTTCACCTGGCTCAGGCAGGCCTTCAGCAAGGCCGAGCGCTGGTCGGTGGATGAAGCCCGGTTGGAAAAATTGCTGGCCGCCAAACTGGTGACCCGCCGACAGGCGGATAAGTTTCAGGCCGAAGGTGCGGTCGGCAGCCATCTGGAGAACATCCAGAGAGGAGAAGGCTACAAGGGATTCAACAAGAAGAATGTCAGTGCCATCATACGCAAAACCGATCCGCGCATGTGACAAGAGCGCAGCGTCTTTTTGGGCAGACGCAGGACGCGGAATATGCTATGGTTTGCCCGTGTCGCAAAGTCGTTAAGTTTTTCTTAGTCACTTTGATAACCTTTCTTTGCTTAATGATTAACCAGAGACACTCCCCTGCCATGCGCGAGATCCTCAAAACTGCCGAAAACGCCGCCCGTATAGCCGGTGCCCGCATCATCGAAGCCATGTCCAACCTGCGCCAGGTCGATTATAAGGGGCGCGCGGATATGGTCACCAACGTCGATCGCGAATCCGAAGCCATCATCCTCGAATGCATCCGCCAGGCCTGGCCGGAGCATGCCGTCCTTGCCGAAGAAACGGGGGACAATCGGCTGAGCAGCGATTGGCGCTGGGTGATCGACCCCATCGACGGGACCACCAATTTCGTGCACGGTTATCCGTTTTTCTGCGTTTCCATCGCCGTACAATATCGGCTCCAGACGGAAGTGGCGGTCGTGTACGATCCGGTGCATGACGAAATGTTTACCGCTTTGCGGGGCCAGGGAGCCTTCCTTAACGGTTCTCCCCTGCGGGTGTCGCAAACCACCGAGCTTTCCGAAACCCTGCTGGCGACGGGATTCCCCTACGAACTCGGCGACCGCTGGCATCGATCCATGGATTATTTCAAACTGTTTTATTACCGGACCCACGGCGTGCGCCGGGATGGCGCCGCGGCACTCGATCTGTGCTATGTGGCGGCGGGCCGGTTCGACGGTTTCTGGGAATTCGATCTGAAACCCTGGGATGTCGCCGCCGGTATGCTGCTGGTGACCGAAGCGGGCGGCACGGTGACCGATTTTGCAGGCAACGTTGCGGCTATCGAAGGCAGCGAGATCGTAGCCAGCAATGGTGCCGTTCATACCCGCATGCTCGAGGTTCTGGATACCCTTGTGCCCGGGTCCGTCTGAATTGTCCACACCGAATCCGGAGGTGAAATGACCACCCCTCAGATCATTTACGTGATGTCCGATGCTACCGGCGAGACCGCCGAGAAGATCGTCAATGCGGTTCTCACCCAGTTCCGGGACAAGCCGGTGCGGCTGCGTCGCATCAGCAATGTGCGAAACAAGGCCGCCGTGCTGAGAGGGCTTGAGGAGATTCAGCGGCATAAGGGCATGGTGGTCTATACGGTCGTCAACCGGGATCTGGCCCAGTTCGTACAGGACGAGAGCGAAACCCGGGGCATCATGGCCTTCGACCTGGTCACCCCGTTGCTTTCGCAGTTTTCCAAATTTTTCGGACGAACTCCGGGGCAGGAGCCGGGGCTGTTGCACGATATGGACGAGGAATATTTCCGTCGGATCGAAGCGGTGGAATTCACCGTCAAACACGACGACGGTCAGGAGGTGCATCACCTGGTACATGCCGACATCGTACTGGTCGGGGTCTCCCGTACCAGCAAGACCCCGTTGTCGACTTACCTGGCGCATCTCGGCTGGAAAGTTGCCAACGTGCCGCTGGTGCTGGGGATCGATCCCCCAAGGGAACTGTTTCAGGTCGATTCGAAACGCATCGTCGGACTCTATATCGATCCACAGCGCCTGGTGGAATTGCGACTGGCCCGCTTGAGGCATCTCGGCCAGGATCCGCGCGCGGCCTATGCCGATATCGAAGAGATCGAAGAGGAGCTGCGCTACGCCAAAGTCCTTTTCCGGCGTCACGGCTGGGTTACGGTCAATGTTTCCGGCAAGGCGGTGGAGGAAACCGCCAACGAGGTGCTGGTCAAGATGAATCTGAAATAAGTCGCCGGTTTGAGCCGGTCCGGGCATTGCGTGTGGTTATTCGGCCACCGAATTTTGCGCCGCTGCCGTGCGCAGGGCATCCTCGAAACGATCCGCCAGGTGTCCGACGGCCAGGGCGAAGGCGAGGGAACGGTTCCAGCGCATCAACACCCGTAAGTTGTCGGTTACCAGAAACGCCTGGCCCTCGGGGCCGTCGGGCAGGATCAGGGATGTTTTCAGGTTTCCCGCCCCGGATTCCTGCGGCAGCCCCAGTCTGCGCCAGTCGCGCAGACGCTTTTTTCTATCCAGTCCGGCAAGGGACAGGTCGAAATCGCCGGGAATCTCGGTCCGCCATCCCCAGCCCAGGTTTTTTCGCCATCCCGCCCGGGCCAGATAGCTGGCGGCGGAGGCCAGAGCATCCTCCACATCCGTCCAGATATTGCGATGCCCGTCATGGTTGAAGTCGACGGCATAGTCGAGATAGGTGGTCGGAATAAATTGAAATTGCCCCATGGCTCCCGCCCAGGAGCCGCGCAGTTCGTCGCTGCGCATTTCTTCCTTGTCGAGGATGGTCAGGGCGGCCAGCAGCTGCTTGCGGAAAAATTCCTGCCTCTGACTCTGCCATGCCTGGGTGACCAGGGCTTCGATGACCGGATGGCGTCCGCCGCCCTGGCCGAAATCGCTTTCGATGGCCCACAAGGCGAGAAGATATCCTTCCGGTACCCCGTAGACGCCCGAAACCTTGCGCAGCAATGCCCGATGCTGCGCCATTTTCTTCATCCCATCCCGGAAACGTCTTTCGGACGCAAGCCGCTGCACGTACTCGGCTTTGCTCAATGAAAATTCAGCCTGCCGGTGTCGTGGTTTGATGACAGCCGGGGTCGGTTGCACGCCCTCAAGGGCTTCCTGCAAAACCTCCCGGCGGATACCCCGGTCAAGGGCCTCTTTTTTCAATGCCGCCAGCCACTGCTCGAAATTCGATGCTTTTTTGTCCGCCGTGGTCTCGGTATCCCGTTTTTCCGCAGGCGCCGTCGGTTTCGCAACTCCCGTAGCGGGAGCGCATGCTGTGATGATGAGAAACGACGTTGCGCAAAGCGCTAAAACTGTGTGGTTTTTTTTAATCATGGTTATCTCCTCTGCTTTTTCATAAAGCAGATCCCGTACCATTTTTCAGGATTTCAGCTTTTTAAATCCTCAAGCAGCTTTAAGGGCATTGCGGATATCTTTGCAAAAATGTGTATGGCTGTATACCCGTTTCCGCCTGAAAATCTGCTAAAATATATCAATGAACCGTGCGCGGCAAAGACGCCGTGGCGGATTTCAATATCCAACATTCCGGTTTGGAAAGGGAGGCGCCGATGACAGAGTTGACGCATATCATGTGGCTGAAGGATATCGGTCTTAACGATCTGCAGCTGGTGGGGGGTAAAAACGCTTCGCTTGGCGAGATGATCGGTCATCTGACCGATCTGGGGATCAAGGTTCCCGGCGGGTTTGCCGTGACGTCCGAGGCTTATCGGTATTTTTTGCGTGAAACGGGACTGGATAAGGAAATCACGGAACTGCTGGCCGATCTCGATGCCAACGATATCGACAGCCTGACTTCGATCGGACATCAGGTGCGTCGAGCCATCCGGCGTACCGAATTGCCCAACGGACTGGAGCAGGCTATCCGCGATGCCTATGCCCAGATGGAACAGCAGTACGGCACGGACTGTGACGTGGCGGTAAGATCCAGTGCTACGGCGGAAGACCTGCCCGATGCCTCTTTTGCGGGGCAGCAGGAAACCTATCTGAATATCCGCGGCGCCGAGGATCTTCTCGGGGCCTGTCGCAACTGTATCGCTTCCCTGTTTACCAATCGGGCGATTTCCTACCGCGAACATCACGGGTTTGATCACCTGTCGGTGGCCCTGTCCGTCGGGGTGCAGAAAATGGTGCGTTCCGATCTGGCCAGCGCCGGCGTCATGTTTACCATTTCGACGGAGACCGGTTTTCGTGATGTGGTCCTGATCAACGGTGCCTGGGGCCTGGGGGAAAACGTGGTGCGCGGAGCGGTCAATCCCGACGAATTTTTTGTTTTCAAGCCGACCCTCAAAGAGGGGTATCGTCCCATCATCAGCAAGCATCTGGGCAGCAAGGAGAAAAAGATCATCTACAGTCTGAACAACGGCCCCCAGGCGACGCGCGAGGTGGCGGTCGCTCAGGAGGACCGGCAACGGCTCTGCCTCGAGGATGACGAGGTTCTTGCTCTGGCCCGCATGGCCTGTGTGATCGAGGATCATTACAAGCGCCCCATGGATATCGAGTGGGCCAAGGATGGCGAAACGGGTGAACTGTTTATCGTACAGGCGCGTCCGGAAACCGTTCAATCTGCTCTGCAGGGGAATGTGCTGGAGGAATATCACCTGCAGGAGCGCGGCGAAATCATTTCCCGCGGCCGGGCGGTCGGCAGCAAGATCGGCTCCGGGAATGCCATGGTGATCAAGGATGCTTCCGAAATCAGCCGTTTCGCGGCCGGCGCCGTGCTGGTTACGGACATGACGGACCCCGATTGGGAGCCGGTCATGAAAAAGGCCGCTGCCATCGTCACCAATCGCGGCGGGCGTACCTGTCATGCCGCTATCGTTAGTCGCGAACTCGGCATTCCCTGTGTGATCGGTACCGGTGACGGTACCACAGCCGTCGTCGACGGCGATGCGGTGACGGTAAGTTGCGCGGAAGGGGAAACCGGCTTTGTCTATCGCGGCGAACTGCCATTCAAGATCGAAAAGACCGATCTTGCGGATTTGCGCCGACCGCGCACCAAAATCATGATGAATATCGGCAATCCGGCGCAGGCTTACGGGCTCCGGCGCATACCCAACGACGGGATCGGTCTGGCGCGCCTGGAGTTCATCATAAATACCGCCATTCAGGCCCATCCCATCGCCCTGCTGCACCCCGACCGGGTGACGGAGCCTGAGGAGCGGGAAAAGATTGACCAGCTGATCGTCGGATATCCCGACGGTGGCGAATTCTTTGTCGATCAGCTCGCCCAGGGAGTCGCCACTTTGGCCGCGACATTTTATCCCAACGACGTCATTGTGCGGATGAGCGATTTCAAGAGCAACGAATACGCCAACCTGCTCGGCGGCCGGGCTTTCGAACCGGAGGAATCCAACCCCATGATCGGTTTCCGTGGCGCGTCCCGCTACTACGACGATCGCTATCGCGAAGGGTTCCTGCTGGAATGTCGTGCCATGAAACGGGTACGGGAGGAGATGGGGCTTAAAAACGTCAAGTTGATGATTCCCTTCTGCCGTACGGTCGAGGAAGGTCGCCGGGTGATCGAGGTCATGGCCGAGGCCGGTCTGGAACGAGGTAAGGATGGGCTGGAACTGTACGTCATGTGCGAAATTCCCTCCAACGTGGTCCTGGCCGAGGAGTTCGCGGAAATTTTCGACGGTTTTTCCATCGGCTCCAATGATCTTACCCAATTGTTGCTGGGATTGGACCGGGATTCGGAGATCGTCGCCCATCTCTACGACGAGCGCAACCGGGCGGTAATGCGCATGATCGCCGACGTCATTCGACGCGTCAAGGCGACCGGTCGCAAGATCGGCATCTGCGGCCAGGCCCCGAGCGATTATCCGGAATTTGCCGAATTTCTCGTCGAGTGCGGTATCGACAGCATTTCGCTTAATCCGGATACGGTGCTGGCCACGACCCTGAATATTCTTGAACTGGAAGATAAACTGGAGAAACGGAGCGAAGCAGAAGGCTGAAAAAGGAAATCAAAATCCTGCTCCCGCCCGTTCGCCAAGCTGCAACGGGAAGGAACGGGCGGGAGAGGGGATTTTACTGTTTTCGATTCGTCGGAGACCGTGTATAACTCGGTATTCACTGTCTTGAACAACGGAGTCGATTCGTGAATTTCGCTTTGCCCGATAGCGGCACCTTCAGCCTGTTGTTGTTACCGCTACTGGTGTTTGTCGCCCGCATTATCGATGTTAGCATCGGGACTTTGCGCATCATTTTCGTTTCCCGATCCCTCAAGGGGTGGGCGGCCGTGCTGGGTTTTTTCGAGTCGTTGATCTGGGTGCTCGCCATCGGCCAGGTTATGCAGAACCTGACCAATGTGATGACTTATATCGCCTTCGCGCTGGGGTTTGCCACCGGCAATTATATCGGAGTATTGATCGAAGAACGCATCGCTCTCGGCAACCTGATCGTGCGCATCATCACCCGCAAGGATGCTGTGGCGCTGAGCGAACACCTCTGGAAGGCGGGGTACGGGGTAACCAATCTGCGGGCCCGCGGGGAAAAGGGTCCGGTGCAGGTTATCTTTACGGTTTGCCGTCGCCGCAATGTGCAGGACGTGTTGAAAATGGTTAAACACTTCAACCCCCGCGCTTTTTACACCATCGAGGATGTCCGCTTCGTGCAGGACAACCTGCCGGTCAACGTGCGCCGCCGCGGAATCGTGTCGCGCCTGGCGCTGCGTAACAGAAAATAGTCGAATGGAATGCCGAGTGCGCCAGTCACCAGTCACCAGTCACCAGTCACCAGTCACCAGTCACCAGTCACCCACATCCCTCGCCTCGCTCGGCGAGCCTCCTGCTCCGTCGCGAGGAATTCCTTTTTCAAGTCAAAGTCGAAACGCCGATAAACCACGGCCAGCCCCTGCTTCAGAAGCAGTCTGTTGAGCAGCCGGCCGTCCGGCAGGGTGACGTAGGCGAGCAGCCGGCCATAGGCATCGTAGGCCGGTTTTTCGGTCCGCAGGGAGACGCTCCGTCCGAGAATCTGCTCCCGGACAAAGACGTTGGCGCGGTTGTGGATGTTGCGCAGCCTCGCCTGAGCAATACCTCGGCGCAGGAAAAAGCGGTCTCGCCGGGACGCTTCCTTTTCCGGCACATCGATGCCGAGCATCCGGACCTTGCCGATGCCGGCGACCCGGATGGTGTCGCCGTCGTAGACCCAGCTGACGCGTCCCCGCAATTCGGCTGCGGCCAGGGCCTGGGAAACGCTCCAGCAGAGCAGCAAAAGTAGGACCGGGACGATGATGCGTCTGCGCATAAGTCCGACTCTCATCGGCTGCGACCATGGAAGGCACGGGCAAAGACGCCGGTGGCAGCTCCCCATATCAGGTTGTATAAAATGACAAACAGGGGGGTGAGGATGCCCAGCCCAAGTCCGAGCGCTCCGTAGGTTGTCTGCTGGGGGAAGACATACAGTAGCAGCCAGGCGCTGGGGAGCAGACTGACCCACATGCCTTTGCGCACCCACTGGTTGCGACTGCGCGGAGAACTGACCGTAAACAGAAACAGCAGCCCCCACAGACCGCCCCACACCAGCCGCGGATAAATCCATTCCGCAGTCCATTGGGGAACGAGGTCGACGCCGCACCATTGAGGCAGTCCCATGGCTGCCGCCACCCAGGCAACGCCGCTGCTGGCGAGGGCTCCAAGCAGGCCGGCGCAGAAGCAGATAGTCAACAGGCTTCGAGAGTTTTTCATGACATCTCCCATCTCGTGACAGGATATAAATATGGTCGGGCTCGAAAAGTCCTTGTCAGCCCCGCGTCATCGAAGCAAAACCTTCCTGGGGAGCCTTCCGGGTTTTTGTTCGGATCAAGGGAACGAGACCGTTAGAGAATGCCGTGCCGTCGCGCGATTGTGGCAGAGCGATGTTGCGTTTCCGGGAACCGATGCCGAAACTATCGGGGTGGCAGCGTTTCGTTGAGGCTGCCGGTGCGATAACCTTCAAGGTCGAGGGAGACGAAAGTGAATCCGGCGCTCTTGGCTCCCTCGATGACGGCGAGGCGCGTTGTTTCTTCGAGCATGGTGGAAAAGGAGCTCGGGGCGATCTCGATGCGGACGGTGTCGCCATGGTAACGGGCCCGCGCACCACCGAAACCGAGGGACCGTAAAACCCTTTCGCACTGCTCCACCTGGGCCAGCATTCGGGCATCGATGGCGGTGCCGTAGGGGATTCTCGAAGCCAGGCAGGCGAAGGCCGGGCGGTTCCAGGTCGGCAGGGCCAGTTGCCGGCTGAGAGAGCGGATGGTTTCTTTATTCAGACCGGCATCGGCCAGCGGGGACCGCACGTTCAGTTCGAGGGCGGCCTGTCGGCCCGGGCGATAGTCGCGACTGTCATCGAGGTTGGTTCCATCCAGCAGTACCTTGAAGCCGTGCTGCCGGGTCGCCTCCATGCACAGGCCGAACAGGGCCTTTTTGCAATGATAACAGCGCAGCGCATCGTTGCGGACGACGTCCGCAAGACGCAAAAGATCACATGACACTACCACCTGACGTATGCCCATCTGTCGCGCCAGATTCCGGCTGTCCTGCTGCTCCCAGTCCGGAAAGAACGGCGAGGCGGCGGTTACTGCCAGGACCTTGTCGCGGCCGAGGGCCTCCAGGGCGGCACGCAGCAAGAGGGTGGAATCGACCCCTCCGGAAAAAGCCACGGCAGCGGGTCCCAGCTCTGCCAGCCGATGGAGAAGCTTTTGATAGCGGGGATCAGAGTTCATGGACAAAGCCTTCGCGGGCAGCTGTCCCGGCGGGCATGATTAATCGAAAAGGCCCACGGACAGGTAGCGTTCCCCCGTGTCGCACAAAACCGTGACGACGTTTTTTCCGCTGCCCAGCCGTTCGGCCAGCTGCAGAGCGGCGCACACGTTCGCCCCTGCGGAAATGCCGACGAACAGCCCCTCTTCGCGGGCCAGGCGACGGGTGGTTTCGTATGCTTCCTCATCGCCGATGGTCATGACTTCCTGGTAGATCGATGTGTCGAGAACCTCGGGAATGAATCCGGCCCCGATGCCCTGGATCTTGTGCGGTCCCGGAGGGCCTCCGGACAAGACCGCCGATGAGGCAGGTTCCACCGCGACGATATGGGCTTCGGGATTGTGGCGGCGTAAAGCCCGGCCGACCCCGGTGATAGTGCCGCCGGTGCCGACGCCGGCGACAAAGGCGTCGACCTTTCCTTCCAGGGCGGCAATGATTTCCGGACCGGTGGTTTGTTCATGAATCATGGGATTCGCCGGATTGCAGAACTGCATGGGGACATAGTAACCGTGCTTCTCCGAAAGCTCATCCGCCTGTTCGACGGCCCCGCGCATGCCCTGATTGCCGGGCGTCAGGACCAGCTCAGCACCGTAGGCTTTCAACAGTCGGCGGCGCTCCTCGCTCATGGTTTCGGGCATGGTCAGAACCAGTTTATATCCCTTGACCGCACATACCAGAGCCAGCCCGATGCCGGTGTTGCCGCTGGTCGGTTCGACCAGGGTCGCACCGGGTTTGAGCAGTCCTCGTTGCTCGGCATCTTCGATCATGGCCAGGGCGATGCGATCTTTGACGCTGCCGCCGGGGTTGGAAGCTTCCATCTTCCCCCAAACGGCGGCACCGGCTGGATCTGCCAGGCGGTTGAGGCGAATAAGGGGGGTATGGTGAATCTGTCCGAGGGGGTTCTGGCTGATAACGACCGGCATGACATCCTCCGGAAATCCGTTGAGGTTATGAAAACGTAGCGGCAGCGATCCATCCCCGGGCTGAACCGGCGACTGCCCTGCCCGAGACGAGATGAATATTCTCAAACCTCGATCATATCAGCCATTCGGGACGATTAAAAGGATTCTTTTGTCCGCTCGGGCGACTTGCGCCTGTACGGAAAGATGCTTAACTTGAAACACATGCAAAGGGGGGACGATGGAGCGGAACCAAACAGATCAGTTGCAGCCCAGGACCCTGGCCTGGATCGAGTCGGCGGAAGGGGAAAGGAGGCTGCCCGTGGTGTGGTTCGGTTGTCTGCACGGTGAACCGGGACAGCTGATGGTGGGATTGCGAGCCGGATTGTCGTTTTCCGACGATGCGGTTCAACCCCGTCGCTTTACCCTGTGCTGGACCCCGACGGGCAGCGGTCCCGGGAACTTGGGGCAAAACGCCATGATGCGTCTGCACTGCCGCAACGGCCGGATCTGCGACGAATATGGCATTGTTACGCTGCTCGGCCAACTGGAAGGCGTCACGGTCGGCAAGCGCGCCTTTTCCGCGGGGCAGGTCGATTTTTACCGGCTGCTCGCCGTTCCCGTCGGAGCGGATGCCTGACATCCGCTCGTTTGACAACGTATTTAAATGACGATGTTGAAAAGATAGCCGACCAGCAGAATCCCCATCCCGACGACCCCGATGAAGGTGCCTATAAGTCGCGGCTTCAAAACCTTGCGCAAGATAACCATCTCCGGAAACGACAACGCGATAACGCTCATCATGAATGCCAGCACGGTGCCGAGGGCGGCGCCTTTGCCCAGCAACGCCTCGACGACGGGGATCATGCCTGCGGCATTGGTGTACATGGGTATGCCGATCACAACGGACAGCGGTACCGACCACCATGCGCTTTTGCCCATGATCCCGGCCATGAAGTTTTCCGGAACGAAGCCGTGAATGGCAGCCCCGGCCAGAATCCCCAGTACCACGAATTTCCAGACTCTGCCGACGATGTCCCGTACCGCCTCGACCCCGAACTCGATGCGTTCTTCCCAACTCATGCTGGTGTCCGGCATGGCGACCTGCTGAGCCTGCATCTCCCGAACCCACTCTTCCACGTGGTTTTCCAATTTAAGCCGGCCGATGACCCATCCGGCCACCACGGCGATCGCGACGCCGGTGATGAAATATAGCGCTGCGACCTTCCATCCGAGCAGCCCGAAAAGCAGCGCGAGGGCGATTTCGTTGACCATCGGCGCGGAAATCAGAAAGGAAAAGGTCACCCCCAGGGGGATACCCGCGGTAACGAATCCGATAAACAAGGGGACCGCTGAACAGGAACAGAATGGAGTCACGACCCCGAGAAGAGCCGCCAGAACGTTGCCCGCCGATTCCCTGCGGCCGGCCAGTATTTTGCGGGTCAGTTCGGGTGTAATAAAGCTGCGCAGCATGCCGACCCCGAAAACCACAAGGGTCAGCAGCATCATGACCTTGGGGGTATCGTAGAGAAAAAACTCTACCGCCGAACCGAGATGCGAACCGGCGTCCAGCCTCAACACATCGTAGGTGAGAAAGCGGGAAAAAGCGGCCAGGTAGTGGTAGAGGACGAACCATGCGGCCAGCAGAACGGCGATGGCGGCAAATAATTTGTTTCGACGCGCTTTTCCTTCCATGCAGGAATCGTCGGTCTCGCATCGATGCTCCTGGGAATCCATCTTGGATGTGCTCCTTAACTTTTGAAAACGTGCTGCGGATATGCTGCAAAATTCTTATGTCAAAAACAGTCCCCGGGGGATCGATCGCCTGTTCGGCCTCGCTTATTTCAGGACATCGACAGTATCCACCCGACAGGCGGTACGCCCGGCGAAATATTTTTTCTGGAAATAAAAAGCCAGGTTTACCAGGCTGATAAGTACGGGCACTTCGACCAGCGGGCCGATGACCGCGGCAAAGGCTTCGCCGGAGTTGATGCCGAAAACCGAGATGGCAACGGCGATGGCCAGTTCAAAGTTATTGCTGGCCGCGGTGAAGGAAAGGGTGGCGCTGCGTTCGTAATCGGCGCCGACCTTGTAGCTCATGAAGAAGGAGACGATAAACATGATGACGAAATAGAGCAGCAGCGGAATGGCTATACGTACCACGTCAAGGGGGAGCCGGACGATGTAATCGCCTTTAAGGGCGAACATCACCACGATGGTGAACAGCAGAAAAATCAGGGTAAGAGGGCTGATTTTCGGAACAAATACCTTTTCATACCATTCCTTGCTGCGGGCTCGGATAAGACCGAAGCGGGTCAATATGCCGGCCGCAAAAGGGATGCCCAGGTAAATCAGTACGCTTTGCGCGATTTCGCCCATGGTAAAGCTGACGGCTGCTCCTTTCAGTCCGAACCAGGCGGGCATCACGGTAAGGAAAAGGTAGGCATAAAAAGAAAAGAAAAGAATCTGAAATACCGAGTTGAAGGCCACCAGGCCCGCAGCATATTCACGGTCGCCACAGGCCAGATCGTTCCAGACGATAACCATGGCGATGCAGCGCGCCAGGCCGATAAGTATCAAGCCGACCATATAAGCGGGGAGGTCGTTCAGCAGGATGATGGCGAGGAAAAACATCAACAGCGGGCCGACAATCCAATTCTGAACAAGGGATACCAGCAGAATCTTCTTGTCTTTGAAAACGCGAGGCATTTCTTCGTAGCGGACCTTGGCCAGAGGCGGATACATCATCAGGATCAGGCCGATGGCGATGGGGATATTGGTGGTGCCGACCTGGGAGCTGAAAATCAGTTGTTTGACGCCTGGTAAAAAATATCCGGCCCCGATGCCAAGGATCATGGCGGCGAAAATCCAGAGGGTAAGAAAGCGATCGAGGAAAGACAGCCGTGTGTTTTTTGGGCTCATTGAAATGAATCTCCTTTTCCGAGTATCCGGAATAGCGGATACATTGGTCTCAAAAATATCAGCCGCAGAGTTTTTGTTGTCCCCGCGTTTTCGGCAGGCGCTCTCGCTCGTGCCGGCATTCGTCGATGCTGCCCAGATGTGACTCGAGAACATCGAGGATCTGACGCGCAACCGTTGTCTGTTCCTGCGCCAGGGAATAATGCACCCAGATCCCTTCGCGACGGTCCTCGACCAGGCCGGCGTTTTTCAGTATGCCCAGATGACGCGAGGCGGTCGACTGAGGCAATTCCAGAATCTCCATGATACGGCAGACGCAGACCTCGCCGTCGAAGAGCAGGTTGAGGATTTTCAGACGGGTATCATGCGCCAGGGCTTTGAAAAGGGCGGTTGTTTTTTTCATAGGCCCTAATCTAATCCGGTTTTCCGGATATGTCAAGGCGGAAATCCATTCCGGAACATTCCCCGGGATTGGAAAAATGTTTGTCGAAGCTGATGTCCAGCCGCAAACTCCGGATGGACACAGCGTGATTTCCCTCAGCGAGGAGGAAAGGTTTTTTACGCCGAATAGAAGTCCTTCAAAAACAGGTAGTCTTGCCTGGTGTAGTCTCCAACGAAAGACTGAACGTCGCTGGGGAGCTCGTCATATAAGACTTTTGGGCCGCCAACCTGCTCTCTGGGAAGTACAATGTCAAGGCCGGTGCGCTCACTCAGGTCCTTTTCCAGCTCCCCAATAGCTTCCAGTCTGTAAACCTTGTCAAAAAAGGATAAATCTTCACCAACAAATGTTTTAACAGAAACGGTATGGTGCCAGATGGAATAATTCGCTTTCTGATAGGATTCCAGGTTTCGGAAAAAATATTCTGCCGAAGGTTTTGTTTTATAAAATCTGTTCTTCAGAAAAAAGCGCAATCGTTTATCCAGGCGTTTGGGGAGATATTTGAGCAAATCCTCGTGTTCAAAAATTCTATTGCCCCAGGAAGACAGAAGTCGTTTAACAGGATCTCTGACAATTGTAAATTTAAAATAATCATCAAGACCTTCGAAATCACAGGCTTTGACCGGGTAAGTTTTAAAGTGTGGATGCACGTCGTCCGGCTTGCCCTCAAAGGGTGCCCCATGTTCCAGCTTATATAAGCAAAGCTTCATCGAGGTTGATCCGGATTTCGGGATGCTGAAGAACGCCAACTTGCGTTTATGAGAAAGTGCGGCAGGCATTTTGTCAATCTCCCATCGCTTGCAGGTGGTCGACAAGGCGTCTGTCGATAATTAAGTCGTTGCTTTTTAGAAAACGATCGATTTCATCCATGGTGAACGCATTTTCGGTTACATACTTGAGTGAGCCGTTATTCATCAATTCTTCGTATTGTCTGCGCCACGTATTACCTACCTTGGAAGGGAGGTTTTTATTGTTCATATAGGCTTTACCACCATTCCTGATCTTGTTTTCGTACTGCTCTCTGGAACGTAGGGGGTAATGCAGAATTTCCAGCTTGCCGGGGACTGCCCGCTGCCAACGAAACCCGGAAACCTCGTGATTGCCCTGCGCCACATGGATTTTCGTATGGGCCCTGTGCGCGACCTTGGGTGGTAAAGGTTTGCCTACGGGATTTAGTGAATTTGTTTTTCTGTAGATCATGTTTTCATAGAATGGGCCGTGGCTTTTATCCAAACAGACGAAATCGTGTCTTTGTGCGATCGCCACATTGTATAAGATCAATCGACGTAAACATTTTTTCAAATCAGCTGCGTTAAGGGGGTACCAGAATTCGTCTGCGTCTGCATTGATCACCCAATCGGCACCTTTTTCGGCCGCCAAAACAGCCATGCGAGTGACCCATTTCGACTGACTGTAATCGTTTTCATCTTCATAGATATAGGTGATCAATCCATCTTTTTCGAATTTTCGTAAAATGTCCCGCGTATTATCCACACTTTTGTTGTCCGTGACGATGAAATGATCAACCCCCTGACTCAGGTGATAGGTTATATTTTCTTCAATAATGTCCTCTTCATCCCTGACCAACAACGTCATAAACAGTGTCATCATCGACTCCACTTGAAAAAGTGCCAGTTTTCTTACCGTGAGACCAGAAGTTGCAGGTTTTGACCGTATTCTCAAACTGCAAAGGAGAGTTTCAAGATGCGGAAAATCCGAGTTGAAGAAACGCAATCTGCCAAAGTATCCAAAAGAAATAAATCGGGGTCTGCAGTCTGGTGGTATGGTGGCAGCGGACCAGGGTGACCCTTTAATAGATTGAAGAAAAAGGTTCTCTCTAAAGCCTGCGCTAAGTGCTGTGGAGTTTTTTAACTCGGACTATGAGTCGTTTCGGGAATTCTTTTGCAAAAAAAGAACCAAATTTCAATGATTTGATTTTGGTCTGATTGTAATGTTTCCATTTATAGCAAACCGGACCCAAACCAGCCTCCCTTTTCACTGGCTTTCTCTATGGATCTGGCAACCTCCAATCCGTTTCTATATATATGGATGAAGCGGGCATCGGCTTCGGTGAGAAAGAGCTTGCCGTTGCGCGCATGGGCTTTAGCAGTCCAGATATCGGTTTCGGGCATCAGTTTTTCTCTTGTTTTCCGAATTCGTTTTCGGACAGATAGTTGCTTATGCGGCGCGCCACATTGTCCTGTAGATTACGGTACCAGAACGCATAATCGAATTTATGCAGCACCCCTTCCGGGAAATGCCCCAGATTCAGGCTGTCGTAGTCTGGAGGCATGGTTTCCAGCGCACCGGTTTCCGTGTTTATTATGGCCCCGGTATAATGCGGCACTTCCTTTTTCAGCGTGCCGGTGAAATCGTCAAAGAAGACAGCGCCTTTATTCATCTCCGGGCCTGCCGGAGTGTCATCCGTTTTCCAGTTTAAGGGGTTGATGCAAAAAGCCTTCTCAACCAGAACCGGAGATCCCGTGGCCCCCGGCGCCTGAGTGTTATACGAAATGATGACCCCGGTATCATCGGCTGAGGTTGCCGGTTTCATCCACGGATATTCCCTGAAATCCGCAGGCAGTACAGAGTAACCGATCAGGTAGGCGGCAACCAGTTTCTTCTGCAGCTCTGGGTCACCTAACTTCTTTCGAATCAAGTCAATCATGACCAGGGAGCCCTGACTGTGACTTGCCAGAATAAACGGTCGTCCCTGATTCAAGTACTCCAGGTAATAATCGAATGCGGCGGCGACATCGTGGGCGCCGACCCTGAAGTACTTATTTTTGTACATGTCCTCATCAGGATTCAGAGCGGCAAAACTTGTCTGCCGGTAATAGGGCGCGAAGAGGTTTGCTGATTTCGAATATACCCCGGCCTGGGCCACCAGCAATCCCTGGACCTTGGCCTGTAAATCTGGGCGCTGCATGATGTTCATATTCAACGGCTTTTTCTCAGAGTAGATGGTCGGATATATATAAAAGACATCAACCGGATGGGGGGTGAGGTCGGGCCTTCTGGCCCAGCTTTGTTGTTGGGAGTAATCAGGTTTTTGCGTGGTGTCTTCCGTGTCCATGGTATTCTCTATACAGGAACATAGGGTTAACGTAACAAGACAACCAAGCAATAGCGACGTTGCTTTTTTTTGCATACTCACCCCCGTGTGTTTGGTAAACAACGCGTAAAATTCTGACAACAACCTGCAAAGCTTTCGTCCATACCCGTCAAAGTAATTCAGTGTGCTCGATCCTGCGCACGATGACATGCTGTAGCAAACCAAGAATGCCTAGTGTCCCGTGCGGTTAATCCTGTCTTCTCATTCTGGCCCTTTCGGCCTTGTCTGTGTTCCAGGCCTGCATTGGCGACGTCTTGGCAAAACCAAGAAAGTCTCGAAATTCTTTGGCACGACTTTCCGCACGGGACACTAGGTGCGGTTGGCATGTTGTGAATATAACCAACAACCCAAGTTAATGCAATATGTCTAATGGTGTAGCGTTAGGGCGTTTCGGGGTCCTAACATGGCTGGTCCGCAGGTCGGCGGCGATCGGGGGGGGGGTGGAGTCGTTACCTTTTTACTGATAGTCTTTTTCCCGGGGCGTCGGAGACGCGGCTTTTAAGCCAACGGTCGCGTCTTACGATCCGGTGCCGGTTCGAATCCGGCGCCCTCATGGTTGGGTTTGCAATGACATCTCGCCAAAGAGGCGGGCAGGGTGGAGGAATCAGATATGGCAACCAAGCGGGTATGGTACGTGCTGTTCGGACTAACTGTTATCTCGGGTCTTGCCGGGCTGTACATTTTGGGGAGCTTTCCCGCGCGGGAAGTAGAGGTGACCAAAGAGGAGGAGACTGCGCGAGAGGATAGGCTGCCGCTGGATGCCCATTTTTCCGATTCCTACATGAACGACCTGCCGGGGCTGGTCGAAAAAAAATACATTCGGGTTCTGACAACCCTGAACCGGACCAATTTTTATGTCGCCGGTGGCCGGCTGGTCGGGTTCGAGTACGACCTGCTCAAGGGGTACGAAAAGTTTCTGAATGCCGATATCCCCGATAAAAAGCTGCAGGTCGTTGTCGAGTTCATTCCGGTAACCAGGGATGAACTCATTCCGAAGCTGATCGGTGGGTATGGTGATGTCGCGGCCGCAAGCCTGACCATTACGCCCCAGCGAAAGGCGCAGGTCGATTTCACCGACCCGTACCTGAGCGGGGTGGCCGAAGTCGTGGTGGCCCGAAAACATCACGAGCCGCTTGAGACTGTTTCCGATTTAAGCGGCAGAAAGGTCGCCGTGCGCAAAAGCAGCAGTTACTTTCAAAGCTTGGAGCGGCTCAACGGCCGATTCCTTCGCCAGGGCCGGCCTCCGGTGAACATCGTCACCTTGAGCGAGGAGCTGGAAACCGAGGATATCCTCGAAATGGTCAACGCCGGATCCCTGCCTCTGACCATTGCCGATAACTATCTCGCCTCGGCCTGGCAAGCGGTGCTGCCCGACCTCGTTGTTTATGAAGATATCAAACTCAGGGAAGGCCGACGCATCGCCTGGATGGTGCGCAAAAACAATCCGCAACTTAAAAAAAGCCTGAACAGGTTTTTGCGCACGCACAAGAAAGGCACATTGCTGGGCAATATCTATTTTCGGCGCTATTATGAAAACGCCCGGCAGTTGAAAGATCCGACCACCTCGGAGCACCGAAAAAAGGTTCGCACCTACGAATCGATGATCCGCAAATATGCCGACCGGTACGGGTTCGACTGGCTGCTTATCCTGGCCCTGGCCTTTCAGGAGTCCGGACTGAATCCTTCCCGCGTCAGTCGTGCCGGCGCCGTGGGCATTATGCAGATTCGCCCCGCCACGGCGAAGGACCCGCATGTCGGTATCACCGATGTGCGCGACGTAGAAAACAATATCCATGCCGGTGTGAAATATCTGGCTTTTCTGCGGGACCGTTACTTCAGCGCAGAAGAAATCCGTCCGCGGGACAGAATCCGCCTGGCCCTGGCAGCCTACAATGCCGGACCCGCCAGAATCCGCAAGGTCCGGCTGCGGGCGAAGAGGATGGGGCTGGACCCCGACAAGTGGTTTCGCAACGTGGAGTTGGCGGCTTTGCGGTCGATAGGGCAGGAGACGGTGCGCTACGTGAGCAACATCAACAAGTATTACGTGCTGTATCAGGCCCTGGCGCAGCAGCAGGACGGCGGAACGCTTCTGGCCGCCTGTCGCTGAGACGGGAGCCGCTGTCTACCGCACGGGGCGTTGGCCGCCGTCATTCCATTTTTAAAGTCGCAGGAGACTTGTCTGGGGGCGGACCAAGCCCATTTTTAAAGGGTTGGTTTGGTCCGCCCCGGTTCACTTGGCCCATCTCGCCAATTTCCTGAGTCAGATCGGCCGGAAAATCAGAACATGTAACGGAACCTCAGCCAAGCGGAATGCATGGTTTTGTCGTCTCCGAATTCTCCGCCGTAGGCGAGTTCCGCGGCCATCTGTTCTTTTTGAAAGCGCACCGAAGCGGAGAGTGAGCCGGTAATTTCATCCTGATCGGATCTAACCGTCACCGGAGCACTGCCGGCAACCGATTGCGCCGCGTCCAGCTCATCGTCGGTCAGAAGCAGGCGCATCCCCGCCGCCAGGGACGGGGTGATCTCCACTTCATTGGCTTGCAGGCGGGTGAGCCACCGCAGCGACGCCAGCGCGCTCGCCTGATGTTCATCGACAGAGGAGCCGTGCTGGTCCCAAACGGAGTTTGCGGCGTCGGTGGTGACACTTTCGCTATGCAGCCACAGATATTCCACGCCGACTTCCGGCAGCAGCATCTGCGCGCCGCGGCTGAACGTGTGTCCGGCCATGACGGTGGTCCGGACGCCGTAGCTGTCGTAGTCGGCTTTTTCGGGTATTTCGAGCGCCGCTCCGGTGCGGCCTTCATAATCATGCCAGCCATAGAAGCCGGTCACCTGGCCGCGCCAGGTCCAATTGCCTCGACCGCCCATCAGATGTACACCGCCGGAGAGCAGCTCCTGATCCTCTTTATTGTCAATGTGGCCCCGGCCGGTGAAATCGAGTCCGGCATGACCGAATCCCAGGTGAAAGCCGTACAGATGGCCCCGCGCGCGACGTTCGAGTCCGGTGACGAATCCGACCAGGTCGGCATCATATCCGGCCGGTTCCGCATCCTTTTCGATGCTGGCATAATAAGGCGTGAAGAAAAACCCTCCGGCCGATGCCATACCCGCCTGCGGCCCGGCATCGCTGACAACCGTTCGGGCCTGCGCATACCTTTTCAGCGTGCCCGCGGATAACCGGGACTGCATGAAGCCGGTCACAAGACGTTGCCCGACCAGATCGGCACTCAGGGTGACCGCCTGTCGCGCGAAATCCACCGCCTCCAGACGGGGCGAAGAAAGGGGCCGATAGGTGAGGGAGACGGTATCATCGAGGCTGTCCGGAGTGGCCTGATCGTGATAAACCGCGGCCAGATCGGGATTCGCCGCAAGGACGCCTCCGAAGGCGCCGCTTACCTCCCCGGTCCCCTCTTCCGTCGCGAAAATCCGGTATTCGGTATCCATGGCCGTAATATCCGGCAGGGAGGTCACTTGCAGGGTTGCATTGTTGAGAATGAGGGTGGCGCCGTCATGAATGTAGAGAGAGCCGGTCGTCGGGTCCCCGTCCAGAGTCATGTTGTAGATCCCCTCGAGTCGGGCGGATCCGGACATGATCCCGATCTCGTACGCCCGGTCGCCGGACACCCGAATGATCCCGGAGTTGGTCAGGGCGCCGCCGCCGACAAGAAAAATGCCCCCCGCCGCGGTGCCCAAAGCATCGGGGGCGTCGGCGCTTACGACAATAGGGCCGCTGTTGTTGACGCTGCCGCCGAGGGAAAGGATGCCGCAGGCGCCGGCATGGGCATCGCCCAGTTCCGTGGAGAAAGGATCGGTACCGGTGCCGTTTCCGTAAGTCGCGTTGACGGTGATGCCGCCGGAGTTGACAATATCGCCCGAACTCTGCAGTCCGACAGCAAGGGCGTAAGGCTCCGCCGAATCGGCGGTGGCCGTTCCGCCGGTGGCGGAAACATTAATATCCCCGCTGTTGACAATACCTTCCCAGGCATATATCCCCCAGGCATCGGCATAAGCCACGCCATCCTCGGAAGAAATGCCGCCATGGGATATTCCGCCCCGGGCAGCGGCGCTGATGGAGCCGTTATTGATCACGGTAGCGCCGGAATCGATGCCATAGGCATAGGCATAAGCCAAGGCAGCCGACTGGCTGCTCGCGGCGGTTCCGCCCGTGGCCGTCACGTCGATGCCGCCACTGTTGTCGACGTCGCCATCCGCGTTGATGCCCTTCGCCCGGGCCTGGGAAGCGGTGCTGTATCGACTGCTGGTGGTGGTCCCGCCGGTTGCGGTGACGGTGATGTCACCGCTGTTGGTCGTGGTCTCGTCTTCGGCTTGCGAATAGATGCCGGCGGCATAAGCGTGCGCTCCGGCGGATGAATAATCGTGATCTCCGATGATTTCGGCGGTTCCGCCGATGGCGGTCACGGCAATGGTTCCGCTGTTGGTGAGACTCCCCACCGAGGATTCCGACTCGATGCCCACGGCATCCGCATGGGCCAAGGCGCTGCCGTAGTCAGCACTGCCGCTGGCGGTTCCCCCCGAGGCCCGCAGAGTGATCGCGCCGCCATTGATCAGGGAGGACCCGTTGGATTCGATGCCAGTCGCGTCGACATAGGCGTAGGCATAGTGGGTTGCCGTGGCATCCCCTCCCGTCGCGTTTATGCCGATCTCCCCGCTGTTGTCCACCGGGCCATCGGTGTCGATACCGTAAACCCCGAGATTGGCATAAGCATGGGTTCCGGTATTGTCGACGGTGCCGCCGGTCGCGGTCAGAGTGAGGGCGCCGCGATTGTTCACCGTCTGATTTCCTGAAATGGCGAAAACGCTCATTTCGGCATAGGCGGAAAAAATTCCATCGGCGGTCGTTCCGCCGCGGGCGGTCAAGTCGATCTGCCCGGAATTGTCCAGATCCACCTCGCCTTCAGCATAAAGACCGTAGGCGTTAAACCGAACATTGGCATAGCTTTCCGTCTCATCCCCGCGGGCCAGGATGGAATAGTTGTCGGCATGGACGTAGGGGGATGATTCCAG
The DNA here is from genome assembly GCA_030154185.1 of Desulfuromonadales bacterium. Lineage (GTDB taxonomy): Bacteria > Desulfobacterota > Desulfuromonadia > Desulfuromonadales > Syntrophotaleaceae > Syntrophotalea. Next base: position 53,814 of record JASKKK010000007.1, read on the forward strand.
CGAGGCGTCCACTCCGAAAACTTCCTCCCCGCCGTGCAATCCTGTGTAGGTTGGGGAAAAATCCGCCGCCCAGACAGAACAAGCCCCAAACAGAATCAGACCGGTGAAGCCAGCCTGACGCAATAACCCTCGCAATTTTTCCGTCATTCCATTCCTCCTTGTGCAACATGCAGATGTGCCATGCTCCCGGGATTTGCAGGAGCTTCTCATCGCTTCAAAATAGCGGCCGGCCCGACAGTCTGTCATGTCGACTATTTGTAAACCTTTCGGTTTTTTCGCGCACTTTGAGGTGCTAAGGAGTGTCTGGGAACGAACGGATGGGGGAAAAGCAGAAAAAAGTTACTCCGATTCAACTTTCGAGAGACTGGCTTCTTCGTTCAGAAGTGCAAGCAACTCAACACGGTTGGCGGCACCCAATTTGTCGCAAACGCGCCTCATGTAGGTTTTCACCGATGATTCGGAAATGCCAAGCTCCGATGCTGCCTGGCGATAGCTTTTCCCCTGGTAGACCCTGGTCAGTACATTGCCCTCGCGTTCCGAGAGCTGACAGGAGATTTTCCCCGGAAGAACAGGAGTTGTAGCCGGAGGAGATTCTGGCGGCGACGACAGACGCTGCTGTTGACGGTGTTTATGGAGTACCAGAGCCAGAGCAGCGGCATTGAGCACCAGGCTGCCTGCCAACCCCGCGATGGTGGAGGCGGATCCCAGAGCGAGACTCAGCATCTGGCCGGCGGCGATGCCGCCGCAAAGCACGGCCAAACCATACCCGAAAGTGGCAAGGGAACGCCTGCTTGCCAGCATCAGGGAAAGGAGAAAAACATCGATGCAGCCCGCGGCAGCCTGCATCGCATAAAGACTGAAATTGATGGCCGAGGTCCCGCCGATTTGCAACAGTGCAAAAGCCACCATGGCCAGAGTCAGGCCGCTCGTCAGCACCAGATCGCGATCACGACGGTAAAAGGATACCGTCAAAAGCGCCGCTGCCATATAGAAGGGAAGTTCCAATCCGGGCATAAAGGCATGTTCGGCATAAGCCGGAAAAAGAACTGCATACATGAGGCCGCTGACAATTTGAAAAATGAAGACAAAGGCTAAATAGCCTTTCCTCAATGACGGGGCGTCGTAACGGCTGTCGTTGAAAGAAAAGGGCCCGGACAAAGTCAGCAAAGGCAATGCCATGGCCAGTATGGGCCAGATCGGCAAATCCGGGGAGATCTGCATGAAGCCCAAAAAAATATTTGCTCCCACCAGGCTCCATGCTGCGGCGCGAACCGGATCAGGGTAAGAATGCAGATCGTAGCAGGTTTTAACGGCCAGCGGGGCGGACGCGATGCCGAGAGCGACCAGGATCAGGCTGGCGGATCCCGTCGAGAGAAAAAGCGACAGCGTCAACAGGGTGGCAAGCAACGAGCCGGTGATGGCGGCGGGGCGCAGCCAGGTGGCTCTTCCGAAACGAGCTGTCAGCAACAATGTCACGACATGGGCAACAATGAAAAATCGGCTGCAGCCAGCCACTGTGGTCTGCGCCAGCAGGGGACCTTCCATGGGAACGGCGAGAAGCCATAAAACATAAATGAAAAAAGTAGGCAGGACAAAGGTGAAACGCATGCAGCACAGCTCTTTCCGGACAAACAAAGTGGGGCAGACTTTAATGCGAGGTAGAGATCCCCGTTTTCTGGACGGGGTCAGATAGCCCAAAGGGCTTATGGCAGAACATATTCAATTGTTGTTTCCGCAACGTTCTGAACAGAAAGGACTGCCATGCACTGTTTACGAAAGTTAACACATGTCACCCGGCACTGCCAGTACCATGTTGTTTGGGTGCAAAGATGCCGGAATGTCTGGATTATCCGTAATATGGGCGGACCAAGGTAATCCAGTGATTCATTTGTGAATTAATCTACGGCACTAGAGGCACGCGGTGGCATTCGTGAAGAATATAAATTCATTTGACAATCTCCGTTCATTCCCAGACAAGGTCGCATAGATTTTCCTGGCCTCCTGCACCATGTCATCGGCAGAGGGATTGAATTCAGGAAGGCGACGGCTCCTTCAGATTTCTTCATCCACAAAGGTGATATGACGGAAATAGGGGTTGCCTTCAAAAGAGGCCCCCAGCGCTCCGATGAGGATACCCAGCGAGGCGACGAATCCGGCCAGTACCAGGTAGTCCGGCCAACCGACTGTTTGGGGCAGAGAAGCGGCCCACTCCTGAACCAGACGATGCGGAAAGATGCTGCCGCCGATTACGGCGGCCAGTCCAAACATCAGCAGATAGCTGGTCGTCATGCCGATCAGAACCACCAGGGCGGTGGAAATATTGGTAAAAACGGTCTGTTCAGTAAGCCGGCGCCTGCCCCGGCGCAAGAACAGGTTCTGGCGTTTGAGCACGAACAGGCTGGTTCCCAGCAGGCTGGTCAGCGACAGAATGCCTACAAACAACACCGACTGGTTCATGCCCAGATCCCAGACCTCGGCAGTGATCATCAGGATGAGAAGGGATGACAGTGCGGCCGTGGTGAGCCGGCTGAGGCGAAAGGGAAACTCCCAGGGTTTGGCCTGGATAATGGCGCTGAAAATGTCCCTCCGGCCGATCCAGGCCGCTTTTAGATAAAACCGCAGCGCGCCCGCCTGAACGGCGGCGGGTCTTTCTTCCAGACGAATGTCGGCAACTTGCAGCAGTTCGGCGGTCAACTGCCGGCGCCGGCTTTCGGAAAAGTCCGTCATGACCTCCAGGTCGTCCGCAGAGGCCGGCTCGAACATGTAATCCGTCTCCGTTGTACTGTGGGGCAGTCCGTTCAGATCGCCGAGCAGGTGCAACCCCAGCGAACAGAGGCGGCGGGCCATCCTCGTCTGCCTGTCAGTGCCGCCGGAACTATCGTCGTTATCCAGTTCGGGCGACAGGCGAGCCAGAGAAAGGACCGCGACGCTCACCGCCCGTGAAGGAACGGCCATGGCAAAGGGCTTGTAATAGCTCTGCAGATCCGCTCGTGTTGTGACAAAGGCGAAATCCCAATGGCGAATGTCACGCTCTTCCACCCCTTCGATCAGCAGTTGACTTGGTTCGACAAAACGTTGGTGGAGCTCCTCGGCGCGCCGGACCACCGGCATGCGCCACTCGAACTGCGGAAACATCCTGGACAGATAGTCGGTCATGGCGTCGCGAGCCGCCAGGACGGCAGCCAGATTGTGTTCGCTGAGGTGGTGGGCGATCACCCAGCCCAATTCGATTCGGTGGGAGCTGGCCGAGCTGTTCGGTGTTTGGGATTGGGGAGGCATAATTCACATCCGAAATGAAGGCCCGGGCCCAATGGTTGCGGACCAACTGTGTTTCTCTGCGGGCCGACGGGCGGAAGGTTTATGATTTTGCCGGGAACAGATTCGTTCAAGCCGAAACGCACCAGCGCTTTGCAGGAGCGGTTGAAGAGCTCTATAACCTATATTATGCCCTCTATTCGCGAAGACGCACGGCCATCGTTCATTTATAACTATTTTCCAGGGAAAGGTTGGCTTGGAAGTTCACAAGTCATAAAACAAAAAATCCCCTCCGCAACGGGAGGGGATTTTTTGTGTCGATCTATTTGCTAAAGCGATCAGGCGAGGTTCTTCTTGATGCGGTCGATCGCTTCGAGGACGTTTTCCCGGCCGCCGAAGGCCGACAGGCGATAGAAGCCTTCGCCGCTGGGGCCGAATCCGCTGCCGGGGGTGCCGACCACGTGGCATTCGGAAAGCAGCTTGTCGAAGAAATCCCAGCTGCTCATGCCGTTCGGGGTCTTCAGCCAGATGTAGGGGGCGTTGACGCCGCCGTACACGGTCAATCCGGCCGCTTCAAGACCTTCGCGGATCAGGCGGGCGTTTTCCATGTAGTAGTCGATGGTTTCCTTGACCTGGGTCCAGCCTTCTTCGGAGTAGACCGCGGCGGCGGCTTTCTGCACCGGGTAGGAAACGCCGTTGAACTTGGTCGACTGGCGGCGGTTCCACAATTTGTTGAGGGACGACTTCTCGCCGTTGCCGGTTTCGGCCATCAGCTCTTCGGGAATCACGGTAAGAGCGCAGCGCACCCCGGTGAAGCCGGCGGTCTTGGAGAAGCTGCGGAATTCGATGGCGCAGCGCTTGGCGCCCTCGATTTCGTAGATGGAGTGGGGGATGCCCGGCTCGGTGATGAAGGCTTCGTAGGCTGCGTCGAAGAAGATCACCGCATCGTTGGCCAGGGCGTAATCGACCCACTTTTTCAGGTCTTCCCGGGTGGCCACGGCGCCGGTGGGATTGTTGGGATAGCACAGATAGACGATGTCGACCTTTTTGTCGGGAATGGCCGGAGTGAAGTGGTTGTCTTCGGTGCAGGCCAGATAGGTCAGGCCTTCGTAGTAGCCCTTGTCGTCCGCTTCGCCGGTGCGGCCGACCATGACGTTGGTGTCGTTGTAGACCGGGTAGACGGGGTCGCAGATGGCGACCTTGTTGTCCAGGGCGAAGATGTCCAGAATGTTGGCGCAGTCGCATTTGCTGCCGTCGGAGACGAAAATCTCGGACTTTTTCAGTTCCACGCCGAGGGGCTTGTAGGCTTTTTCGATCAGGGCATCGATAAGGAATTCGTAGCCCTGCTCGGGGCCGTAGCCCTTGAAGTCGTCCGTGTTGGCCAGATCGTCCACGCCGTCATGAAAAGCCTTGAGTACGGCGGGGGCCAGGGGCTGGGTCACATCGCCGATGCCCAGGCGGATGATTTTGGCCTCGGGATTGGCTTCGCTGAACACTTTGACCCGGCGCCCGATTTCGGGGAACAGGTAGCCGGCTTTGAGTTTCAGATAATTGTCGTTAAGTCGTGCCACAGATTCTCCTCCAGTTGTATGGTTGGGTTTTTAGTTTATGGAATACGTTTATCTGTTTCACCACAGAGTATTTTTTCCGCGTTCTCTGCCCTCTCGAGAGGGCCAGGCGAACGAGCGGTGAAAAGATGTCCGGGGTCCTGGTATGCCGAGCTTATTTCAGCCCCAGGATATCCTGCATGTCGTAGAGGCCGGGAGCCTTGCCCGCCAGCCAGGCCGCGGCGCGCACCGCACCCCGCGCGAACATGTCGCGGCTCATGGCCCGGTGGCTGATTTCGATGCGTTCGCCCATGCCGATGAAGTAGACGGTGTGCTCGCCGACGATGTCGCCGCCGCGCACGGTCTGCATGCCGATCTCCTCATGGGTGCGGGCCCCGCACATGCCTTCGCGGTGATAGACCGCGCATTCGTTGTAATCGCGCCCCAGGGCGTCGGCGACGATTTCACCCATGCGGACCGCGGTGCCGCTGGGGGAATCTTTTTTCTTGTTGTGATGCAGTTCGACGATTTCCACATCGAAATCGTCGCCCAGGATGCGAGCCGCTTCTTTCAGGAGTTTGAAGCAGGCGTTGACGCCGACACTCATGTTCGGGGCCAGAACCACCGGGATGGTCTGGGCCAGTTCGTCGACTCGGGCCCGCTGCTCCGGAGTGAAACCGGTCGAGCCGATGACCAGGCCTTTGCCGAGACGTGCGCAGGCTTCGAGGTTGCGCAGGGAGACTTCGGGAAACGTGAAGTCGATGAGGATGTCGGTTGCCTGGAGTACAGCGTCGAGATCGCTGCTGATGGGCACGTTCAGGGCGCCGCATCCGGCGGTTGTCCCTGCGTCCTCTCCGAGCATGGGGCTTTCGACATGCTCGAGAGCGCCGGTCAGCTGCAGGCCTTCGGTTTCCTTGATCGCGGTGATAAGCCGTCCGCCCATTCGTCCGGCGGCGCCGTTGACTGCTACTTTGATCATGGTCCCTCCCTCGGGAAAATTGGCTCAGGCCTGGGTCAGGCCGTAGCGAACCAGGACTTTTTTCAATTTAGCCAGGTTGTCGGGTTGCAGTTCGACCAGCGGCAGTCGCAGATGATCTCCGCACAGCCCCATGAGTGAGGCGGCGATTTTGACCGGCACCGGGTTGGTTTCGACGAACATGGACTGGTGCAGCTCGAGAAGATCGAGATGCATTTTGCGTGCGTCGTGATAGCGGTTTTCGTTCACCGCGGTGACCAGCGCCTTGACCTCCCCCGGCATGATGTTGGCCGTGACGGATATGACCCCTTTGCCGCCGCAGGCCATCATGGGCAGGGTGAGGAAATCGTCGCCGGAGATGACGTTGATCTTCTCGCCGGCCTCGGCGATGATCTGGCTGACCTGGGTCAGGTCGCCGGAAGCTTCCTTGATGCCGACCACATTGGGCTGCGTGGCCAGACGGATAGTGGTGTCGGCGGTCATGTTCATGCCGGTGCGTCCGGGAACATTATACAACACCTGGGGAATGGCGACATTTTCGGCGATCGCCTTGAAGTGTCGGTATACGCCTTCCTGGGAAGGCTTGTTGTAATAAGGCGATATGAGCAGTACCCCGTCGGCGCCCATGGTTTTGGCATCCTGGCTCAGCTCGATGGCCTCGCTGGTGGCATTGGAGCCGGTTCCGGCCAGCACCGGGATGCGTTTGTTGACCTGCTCGATGCAGCTCTTGATCACGCGTTTGTGCTCGGCGTGGTCGAGGGTGGCCGATTCGCCCGTGGTGCCGCAAGGGACGATGACGTCGGTACCGTTTTCAATCTGAAATTCGATAAGTTTTCTGAAGGTCTCTTCATCGAAACGCCCGTCGCGATCGAAAGGCGTGATGATGGCGACCATGGATCCTGTAAACATGGGGGTCCTCCCTTGTTAGTGCATACAGTTGCGCTGGCCCGGGTGGCGGCTGCGACGCTTTCTGGCATTAGATTCCTTCGGGAATCTTTTCGCCCTTGATCAGATCTTCGTAGGTCTCGCGCTCCCGGACAACCATGACCTGATCGCCTTTAACCATGATTTCGGGCACCCGTCGGCGGCTGTTGTAGTTGGAACTCATGGTAAAGCCGTAGGCTCCGGCCGAGGCAACAGCCAGCAGGTCGCCCTGGGCAAAGGCCGGGATGTCGCGGTCCTGGGCAAGAAAGTCGCCGGATTCGCAGATGGGGCCGACCACGTCGGCGGTGATGGTGTCGGATACCGAGTTGTCGACGGCCTGAATCCCCTGGTAGGAACCGTAAAGGGCGGGGCGGGTGAGGTCGTTCATGGCCGCGTCGACGATGACGAAATTCCTGGCTTCGCCGTGCTTGACATAAAGCACTTTGGAGACCAGCATGCCGGCGTTGCCGACCATGACGCGGCCCGGTTCGAAAATCAGGGTGACGCCGAGCCCCTTGGTCCCTTCAATGATGACTTTGGCGTAATCCGCCGGGCTGGGAGGCTCTTCTTCCTCGTAGGTGATGCCCAGACCGCCGCCGAGGTCGAGGTATTTGATGGCGAAGCCTTCCTTCTGCAGGGTTTCGACCAGTTCGCGAATCTTGGCGATAGCGTCGACGAAGGGCGAAAGTTTGGTCAACTGGCTGCCGATATGGCAGTCGACCCCGATGACCTCCAGGTTCGGCAGGGTGGCGGCGCGGCGATAGTCCTCCAGGGCCTGCGAGATGTTGATGCCGAACTTGGCCTTTTTCATGCCGGTGGAGATGTAGGGGTGGGTCTGCGGATCGACGTCGGGATTGACGCGGATGGCGATCCCCGCCTTTTTGCCGAGACGTCCTGCAACGGCGTTGATGGTGTCGAGCTCCTGGGCCGATTCGACGTTGAACATCAGAATTCCCGCCTCCAGTGCTTCGGCGATTTCCGTTTCGGTTTTGCCGACGCCGGAGTAGACGATTTTGGCGGGATCGCAATCGACCTGCTTGGCGCGGAACAGCTCGCCGCCGGAGACGATGTCGAAGCCGGCGTTGTGGCTGACGAAAGTTTTGAGTACGGCCAGGTTGCTGTTGGCTTTGATGGAATAGCAGATCAGGTGGGGCACCTCGGCAAAGGCGGAAGCGAAGGCTTCCAGGTGCCGGCTTAGAGTCGCGTGGGAATAGACGTAGAACGGGGTGCCGATCTGCTTGGCGATGTCCTTAAGCGCGACATCTTCGCAGAAAAGTTCGTTATCACGGTATTGAAAGTAATTCATATGAATGATGCTCCTCAAAGTAATGGACAGGTTTCAAGAACACACTAAAGTGATATGAACAAAGATAAAACCGTAACATAGCCGTTCTTTGATGTCAAAAGGGAGCCCTGGAGCTGGTCCAGGGGGTGGCGACCACGGCCTTGGAAAGGCGGCTTTCGACCTCCCGATGATGGAGCAGAACCACAGCGCGGACAGCATACAGGTAGGTGCTCCCGCTTTTGAATCTGCGATCCTCGAAAAGGGGTGCCGACAACGGTTGCCGGTTAAGCGGTGCAACGGCAAACGGACGTCCCGGACGGCGCCGATAGACGTTGTAGCCGAGCAGCTGCATATCGGTTCCCATATCCTGAGGGGCCCGCCAGGTGAGGGTCAGAACCCCGTCGGCGGTCTCGGCCCGAATGTTTTCCGGAGCCGGGGGGATGACGCTGATCACTTCGCGGCCCGTGACCGGTGTTCCGTCCTGCCCCCAGCGATTGTAGGGGATGATGCGGTACTGATAGCCCCGCCTTTCTTCGAGGTCGGGATCTGCCAGATAAAAACGCCCGTCCACGCTCTGCACATCCCGAAGGTATTCGAGTTCAATCTGGCGCAGCAGGATGGAGGTATCCCGGCAATCGGGACAATCCTCGGTCGGATCGTAATCCATGCGCATGACCTTGAATCCGGCAAGGTCGGTCAGTTCGGTTCCGTCCTGATTGCGTTGCGGCATGGACCAGGACAGCAGCATCTGGGTGCCCTGCTGGCGCAGGACCAGTTGTTCCGGCGCCGCCGGCAGGGGCTGGCGCACCGGACGTACCGGTCCTCTGCGGCCGCATCCGGCGAGCAGGCCGAGCATGAGCAGCAGAACGAACAGCGGCATCGCTTGAGGTCGGCGGCGCATCATGATCACATCCTCTGCAGGCGTTCCTGGCGCGCTCTGGAGATTTCCCGCGCTACCGCTTCGCGGGCGGTGCCGCCGGTGGCGCGACGGGAATCGACGGAGGCTTCCAGGGTGATGAATTCGTAGATGTCGGCTTCGATATCTTCAGAAAAGTTTTTGAATTCCTCCAGCGTCAATTCCTCGATCTGCTTGTCATGCTCGATACAGTAACGCACTGTTTTGCCGACGATTTCGTGAGCGTCGCGGAACGGAATGCCCTTGCGCACCACGTAGTCGGCTACGTCGGTGGCGGTGGAAAAGCCCCGGGCGGCGGCCCGGCGCATGTTTTCGGCCTGAATGTTCATCTGGGCGATCATGTCGGCGAAGATCTTCAGGCTGCCCTTGACCGTGTCGATGGTGTCGAACAGCGGTTCCTTGTCTTCCTGCATGTCCTTGTTATAGGCCAGCGGCAAGGCCTTCATCACCGTCAGCAGGCTGATGAAGTTGCCGTACACCCGGCCGGTTTTACCGCGAACCAGCTCGGGCACGTCGGGGTTCTTTTTCTGCGGCATGATGGAGCTGCCGGTGCAGAAGGCGTCGGACAGATCGATGAAATGAAAATCGGCGCTCGACCAGAGGATCAGCTCTTCGGCCAGGCGCGACAGGTGCATCATCACGATGCTCGCGGCGCTGCAGAATTCCAGTGCGAAATCCCGGTCCGAGACCGAATCGAGACTGTTGCGCGTGACCCCGTCGAAACCGAGTTGCTCGGCGACGAACTCCCGGTCGATGGGGAACGTGGTACCGGCCAGGGCCCCGGCCCCGAGGGGCAGCAGGTTGATGCGCTTGTACATGTCGGCCATGCGCCATGAATCGCGGCGGAACATCTCGTAATAGGCCAGCATGTGGTGAGAGAAAAGGATCGGTTGGGCGGTCTGCAGATGGGTATAGCCGGGCATGATGACACCCAGGTTGCGTTCCGCCTGCTCCAGCAGGGATTCCTGTACCTGTTCGAGATAAGAACGAACCTCCTTGACCTCGTCGCGCAGGTAGAGACGTATGTCGAGGGCGACCTGGTCGTTGCGCGAGCGGGCCGTATGCAGTTTGCCGCCGACCGGGCCGATGCGTTCGATGAGACGCGCCTCGATATTCATGTGGATATCTTCGAGGGCCACGGAAAACTCGAAACGCTCCTGCTCGATGTCGTCCAGAATACTTTCCAGGCCGGAGATGATGGTCCGGGCCTCGGTTTCGGCGATGATGCCCTGGCGGGCCAGCATGCGGGCGTGGGCTATGGATCCCTGGATGTCGTAGCGGTACAGGCGCTGATCGAAATCGATGGAGGCGGTGAACTCTTCGACAAAGGCATCGGTGGGTTGGGTGAATCGTCCAGCCCAGGGCTTTTTGCTCATGGTGGATTCGCTCCGTTGGTGAAACTGAAAAGAGTGACTGGTGATTAGTGATAAGTGATTGGTGAAAGGCAACTGCTCATATTCAGTCCCAAGTCACCAGACATCGCAGATAGCAATCCGTGATTGTGACTGGTGATTGAATTTTCCAATCACTAATCACCAGTCACTATTCACTGATTTCCGCAGCTAACGATGTTTTTTCTGCATGGCGCTGCGGATGCGCAGACGCAAGGCATTGAGACGGATAAAGCCTTCGGCGTCGGCCTGATTGTAGACTTCATCGGCTTCGAAGGTGGCCACTTCGGGATCGAACAGGCTGTTGGTGTCCGACTTGCGGCCGACCACGCGGCAGTGTCCCTTGTAGAGTTTGACGCGGGCCACGCCGTTGACGGTTTTCTGGGTTTCGTCGATCAGAGCCTGTGTCGCCTCGCGCTCGGGGGCGAACCAGAAACCGTTGTAAACCATGGCGGCATAACGGGGAATCAGAGAGTCACGCAGGTTGAGGACCTCGCGGTCCATCGTGATCTGCTCGACGCCGCGATGGGCTTCTTCCAGGATGGTACCGCCCGGGGTTTCATAGACGCCGCGGCTCTTCATGCCGACGAAACGGTTTTCCATGATGTCGACGCGGCCGATGCCGTGCTTGCCTCCCAGTTCGTTGAGGTGGGCGAGCAACTGGGCGGGGGTCAGGGTTTCGCCGTTGATGGCCACCGGGTCGCCGTTGCGGAACTCGATTTCGACGTATTCGGGCTTGTCGGGGGCCTGCTCCGGAGCGACGGACAGCAGGTACATGTCTTCCGGCGGTTCGGCCCAGGGATCTTCCAGAACGCCGCCCTCGAAGGAGATGTGCAGCAGGTTGCGGTCGCTGCTCCAGGGCCGTTTCTTGGTCACGGGTACCGGAATGCCGTGTTTTTTGGCGTAGGCGATCAGCGACTCGCGACTGTTGAGATCCCACTCGCGCCAAGGGGCGATGATTTTGATCTCGGGGTCGAAATGATAGTAGGCCAGTTCGAAGCGGATCTGGTCGTTGCCCTTGCCGGTGGCGCCATGGCACACGGCTTCGGCCTCCTCGGCCTGGGCGATTTCCATCTGCTTTTTGGAGATCAGCGGCCGGGCGATGGAGGTGCCGAGGAAATAGCGGCCTTCATAGATGGCGTTGGCACGGAACATGGGAAACACGAAGTCGCGCACGAACTCCTCGCGCAAATCCTCAACGTAGCATTTGCTGGCGCCGGTCTGGCGGGCTTTTTCGGGAATGCCGTCAAGCTCCTTGCCTTGACCGACGTCGGCGGCGAAAGCAATGACCTCGCAGCCGTATTCTTCGATAAGCCAGCGCACGATGATGGAGGTGTCAAGGCCTCCCGAGTACGCCAGGACCGCCTTTTTGACAGAACCTTTTTCAGACATGGTAAGTACTCCTTCGGACAATGTTATGGCAACGCCGTGCACACAGCGGTGGTGGCGGTGTCGATGAAAAGAAATCCCGGACTCCTGCCGGTCGCAGGCGGTCGGAACAATGCTTTCGAAACTCCTGCAGATTCACAGGCGAATCACGCAGGTGTCGGCGATTTTGTCGTGCAGCCCCTGCTTGCGGTCATCGAAGGCCACCATCAGGTAGCCGACGCCGAGGGTGATGCCGGATACGAACTTGCCGAGGATCTCCCGCAGGGCCGCGCGGCCGTAGGTCATGCCGGTACCGTCGCTGCGCACGACCTTCAGGCGCAGCAGCATTTTCCCCGGCGTCTGGCCGCAGGCGCCGGTAAACACCACATAATAGGCCATGCCGACGGCACTGCTGAACAGCCCCAGCAGGATGATCGAGGCGAAAGACTCGCTGCCAGAATTCGGCGCAATCAGGCCGACCATGGCTCCCATGGCCAGGGTCAGCAACAGTTGCAGTATCCATACGGCGATGGAGTCGACGATGGCGGCTACGCAGCGGACCCAGAAGCCGGCATAGGCAATCGATTCGCGGCTGGTCGCGGTCGACAGGATGCCACCGCAACGCAGGCATGCGGTAGCAAGCGACTGGACGTGACCGCAGAACGGACAGGTAACCTGTTCTGCATCTGCCCGGTCCTGTTCCTGCCGCCGGTGCCACTTGGCATAGTCGATGCCGCAGGCGATGCAGTAACTGCCGGACGGTTGCCGGCGACCGCATGCCGGACAGGTTACCTCGCCTTCATCGGGCTGCGTCCCGGAAGCTGCCGGCGGCCCCTCGACGCCCTCCTGCTGCAGAGGAAAGGAGTTTTTGCACTTGGGGCAGGTGGCTTCGGTGCTATCGGCAGGAATGTTCTCCGGCGATACTTCTGTGCTGAATCCGCAATGCGGGCAGGTGATGATCATGTTTTCCCCTCGGGCGCAATCAGGTCATCAGGGTCGCCATGATGGCTTTCTGGATGTGCAGGCGGTTCTCCGCTTCGTCAAACACCACGGAATGCGAGCTTTCGATCGCTTCGTCGGTGATTTCCTCCCCGCGGTGGGCCGGCAGACAGTGCATCAGGATGCATGCGGGATCGGCGGCGGCGATGATATCCGCGTTGATCTGGAAGCCGGCGAAGGCGGCGGTCCGCTTGGCCTGCTCCTCTTCCTGGCCCATGCTGGCCCATACGTCGGTATTCAACACGTCGGCGCCGCGGGCTGCTTCCATGGGGTCGTTGACATAGGTGACCCTGGCGCCGAGCTTGCGGGCCCGTGCCACCACCTGAGGATGCGGTTCGTATCCTTCGGGGGTGGCGATGCGCAGTTCGAAGCCGAATATGGCTGCGGCGTTTATCCAGCTGTTGGCCATGTTGTTGCCGTCACCGATCCAGCAGTAAGTCAGGTCGCGGTAATTTTTCTTATGCTCGATGACGGTCAGCAGGTCGGCCATGACCTGGCAGGGGTGATACATGTCGGTCAGGCCGTTGATGATCGGGATGTCGGACCATTTGGCGAGTTCCTCGACACCCTCCTGGGAGAAGGTGCGGATCATGATACCGTCGACATAGCGGGACATGACCCGGCCGGTATCCTTGATCGGTTCGCCGCGTCCCATCTGGGTGGTGCCGGAAGACAGGAACAGGGCGTGACCGCCCAGTTGATACATGCCGACCTCGAAGGAAACGCGGGTGCGGGTGGAACTTTTTTCGAACAGCATGCCCAGGGTCTTGCCTTTGAGCAGATGGTGCTCTTCGCCACGTTTCCGTTTGGCTTTCAGGTCTGCAGCGAGGGCGAAGAGTTTTTCCAGGTCCTCAAGGCTCCAGTCGGTAAGACAGAGAAAGTCCTTTTTCACGATCAGTCCTCCAGAAAACAAGGGTGCGGATGCCTCATCCGCCGCACCTTTCTAGTCAGATGTTTTGCAGAACGCCATCCAGAATGGCCAGGGCTTCGTCGATTTCTTCGGGCGTTACGATGAGCGGCGGCAGAAACCGCAGCACGGTGTTGGCCGTACAGTTGATGAGCAGCCCTTGTTCGAGGGCCCGTTTGACGATATCGGCGCCGGGAATGGACAGCTCCATGCCGAGGATCAACCCCCGGCCGCGCACTTCCTTGATAAAAGGGTAACGGTCCTTGAATTCCTCGAGGCGCCGGCGCAGGTAGTTGCCCATGGCCATGCAGTTGTCCAGCACGCCGTCTTCGACCAGGGTGCGCATGGCCGCCAGTGCCGCGGTGGCCATCAGCGGGTTGCCGCCGAAGGTCGAACCGTGGGAGCCGGGGCCGAAACATTCGGCCACCTTTTCGGTGGCGACCATGGCGCCGATGGGCGGTCCGCCCGCCAGGGCTTTGGCCAGGGTCATGACATCGGGCGCCACGCCGTCCTGTTCGTAGGCGAACAGGGTGCCGGTACGGCCGCAACCGACCTGCACCTCGTCAAATATCAGCAGCAGGTCGTTTTCGTTGCAGATCCGCCGGACTTCGGCCAGGTAGCCCGGCGGTGCCACGCGCACTCCGCCTTCGCCCTGTACCGGCTCCAGCATGACGGCGCAGATCCGGGGCGTGATGGCCTGGCGCAAGGCTTCGGCGTCACCGAACGGTACGTAGTGGAAGCCGGGCAGCAGGGGGTTGAAGCCGGCCTTGACCTTGTCCTGGCCGGTGGCGCTGATGGTGCCGATGGTGCGGCCGTGAAAGGACGCCAGGGCCGTGATGACCTCGAAACGCTCGGTGCCGAATTTTTCAGCGCTGTATTTGCGCACCAGCTTCATGGCCGCTTCGTTGGCTTCGGCGCCGCTGTTGCAGAAAAACACCCGGTCGCCGAAGGAACGCTCGCACAGCAGTTCCGCCAGTTCGATCTGGGCGGGGATGTGGAAAAAGTTGGAGCAGTGGATCAGTTGGGCGGCCTGCTGTTGCAGCGCCGCAACCACTTTGGGATGGCAGTGGCCGAGGTTGTTGACCGCGACACCAGCCAGAAAATCGAGATAACTTTTGCCGTCCACGTCCCACAGGCGGCAGCCTTCGCCCCGTTCGGCAACCAGCGGATAGCGTCCGTAGGTCTTGGCAACGTGGGCGGCGCCGCGGGTAATCCATTCTTGTGTCGTCATGCTGTGAACCTCCCTACGGCAGTGCCGATGCCGCGATCGGTGAAAATTTCGAGCAGGCAGGCGTGTTTTATCCGGCCGTCGATGATATGCGCGGTATGAACCCCTTCCTCGATGGCGTCGATGCAACAGTTGAGTTTGGGAATCATGCCGCCGGTGATGGTGCCGTCGTTGATAAGATCCGGTACCCGCTGGGTGTCGATGGTGGAGATCAGTTTGCCCTGCTTGTCCTTGACCCCCTCCACGTCGGTCAGCAGAATCAGCTTTTCCGCACGTAGCGCGCCGGCGATCTTCCCGGCTACCAGGTCGGCATTGATATTGTAGGTTTCACCGGCCAGCCCGGCCCCGATGGGGGCGATAACCGGGATGAAGCCGTTGTCCTCCAGAGTGGTGATGATCCGGGTATCGATGTTTTCGACCTCGCCTACCAGCCCCACATCGACGATCTCGGAGGTCAGGGTGTCGGGATTGATGGCGGTCAGTTCGAGCTTGCGCGCCTGAATCAGACGGCCATCCTTGCCGCTGAGGCCGACGGCTTTGCCGTCGTGAAGATTGATGTTGGCGACGATTTCCTTGTTGACTTTGCCGCCGAGGACCATTTCGGCAACATCCATGGTTTCCTGGTCGGTAACCCGCATGCCCTGCACGAA